>QYQL01000132.1 GCA_007280915.1 Verrucomicrobiaceae bacterium | reverse complement strand
GCCACCGCTGGAGCAGTCCCGCGAAGCGGGCCTTGGTAATTTGCGCGGTGCTCGCCGCGCTCGATCCGGTCTTGTCCGGTTTGGCTGATGAGTGATCCGTTATCACCCCAATTTTATCCTGCTCCGGTGCCTCGACGTGGAAGCGCTGAATCACACCATATTTTTCACCATTTTTCGCGCCCTCCCCATGTTGGCACCGGAAATGTTCCTGGCTGCCCGCGCCCCTCAGACAGCGTTTATCAGGCGTAGGAATGCGTTTGCTGCGGCCTCACAATGGAGTCGGAAGGCGCGGGTGGTATGGGGAGATTCCGAAAGCCCTCACAAATCCCAAGCCTCGCGGAATCCGACGAACTTCGAGGACCGAGGCGTGCGCAGCCCTCATGGGTGACGATCCGCCAGCGCTGGCCCCACACTTGTTCGGGGGCCACAAATCGGGGCGTGGCAGGCTATGATGCTGCGGCGGTTTCGAGAGCGGGCTTTGGCGGCCGCGACAAATATTCGCTCGCGTAGCGTTCACCGACGGTGCGCAAATAGGCGATGCGCTCGCTGGCGGTCATGGCATCAAGCTTGAGGCTGGTCGCTTCCCGCCATTTGCGGGACTCGTCGACGGCATCAAAGGTTTTGGTCTTGGTTTCCATAAATCAGCTCCAATGAGTTTATGATACGCACGGTTTCCGTCGCCGAACGCGGAAACAGATCAGGCCGGAACCAGCCGAAAATCCACCCTGTGCCCGAGTGCCGCAGCGACTTTCGCAATGGTGGTAATCGTAAGAGACGGTGTTTTTGCGTCGAGAATCCGGTCGAGCGCGGCTCTGCTGGTTTTCATGCGGGCTGCCAATTGCGACTTGGACACCTGCTCCTCTTCCAGAATGCGGTGAAGTTGCAACGCGATGGCTTTTTTCATGGCGAGGGCTTCCACTTCTGGCAGGAGTCCTTCTTCTGCCAGAAAATCTTGGAAGTCTCCGCCGCGGTGAGGATTTTTTTTCATGGGTTTGCTTTCAGGTAGATGAGCAGGCGCTTGCGTGCCAGATCGAGTTCGTGTTTCGGTGCGGTGCGTGATTTTTTGATGATGCCGTGAAGCAGGAGGATTTCCTGATTTTGAATCGTAAAAAATGTTCGGGCGATTCGATCTCCGAGGGAGGAACGGATTTCCCACAATCCTCCTCCAAGAGAATCAACGAGCGGCTTTCCCACCGGCCACGCCCATTGCACGGCAAGAATGTCGGCTCCTATGGTTTTTCGTTCATCGATCGGCAGCCTTTTCAACCAGTCCCTCACTGGCTCGTTTTCCGCCTCGGTGGCGAAGAATCGAACGGCAAGCGGACGGGGCGATACTGGCATGATTTACATGTATCAGAAATGATACATGCGTCAAGCGAATGCGCGTTTATCGGTCCAGCAACCCATCAAAGAGCCCCGGCTGAAACGGCTGTAAGGCGGCGTGCTCTGCAGAGAAGAACTGCGCTTTCGTGGCCCCTGACGCCTTCCCCTTGCGGGTGTGGCAGTCGAATGCGTAGTCGGGGATGGGCACGTATTCGGGCGCATTCCTGAGATCGTCGGCGAGCGCGTCCGCATCAACGCCCTTCAACTGGTCATAGACGAGATTTTGCAGATGGTCGGGGTCGCGACTTTTCTTGGCCGCGCAGAGGATGATCACCGCTTTGGAAATGAAGATCCGGCCCTTGGCTTTCCGGGCCGGCACGTTGTCGTTCACGATCAGGTAGGAATCATGCAGTGCTTTGACCTCCGCTGTGATCAGGCCCCAGCAATCCTCCGCGCTCACGGTGAGAAGGCGCTTCCACACATAGTTGCCGAACCCGCTGGCCCAGAGCTCAAGCGCCCAATATCCGGCAAGTTGGGTATCGGCGCGGCGGATTGCCTTCTGCATCGCCGACGACACTTCGCTGAATTTGTAATTCCTGATCGTGCTGAGTTCCACTGCCCCAAAGAATAGCGCGGAGCAGACACGGGGATGCAGTGGTTAAGGGGGGGCTTTGAGGGTGCAAGACGTGACGTTGAGGATGGAGGGTCAAAGTGAGCCTCTTCCTCGCCCGACACGCGCCCCTCCCTCCCACTCCGACTTGAACCGGCGGAGTTTGATCGGGGCGGCAATGATGGAAATGAGCGAAACAGGGTTTTTCCCCCAAAGTGTTCCTATAAAATTTCCTCGTGTACCACTTTGGGGGAAAAACCCAATTTGCATCATTTGCATCATTCGCCCATTTTTGGAACTGGCCTGCAAGGAGCGGAAATCCACGGGATACGAGAGCAAGCGAGCATCTTCCGCATTTTCCCGCACATCGCGCACAACCTGCAAAAACAGAAAACACGAGTTGCGTGAGCGTTGCATAAAACAGGCCGGTGCGGCAGTCCGGCACGGTTGTGAAGAGAGAATCAAGGCGGGATCAGTCGGCCACGAACGCACGGGAGGCATTTTCAATCCCGCCCCCGCAGAGGTTGAACACACGCGATCTTGCGCTCCACCCACCCGAACAGCTCCCGCGTCCGGCTATTTGTCTTGGTCCGCGGCTGTGCTCGCATCGCGGAGAGTCTCCAACCTGTGGCGGATCTTTTCGATATGGGCGAGGTAGGACTGGAGGGGTTTGTTTCCCGTTTCCTGACGAAGCTCGTCGATGTGCATGAGGTCGTAGGCGTTGATCCACTGATCCTCTATCTGGATTTCCATCGTGGGATTGAGGATGTATTTGCCGAAGGCGATGCGGACAAAGAGCTGCATGTTGCTCGGAAGATCGCGGCTGACCTCGTGCCCCGCCAAGACGCTTGTGATGTAGGAGCGGCGGCGGCGGTAGCCCGGAATGATGTGCTCAGGGAAGTGATCGAGAGCGAAGATGAAGTCGCCGGTTTCGAAGGCCGGCAGGTCAAATTGTATCTTCCATCGCCAGATGCTCTGCGAGCATGCCAGCATCGAATGGATGAGGAAGAAGGCCATGTGGCGCGCATCGATTTTGATGAGCCGCCCATTGACCTTCACCTTGATGGCTGAGGGCGCCAACTGCTTGTAAACGGTGCTGAGCTTTTGGCTCGCGTAGGTTTTGTCGAGATAGGCCTCGCGGAGGGAAATCTGGAAGGGGGTTCGCCCCCAGCCATCGCGCAAGGCCGGGTTGGCCCCCTCGCGGCAGAGCAAATCCACCGCCTGTGCGTGCCCGGCCTGCGCGGCCAGCATCAGCGGCGTCTGGTTGAGCGGGGACCGGAAGTCCACGCCGTGGAGGCCGATTTTCCTGCGGAGCTCCAGAAAGTTTTTCTCCTCGGTGTCGCGCTGGAGTTTTTTCAGCACGACCGGACGCTCTTCAGAGTGCTGGCTGGGGACATGGAATTGGCGGAGTGCCCGCTTGTAGCCCAAGCCCACAAGTGTTTCCAGGATGCCCGGCGCTTCGTAAATGACCGCATACTCGAAAATGAGATGCTTCGCCTGCTGGTTGTAGTGGTCAGGATCGAGCGCCTCCTTTTTGAGGTCATCGAGCGTGGCCGGAGTGAGGACCTGCCACGGCACCGGCTGCACGGTCAGAATGGTTTTGCGGATTTGTTCCGCCTGCTCGTGTTTGCCCTGGAGTTCGAGCCTGCGCGCCTCGGCCTTCCACTCGGTCTCCGTGGATTTCTGCTCCGCGAGCTTGAGGGCATCACGGCGCGTGTTCAAGCCGAGCAGATCCAGCAGGCGGTGCCCGGGGTTCCTTTCGATCAGATAGACATTCCGGACGGCCCGCGTGAGCGCCACATAGAGTGCGTTGACGTAAAACTTGTAGGCTTCGAGCGACTTGTCCGTCTTATCCTTTGCCCGGGCATATTTCAGCTCCTTGTTCAGATCGTCCGCCGACACCCCGCTGGTGATTTCCGTGAACTCTGCAGCGCTGTCGGAGACAAAGTTCAGGAGGATGATGTTTTCGTATTCCAGCCCCTTGGCTTCCTGGATCGAAAAGATGAGCGGGGTCTGGAACCATTGGCCCGCCGCCTCCTTGTCCTCCGTGCGCATCACCATGACCGCATGTCGCGTTGATCGGCGGGTCTTGTCGTTGATTTCGCGACGGGTCTTCTCGTCATCCTGGAGAAGCTCGACCGCGCCGGTGCCCGTGGAGTTGCAGGTCACCAGGTAGTTGCTCTCGCGATCAATCGAGCCGAACCGCGCGTTTTTTAACAGCAGAAGGCGGTTTGAAACATCCGTCACTTGGGGAGAGCTGCGGTAGTTGGTGTTGAGGATCCTGGTGATCTCGGCGGGAGCCCGGGTCAGCCGCTGGTCGTAGAACATGCTTTTCACGGCGGCCCACGAGAAAAAATTCGGGTGGACGATCTGGTTCGAATCGCCGCACAGAATAAACTGGTCCCACTGCCGCAACGACTGGAGCACGAGATGGAGCTGGATATTGGTCAGATCCTGAACCTCATCCACGACAATCCAGTCGTAGCGGGGCGTGCAAAGTTTCAGGGACTCGTGGGCGACAAGGTTCAGATCGTAGAAGCCGGATTCTCGGAGGTGGGTGCGATAGCGCTCGAAGATGTCGTAAACGGCGGGTCGTTCCTCCGGCAGGAAGATCGAGCGCCGAACCCCCAGTCCGATGTAGTCGTCGCGCGGTAGGATCGGCCGGTCGATTTGCGAACCCGTGAGCACGCCGTTGAATTCCTCATACAGCTTGTGGGTGTCGCGGATGCGGGACGACGCGCGGTAGCGGCCAAACCACCGCTCGAATTCCCGGTAGGTCATCGGCTTTCCATTCGGGACATGCAGCGTCTCCAGAAACTCCCGGAACGAAAGGAACGATGTCTCCTGCCGGGGATTGTCATAGTTGAACGCGTAGTAGAGGTTGCGGGAGTTTTCGGCCAGGAATGGGGAATGGGTGACGTAGAGGACTTCGCCAGGCAGATGCTTCAGCTTTTCGAGCGTCAGCACCGTCTTGCCGCTTCCGGCTGATCCGATGAGGATGAACGGGGGGTGGAGTCGAAAGGCATCCTGCTGCGCGTCATCGAACGAAAGGACCTTATCGAGCACCTGAAAATGGCGGGCGCGAGGGTTGATATAGGCCAGCGGCAGGGCATCCTCCGGCGGCACGGCATCCGGCGAGGCCAGGAGCTCAAGCTTGGTTTCATCAATAGCAGCACCGTTCAAAAACCGCGATTTGTCGTAGGCGTGGTTCGTGATGAGTTCGAGCAAGAGGATACAAGTCTTCCCGTCATGGATCCCGAACCGGAACAGAAGCCGGTCCGCATCGCTCAACTTGGCCCGGTAGTAAGCGGTGGGTTTTAGCTTTTTGACATCGGCAGCCCGGAAGTCCCCGGCGCAGAGATGCTCCACGACCCGATCAAACGCCTTCCGCAGTTTGCCGGGTTCCATGTCGGTGTATTGAAGGATATCCATTTGGGAGAAGCAGCGATGATTGCGCAATACGCCGCGTCCGGTCAACGCACCAGAAAGCCCGCTTTACAACATCGCATCAAGTCCGTCAGATTTTCACTCCCATGCCATTCGAGCCACTTCACTCCCGCCTGCCAGCACTCGCCGAAGCCGAAACACGATCCGTTATGGTTTTGGACAAGTCCCACCTTCCGCCAGCAGACTACGGGTTCGTTGAAATGTTCTGCAATGAACCGGGATGCGATTGCAGGCGCGTTTTTTTCACCGTGTTTTCATCTCTCACGCAAAAGCCGGAGGCTGTCATCGCCTACGGCTGGGAAAGCGCCTCTTTCTATCGGAAGTGGTTCAAATACCCAGTTTCCAAAGAGGACATCGCCGAACTCATGGGGCCGGTGCTCAACATGGGGTCTCCTCAAGGTCGGCACGCACCCGCCATTCTGAACCTTTTCACCGAAGTGCTGCTGGGCGACACGGATTACATCGATCGCATCAAACGCCACTACAAACTCTTTCGGGCCACGGTCGGCAAATCGTAGTCGCCGGACCTTCCCGGCGATTTGGGAACTGCACCGCTTCCGTGGCCGAGGTTGAGGAAAACATTGCCGGCATTTCCGGGATCAAGCTTGCTCGGCGGCTCAATAATTTTCGCATGTGCCCCATGTGCCCCATGTGCCCCATGTAGGGGGGTAAAGCCTGAAATTGCTACGGAGCATGAGAGATAGGCCCATGCTCTGCCCCATGTGCACCATGTGCCCCATGAGGGGGAAACTTCGCAAAACAATCTATCAAACAATGAGATACATAAGCACATACTCTTGCCTCCGTAGCGATTCTGGGAATTTACCCCCAACATGGGGCACATGGGGCACTGTGCAAAAACCGGGATTGCTCCAATCAGCGACTCCGGCAATTTTCCTCATCCCGGGAACCCACGTTTGGATCCGCGCGACGATTTGGGAGCGACAATAAAGCTGCCACCCTCGGGCGGGATCGACACAGCATCCTGGAAATGGCGTTTCAGCGGAGTGCTTGGGGCACCGAGGAGAGCCTTCACCATAGTATCGTTGGTTTCGTGCCCATAACGCTTTGCCACGCTGGCGAGCAACGGCATGAACTCGTATGGTGGGTCGAGGCGCTTGGCGAAATCCTCCAGAGCACGGCAGAGCGACGCCCTTGCCATGACTTCCAGGGGAACTTCATGGCGGGCGGCGTAGCTGATGATCATCGATATATCGTCGGTCCTCATTTTCGTGGCCAGAACGCGGCGCACCAATGCTGCTGCCTCGACCGTCAGCTTCACCTGGATTTCGGGCTTCTCCGGAACCACTGCGGGTTGTTGCGAAGCGGGTTCTTCGGCGATCTGGGCGGTCTCCATCACGACTTCTGTGGCCGGGGGTTCATTGCCTGCATTTCCGGGGTCAAGACTGCTCTGCGCATCGGCTTTTTCAGCGATCGAGGCAGTGCCCCATGTGCTCCGCGTTAAGGGTAAATCTCCAGAAACGCGACGGGGTAAAGGAGTCCCAGTAGGGACTTCATCCTTTTCCGTAGCAGTTTCATATCTTTCCCCATTACATGGGGCGCACGGGGCGGAGTCCTTTTCGAAAACGTAATGGTGCCGTTCCCTTTCTTCGCGCCGGGCACGGTCATATTCCTTGCCGGTGATCCTCGTGATCGTGATGCCATCCACGACCAGCCGGGCGGTGGCCTCGTCGATCTGCTCGGCTTCTTTGAACAGGCTCCCGAGGGTTCGACCGATCTTGAACTTCGCCTCCTCGGTGGATTCCCTGCGCCCCGGCAGTTCGATGTCGGCGTCGTCGCAGATGTCGCCGATGTCCAGCGCGATGAGCTGCTTGCCGGCCTTCCCCTGCCGGATCGCGGCGTTCGCCACATCCCGCAGCCATTGGAGGGCGGGGTTTGACGTCCTGGCCTGCTCCTCGCGGTGCCCGTCGAGCAGCGGCGCGAGGCGGAAGATGTTCTGGACGATCCAGTCCATCACCTGCGTCCATGTCCGGAAGTCGTGCCGGGTGTCGTTGGTCCGGGGCTTTCCGCAAGCGACCCACTCACGGACGATGGCAAACACGCAACCGAGATAGAACGGCTGGTTCGCCTCGATATGCGCGATCAGCGAGCCCTCCGGGTATTCCTTGAACTTGTAGCTTGGCGGCTGCTTGCGGATCCGGGTGATGATCGAGCGGTTGGCCAGGTCGCGCGTGAACTCTGCCCCGTTTGTCGAGAGCTGCCAGATAAATGGCGTGCAGTCCACCGTGGCGGCTGTCCTCAGCGCCCGGCACTCGACACGGTCCTGCCCTCGGATCGCCTCTTCCAGGATCGCTGACTCCAGCTTGCCCCGAAAGTTCGTCAGGCAAACGAACGGCCTCCCGTAAATGAGGGTTCTGGACATCGTTTCATCCAGGCTCCCGACCCCGCCCTTGCACGGGGCGATCCCGGCCGGACGCTCATTGTAAATCCGGCTGTGGCTCTTGTGCAGATAGTCCTTGCCCGACTGCGATTCGATCGCCTCGGCAATATGAATCGGGGAATCGTCCTTGATAAACCCTCCCATCTTCATGGCCGCGGTCAGCATGACGGCGATGGCGCGGGACAGGTCGGAGGGTGAACAAAACGCAAAATCGGCATGGAGGTCGGGCAACGACTGGATCGCCGTATCCAGCGGCACGATTGGCGGGGCCTCGCCCTTCGTGATGTAGGTGCCGCCCCCGTGCTCGTGGTAGCCCGCGGTGAGCACTTCGCACCGAGAATTCTCCACTTCGACCAGCACCGGGCACGACACGAGCTGCCGGATGTTGGGCAGGTGCTCGCGGGCGGCGTCGGTCCGCAGCAGGATGTCCATGCTCCCGGTCGGCATCGTGCGCGTGCGCCAGTAGAAAGTATCGTCTTTGACCTCATACCGGGCGATCCGCTTCTTGTTGTCCTTGGCGAACGTCTCCAGCACGGACACGGCACGTTCCTTTTCCATGGGAACAAGCCTCGCCCCGTCCGGGTCGCTTTCGATCTCATGGACTTTTCCGGCCCGCGTGAACCACTGCATACTCTTGGCGACCACGGGGAATATAACATTGGCGCAGACGACATAGCCATGTTCGCCGGCGGGCACGGGGAACACTTCGACCGGGACGATCAGATCCTCCTCGGTCGGGACGAATCGGCCTTCCCGCACCGGGGACTCACCTTCCTCGACCGCCTTCTTGAATGCGGTGGTGGTCGTGCCCGTCACGGCCTTCACTTCCCGCGCCAGCCGCTCCACCGTTACCGCATCCAGCGCCCCGGCCAGCTTCATCAGCCGGGCCTGGTGCGCGTCAAAATCCTTCGCGATGGCCGGCAGGCATGGGATCACGAGCCGCAGCGCGAGCGAGGAATCGGGATACTTTTCCGGCACTTCCAAGGCGCTTTCCATGATCTCCGCCCACCATCCCGGGAACCCGGCTCCCAACTCCTCGCGGCAATCATCAATCCCCTTGGGCGCATCGAACGGGACGCGGGGTAGGATGAGCTTCACGCCTTTTGGCAGCGCCGCACGCATCTTCGTCGCCTCCCGCGAAAAGTCGTAAATCAGCGCGGTGTCGGCATCCCCCAGGAACGCCACGGTTTCGATCTTCCAAACCTTCAGGCAATCCGCCAGCGCCGGAATCAACTTCCGGGCATTCAACGCGGAGGTGATCCCGCCCAAACCAACGGCAAGGATCCCGGCCTCTGCGAGCGCGAGGGCTTTGAACTCGCCCTCCGTCACGACGAGCGTCGTGCCCGCCGGTTCCTGGTTCTTCGGGATGTAGAGCTGCGAGCCCGAATCTTTTGGCGAGAGATACTTCGCGCTGCCCTTCGGCTCCGCGAGCCTGATCCGATGGAAGTGCCGATCATTGACCATCAGCGGGCGATCTCCAAGGTCGGTATAGGGAATCGCGAGCCCCGGTGCCTTCATCCCGATGAGACTTTCCGCCTCGGATTCGCCCACCGCCCGAACGCCTGCCTTCGCCAGCGTTTCGGGTGTGATCCCCGGTCTTGTGATTGTGGCGCTCACAGGGAGATTTCCCCTTCGTCAAAGAGCAGAAAATTCGTATGGAGGCAGAGCAGCTTTGAGGCCGTGGTCACGATCACCATCGTTTCAAATCCGGAATTCTCGGTGCGCTTGATCACCTCGTCGATGATCGCCAGAAATCTCCCCGAGCCATCCCACCGGTAGCCGCACGCCACGACGGACTCCCGCATCTCTTCCAGGGCCGCGCGCACGTTGCATCGGATCTCCGTGTCGCTCGCCTCCCAGGAGCTCTCACAGCACCTGTCTCGGTTGTTTGCCGGATGGTTTTGCATGGCCCCGGTCTCAGCAGATCGCCCAACTCGACTCCCTCGGAGGGATGGCGTGGCGGGAGAGGTAGCTCTCGATGTCGCAGTTGCGGAACAGGATTTTTCCTCCCGCCTGAACGTATCCGATCGCTCCCCGCGCTTTCGCGTTGTCGAGCGTCCGCAGGCTCATGCGCAGGATCTGCGCGGTTTCCTGCCGGGTGAAGGCAGCGGGTTCATGGGGTGCTTTTATTTGCATGGGAACGACAGTAGTTCACATCGCAAAACTTGACAACCCCCTCACGAACGATTGTGGTTCACATATGGCACTATCCCAAAGCCGCACTCCCCTGGCCAAACTCCGCGCGATCATCGGGCCGGTTTACGGACAGGAAAAAAACTTCTCCAAGACGATCGGCCTCTCCGTCTCCTTCGTGAAGAAGGCGTCCTGCGGCATCCGCCACATGACCAAGGAGGCCGCGGAAAAAATCGCCGTAGAAACCGGCGCATCCGCCCGGTGGCTTCTCGGGGAGCTCGCCAAGCCGACCAGCGACGAGGGAGGGCCGTTTTCCAAGGCGGTTTATGAACGGCGCCGGCACTGGAGGAAAATTAAAATGGGGCCGGATGTTTTCGTGTGCGTCGACGTGCTTTTTGCCAGGTGCCTCACCGCCTGCGAAGCCGCCTCAATCCACGGCAGCCTGCCTTTTGCCCTGCACAAGTTCGAGGAGCTCACCAGGGAACTTTTCAAGCTCTACAACGTCAAGGACCCGTGCGATCTGCTGGCTTTCAACTCCTCCCAATGCTTCGAGAAGCTCGGCGGACATATCGCTTTGCGCAACGGCAACACCACCAGTTGGGATCCCGTCAAACTCAACGCCGACGGAAGTTTGCCGGAGGACAAAAATGCGGACCTGATCCGGATAATCCCCGACTCCCAGCCGACAAAGCACCGCAGCACCGCCGAGGCAATGGCGGAACTCATGCGCGTCATTGAACTCCGGAGGAAGCGGGCGGACGCCAGCTAAGGTGAGGCTGTGTCGGCCTGGCCCAAATGCCACGCGCGATTGGCATTTGCCTCCGTCAAGAAATCATGCCGGATCTTCTCCTGAATGGCCGCAAGAGCTGCCGCCTGGTCAAATCCTGCGTGGTCGAAGTCAATCGGCACACACATCCGTCGCAGCCGGTTGACGATGGCCGATCCGACGTGGCGGGAGAACATCTTCTCCAGCTCCCGGCCTTTGAGATTGGTTGTCACAACCACCGCCAGCTCCTGCTTCTCCCGGTATTCCAGCAGGTCGAAAATCTCGCTTTCGACCCGCGGAGTGAACCTCGCCTTGTCCAGGTCATCGATAAAGAGAAGCCCGGTGCAGGCCATCCCGGTCAGAAAATCCTGGAACTCATCGCCGCCGGTGCGGGAGAGTTCGCTGATGTTGCGCCCCATCTCCACGGCCCGCACGGCGATCACATCCGGGATTCCCTTGTGAAATGATCTCCAGCACTCCAAGGATTCTCTGATCGCAAGGTAGGCCGAGGTCGTCTTCCCGGTGCCGCTTGCACCGTGGAGCAAAAGACCCGGCAACAGCGTCGACCCGCCAAACTCCCAGTGCTCGGCTTGAAGCTCTTCGATGCAATCGAACATGGGCCACCGCATAACCAGCCGGTGCTGCTCCGGCCGGACGGGTGTTCCCGTCTCCGCCTTGCGGAGGTAGGCGTCGGCCAGGGGGCAGTGCTCGTGGAATTTGCGATCCCGGATCTCCTCCTTACGATCCGTCTGGCTGATGGTCTTCCCTGCGATACTTGCTGTGGTATGGTTTTGCATAGACTTGTTTCACCAGCCATCAAGACCTTGGATCTGGAGGCCGTCTTTGCCGGCAAATCGCCCGGCGCGCTGCGCGTCAGCAGCAGCAGCAGCCGTAGGCGACTTTGCTTTTATAGAAAGGGAACTCTTTGAGTTCCTTTCTTTAAGCTCAGTGTCTGAAAACACCCCATTTTCAGACACTACCCCTGGTGTCTCACAGGAACTAGGGTCGTCTCTTTCTGACACTAGTGTCTGCGCGGATTTCCGGAGGTTGCACGCGAGTAAAAAATACGCGTTCTCGTCATTGGTTTTTCCGCGGCGGATGCGCCGGACTGCGATGAGATTTACACGCTCCAAGGCGGCGACCGCACGCAGAACGGTGCTTCGCGAGCAACCGGAGAGTTTGCTGATCAAGGCTGTGCCAGCGCTCACCATCGTCGAGTTGCCACGGTCGCTGGAAAGGCGGCACAGGCTCGCGTAGACCGCAACCATGAGACCGGACTCCACCCCCGTGGCCTTGATCAGGATCCGATCAATGGCTTCCTTCTCGATCCAAAGCCATCCGCCTCCCTGGGCAGCGGACTGCATGTTCCGCAGGCGGGGCGAACGTTTGCGTTTGGGCTTTCTGGCTGGCATGGCGCGTTTTCCCCCGAGCCTCAGATGATGCCCCCGCCCGACTCCCTCGATGGCATGGCTTGGCGGGCGCTGTGTTCATGGGGTGCTTGGATTTGCATGGGAACGACAATAGTTCACATCGCAAAACCTGACAACCCCCTCCAGAGCGATTGTGGTTCACATATGGCACCATCCCGAATCCGCCACGAT
>QYQL01000036.1 GCA_007280915.1 Verrucomicrobiaceae bacterium | reverse complement strand
GCGGCGATGCCGGTTCGGACTTTGCAGTGGTGGTGGACTCTCATGTTCATGGGATGTTCAAACGGATTGCGGGCTTGGTTTAAAGGATTTTCCTGTGCGTTTCGAGTTGGCGGCGAGCATGACGTGGCCGAAATGCTGCAGCGAATAGCGGATTCCCAGCGTCAGGAGGAAGAGCGCGCTGCGGATCACTCCGATCCGGCGTTCGCGGGTCGTCTGGAAATCCACCCACCGCTGGCTGCTTCCGTTGACCAGCTGGACCTTCAGCTTCATCTCCTCAAGGGAGGCATGATCGAACTGGCCGCCGACAAAGAGGGCTCCCGGTTCGCGCCGCGCGTTGCGGACCACGATATGGATCGGAGTTTCCTCCATCTTGGAATTTCCGGGGACCGTCAGCTCGATTTTTGAGCCCTCGACGAAAAGCGACTCGTATGCGGGATCCAGGACCACCCCGCATCCCTGAATCGAGAGGTCGCGCAGCTCCGCCGTGTAGATTTTCTTCCCGAGCTTGATGCGGACTTCCATGGCTACCGGCATTCTCGGTGTCGCCCTCCGCTGCCTCCTCTCGAAGAGGGTGCCCATCGCGGCCAGAAGGATGAAAACATTGAAAAAAGCCCAGAGCATGGTCACACCGGTTGGGAAGCTGGTCTCCGGGGTGAGAACGAGCCGCCCGATGCCGAACGCGACCGCGAGGGAGTTCAGGATCAGCAGAATGTAGAACGGCCTGGCCAGCGGGCTGATGTAGTCCTCGCCAAGCGTCTCGCCTTTTGCCGTGACTTTGAACGTCGGGGCGCGGGGGTTGAGAAAAACCTTTGCGATGGCCGGCAGAGTGAAGACCGACTGGATCAGCTCGTAGAGCTCGGAAACAAACGACCAGCGGACTTTTCCGAAAAGAAAGTCCGAGACCATGAACACGGCGAGCAGGTGGGGGACGGCGAAGGCGGTGAAGTCCACGAAATTCGCATCGTAGATTTTCAGCCCGAAAATCAGGAAGCACAGCGGCGCCAGCATGAAGACCACGCGGGCGTAGGCAAAAAACCAGAAAAAGCAGCTGCTGAAGTAGCAAAACCGCTGGGGCGGAGTGAGCCCGGGAATTAGCAGGGGATTCTTGAGAAGGAAAATCTGGACCATGCCCTGCGTCCAGCGGATGCGCTGCCCGATGAAGCTGGTGAGAGTCTCGGGCGAAAGGCCGGAGATCATGGGGATGCCGATGTAGGCGCTGTTGTAGCCGCGCGCGTGCAGGGTAAGCGCGGTCTCGGCGTCCTCGGTGATCGTCTCCCCCGCGATGCCTCCGGTCTCGGCAAGGCACTGCCTCCGAAGCACGGCCGCCGAACCGCAGAAAAATGCGGAGTTCCAGTAATCCAGGCCCTTCTGGATGACCTTGTAGAACATCTCGTTCTCGCCCGGCATGGTCGCGAAGGTCTGGAGGTTTTTCTCGATCGGATCGGGGTTGACAAAAAAGTGCGGGGTCTGGACGAGGAAGAGTTTCGGATCATGCTGGAACCAGCCGACCGTGTTCCTGAGAAAGTCGTTTGTCGGCGCATGGTCCGCGTCGAAGACAACCACCAGTTCCCCGTTACTGTGCTGAAGGCCGCTGTTGATGTTCCCGGCCTTCGATCCGATATTTTCCTTCCGGGTGAGGTAGTGCGCACCCCACCTCTGGCACAGGGCCTGGAGTTCCAGCCGGCGCTGCCGGGCAGCTGCGGCGAACTCGGGATCCTCCGACTGGCATCTCTGGTCGGTCCCTCCGTCGTCGAGCAGATAAACCTTGAGCTTATCCTTGGGGTATTCCATCTCAAGCGCCGAGAGCAGGGTGACCTCCAGCAGGTCGGGCTCCTCGTTATATGTCGGAATCATCACATCCACGGTGGGATAGAGTTCCGGGTCCCCCGCGAGCGGAAGCGGACGCCGGTCGAGTGGATCGACATTCACAAAGATGCTGAGGATGTAGACGATGAACCCGTAGAGTTCCGCAAAATACAGGATCATCGCAAAGCAGAAGCTGAGCGGATCGTGGTAGGTGAGCGTCGTGAATGTCCGCCAGTAAAAATAGTCGACAGAGAGAAAGGCCGCAAGGATCAGGAAGATGACCCGGACGGTCTCCTGCTCGTTGAAATGCCGCAGGGCCAGAAAGCCGGCCATCACCATCACGGCAACGGAAATCTGCGTGCGGGTCGTGATGCTCGACGCACAGGCCACCATCACCACCAGAAAAAGGATGCCGATGAGAGCGGGCAGGTAACCCGGCATCCGGTTCCGCAGCGTCTTCCAGTCCGGAATGAGAAAAGATTGGGGCCAGCTCATGACACCGGGTCTCCTCCCGCCGGACAGGATTCCAGGCTCCTCTGGAAATGCCTTTTCAATGCACAGCGACAGCCACTATATAGCCGATGATCGCGGCGATCACGATAAGCATCAGCACGGCGCCACGTGTGATCGGCTTGATTTGCGAACTGGCCTTCTCAAGCTTCACGATCAGCGCATCGGCCTCTTTCTTGACCACATCCAGCTTCTTGGTGCAGTAGTCGATATTCTCGTGGTAGGCCTCGATCTTTTTGAGCGTCTCCTCGACATCGGTGACCTCCAGCTTCTTTTGAAGCTCCTGGAATTGGAATGTCACCCTGTCGAGCGAGGGCAGCAGCGAGATGCGGATGGCATCGGAAAGAACCTCCGAACTGATCGGAGCGGCGGCCGCCGCCGGCGTGTGCTGGATTTTTTCCAGCAGCTGGTCCAGCGCGGGCTGCAGCGCGTGGCGCACGGAATCCGAGAGCGCCTCTGCGCCCGGTGAGGCAAGGGCTCCCGCGCGCGGGATCTCCTGCACTTGGGAAACCAGGCGGTCGATCGAGGGCTGGAGTGTGGTGCGAACCGCCTCGGAGAGCGCCTCCGCACTCACCAACGGCTGGACGGGCCTCCCATCAGAAACCGACGCCTGCAAAACCGCCGGCTGGCGGTAATAAATATCCAAAAGGTCGATGAGGGCGAGAGCCGGATCGTTGTCTTGGATGTTATGGCGGCGCTGCCATTCGAGGACTTTGGCGCGGATCTCGGGGTTTTCGTTCATGGCAGAAGGATGGATTGCACGGCGGACAGCTGGTCGTTCAACGCCCGAGTATACTCAATCAGGCGCTGGCGGTCGAGAAGGTTCAGCGTGTTGGTGGCCAGCGCCTGTGGGATGGTCCACGAGTTCATCTGCAGGATGGTGGTGAGGTGTTCCTGCAGTTTTTGCAGACTGATCTCCTTGGCACCGATCCGCAGAAGATCCTCGCGGGCCCGGCTGTTCTGGTAGATGCGGAGCGACTGGCTCTGCTTGAAATTCTTGACGACGAGCCACTCGGCCTTGTTGCCGACCCGGCGGGCGACCTCCCCGGCCTGAAAGACCGTGTCCTTGTCCTCCTCGATGATCAGCACGAGCGTCACCGAAAGACCGAGGCTGTCCTTGACCTTCAGGAGATCGGTCTCCTCCATCCAGTCCATAAAAATCCTCTGCTCGGCGCCCACCCCGTCCACCAGAACGACATCCGTCGAGTCAAGCGCCTCGACGATGAGGTCGAGATTCTCGCTGTGCCCGATGTTCAGGAACTGGGCCTCGGGATAAAACCGCGTCAATGTGCTGTTGTTGTAATCCGGGTCGAAAGCGATGAACGACCGGCGGACTTCGCGGAGCCACTCGATCAGTCGAACGCAAAAAAACGACTTGCCCACCCCGCCTTTATCGATGGCGGTCAGGATCAGCCGCTTGTTCTGGAGCGGGCCTGTCGGCTGCGACTGGGACAGGGCATGGGGAGCAAAGGAGGTCATACTTCCTCGGGGGCAATACGCGGACGAACAGAGCCTTTTCCGTCGCGTGCGTGGGCTCCCGCTCCCACATGGGGAGTCACACGCGGAAGCAGCACTGATTCCATGGCGGCGAATTGCTCAAAGAGCCGCTCCTGGTAGGATCGCAGGCGGTGCCTCTCCAAAAGGGACAGCGACTTGTCCTGCATCAGCCCGGACAGCGACTTGCTCGTGCGCTGCATGATGCTCAAAAGATTCCACGGCAACCGGGCGATCGTGATCTCCCCGGCGCCCAGGCGAAGAAGCTCCTGGCGCGTCTTGCTGTTGTCGTAGATTTCCGTGGCGGGGCTCGTCTTCAAGTTGCGGACGGCAAGCCAGTCCACGCTGGCACCGAGCCGGCGGCAGATTTCCCCGGCCTGAAAAACCGTGTCCTTGTCCTCCTCGACCATGCAAACAAACGTCACGCCGATCTCGCCGAGCGAACGGTCTCCGGCCAGCCCGTTGTTTCCGATCCAGTCCGCCAGTTCGGGAATCGAAGCGGGTGACCCGTCCACCAGAATGAGGTCAGCCTCGTCCAGGCTGTTCAAAATTTCCTGGAAACCATCCTCGTCGCTGCTCGTGAGGAACCGGGATTCCGGATAGAACCGTGTCAGCGTGCCGCTCGCCCAATCGGTATCGAAACACACCGCCCTCAGGTTTTTTTCCGCCAGCCAATCGGCGAGGTTGATGAGAAAAAATGATTTTCCGACACCTCCTTTCGGCGTGGCAGTGATAATGATCCGGCGGCTGACAGGCCTCTCGGTGAAGGCCTTGCGGGTGGTTGACGAGGGGAGCACAGGAGGGTAGTCCCCCTGATGGGTGCGCGCGCTCTCTCGCGAGGCAAAACGCCCGAAGCTCCCCGGCCCTCCACGGGTCCTCAGGGGATCGCTCATCGAAAATCCAGTTTCAAAATTCATCGCTTCCAGTCAACCGTCTCATCCCTTGACTCCACACACAAAATAAATGACCAGCCGACCGGAAGCCAACCATCTTCCGGAATACGGGTCGGGAATCGTATAATTCGTCGACCATACGCACAATTTGCGACCGGTTGCAAGCCCGGATATGGCGGTTTTCAAGAAAAACAAAACGGGCGGGAAGCTAGTTCCCGCCCGGTTCCGTCGGGGGATTTCTCGGGAGAAATCATCCACTCGATCAGCAGGACCCGGTCGGGGCCGTGACACCAGTCACGTCACCCCGGGGGCCTGCGGTATGGTTAACTTTCTTTTTTGGGAGCAGGAGCTTTTTCCGACTTTGCGGCGGCAGGCTTCCTGGGCGCCTTCTTGGCGGGCTTTTTCTCGGGCTCGGGAGCCGGCTCGATGACAATGGTATCAACCCACTCGATGAATGCCATGGGAGCGGAATCGCTCTGCCTCGGCCCGAGCTTGATGATCCGGGTGTATCCGCCTTTTCTGGCGGCGGCACGCGGGGCGATCTCGGCGAAAAGCTTTTTGACGGCATCCTTCTGTCCGAGATGTCCGGCGGCGAGCCGGCGGGCGTGGAGGTCTCCGCGCTTGCCGAGTGTCACCATTTTCTCCGCAAGCGGGCGCACGGCCTTGGCTTTGGCGAGGGTGGTTTTGATCCGGCTGTGTTCGATGAGACTGCAGACCTGGTTCGCGAGCAGGGCATCGCGATGGGCGGTCGTGCGTCCGAGTTTGACAGTTTTTTTGCGGTGGCGCATGGCTGATCCTTATTTGTCGGCGGGCTCGGGCGGGAGTTCGACCATGCCGGTCTCGAATTTCATTCCGAGGCCGAGGCCGAGCTGCTGGAGCTTGTCCTTGATTTCGTTGAGCGACTTTTTGCCGAAGTTCCGGTATTTGAGCATCTCGGATTCCGTCTTCATGGCAAGCTGGCCGACGCTCGTGATGTTCGCGTTGTTGAGGCAGTTCGCGGCGCGGACCGAGAGCTCGATCTCGTTCACGCTCATGTTGAGGAGCTTCTTCATCCGCGTGTTCTCCTGGCTCACCTCCTGCGGGGTTTCGTCGAACTCGACCTGCTCGTCGTTAAAGCCGACGAACACATCGAGGTGGTGGCGGATGATGGCGGAGGACTGGAGCAGCGCGTCGTCGGGGGTGATGCGTCCGTCGGTCCAGATCTCAAGGATGAGCTTGTCGTAATCGGTGCGCTGGCCGACACGGGTCGCCTCGACGGCGTATTTCACGCGGGTGACCGGAGAGAAGATCGAATCGATGGCAATGACGCCGATCGGCTGCTCGGGGTTCTTGTTTTCATCCCCCGTGGCAAATCCGCGGCCGACCTTGATCTCGAACTCCGCCTCGAACTTCTGCTTCTTGTCGAGCGTGCAGATGATCTGCTCGGGATTGAGCACCTCGCACTGTGCGGTGCTCTCGATGTCGCCGGCCTTGACGGCGCCTTCCTTGTTCACCGCCAGCTTGAGGTTGCGGACCTCATGGTCATGGGCTTTGAATTTGACCTTCTTGAGATTGAGGATGATGTCCACGACGTCATCAACGACACCGGGGAGGCTGGTGAACTCGTGAGGAGCCCCCTCGATTTTCACCGAGGTGATGGCGGCGCCTTCCAGCGAGTTGAGGAGAACGCGACGGAGGGAGTTGCCAAGAGTGTGTCCGTAGCCGGCCTCGAAGGGCTCGGCGATGAACTTGGCATAGATCTCCGTTGCAGTGGACTCGTCTTTGACGAGCGTTTTCGGCATTTCAAACCGACCGAGACGAACTGGCATGATGATTTTCTTTCTGTTTCTGCCGGGTTTCCCTGGGCGCATCCGGCCGCCTGTTGAAAACGGGCGACCACCAGGACCAACGGCAAAATGTCGTTTTGCGCGAACGCGTAGAATCTCCCATTCAGACGCGTTGTCAACACGCAAATGGAAAATTGTGGCGCTGCAAACAAACCTGGACAAAAGTGCGCGATCAAAGCTGGACAGGTCTGGAAGTTGGGAAATGGAGGACCACGAGAGGGAGAGAACCGTGTTCGGGAGGGCGATGGAGGAGGGAGAAGTCGCCGTTTGAGTGT
>QYQL01000162.1 GCA_007280915.1 Verrucomicrobiaceae bacterium | reverse complement strand
GGTAATACTCGCGTAGAAATTCCCGGAAGCGGATCTTGTCGAGTTTTTCGATTCCGGCCTTCGTCAGAAGTTCGTCCGCATGGAACTGGTCGGCGCTCTGAAACAACCGGCGGAGTTCCTCTTTTGAGTTCAAACGGCGCTTGTCGGCACCGGATTTCAGCCAGATGACCCCGTTGCGGTCGAAATACGGTTTGTCCAAGCCTTCCGGAACCGTGACCGCGATGACGACCCGCCCTTTGCCGACGGGAATGTTTTCCGTGCGCGGCGTGATCGGGCTCCGGATGTTCTGCGATGCCGCGTTGGAGATGAGTTGGTTGATGCGGCGCACGTCCGCAGCGGACAAACCGGGCAGAGCGCCGTCATCCCCGACCCCGATGAGGATCGTTCCGCCGGTGCCGTTTGACATGGCCACCATCTCCGCCGCGAGCGAATCGGCATTGGTCACATCCTCTTTGAACTGACGTGAGGAATCTTCCCCTTGCCGGATGAGATTGCGAATGGCGGAGGGAATCATTAGGGAATCTTATAGAGGGTTTGAAACATTTGGGCGAGTGGGATTTTCCGTGGAAACGGGTGATTCAGGGCTCAGGGCCTCGCGGATCTTTTCCAGAAAGGCCTTGGCGGTTTTATTCTTGAGGGGACCGTGGAGGGAGTGACCGCCATCTTCCTGTTTTTCGCAGAGCATCAGGGGGACGCGTCCTGAAATCTCAGCGGTGAAAAAGCGGGCTTGGGGGCGCACGCAGATAAAAATAAACCGGCAGAGAGTCGGGGCCTCGGGCGGGGCGAATGTGATGAGGTGACCCTCTGGGTCAGCAACGTCTTTGACTGAAATCGAGTCGGCAAACTTTTTTCCTCCGGCCTCCCTTGCACCTGCCTTCAGTGCTCCGTATTCCTGACAGAACAGATCGATAAAGAATGTGCTGCCGGGGTCGAACACCCAACCGGATAGAATCACCTGCTGGAATTGGTAAATCTCGGAAACCTGAAGGATTTGAGGGTCAATATTTGTCATTTTGG
Source organism: Verrucomicrobiaceae bacterium (assembly GCA_007280915.1). Classification (GTDB taxonomy): domain Bacteria; phylum Verrucomicrobiota; class Verrucomicrobiia; order Chthoniobacterales; family Terrimicrobiaceae; genus QYQL01. Next base: position 10,837 of record QYQL01000162.1, on the reverse strand, counting down.
CTTTGGTATTTTTTGGGATTGCTACGGCAGGACCGGCCTGAAATGCGCGAGGGACGGCGGTTCAGTCTTCATTGCGAAAATCCAGTCCTGCGGAGAACGATTCGCACCAGGCCGCCAGAGCCTCCTGATCTGCACCAAGAATAAACTCTGGAACCCAGTTTGCCGCGATACGGCACCAGTTCGCGGCGTCCCATGCAACTCCGGGTATGCCGGTGAGCGGCCCACCGTAAATCGAATAAAAGGCTCTGCGAATGCCGCCGCGGGCGATCAGGTCCCACCACGGCGGGCCTTCAGGGAATTCCGGTTCAGTGTCGGGCGGGGGAAGGCCACGATGACTGATTTGCCTGAGCAGGACGGCCGTGGAGAGAAAGAATGCCTGGAGGAGAAGCGGATCGCCACATTTCTGTCCTGATTCCTTAAGCTTTTCAATAAAGGTGCTGCCGGATTCCATTGCCCCTGCCGCCAGATAGAGACCTTTCCAGAAGTCATTGAGGTCCATTTCGATGTTTGCGCCCATTACCCCTTCGCCGATGCGGATCCGGATGTTTCCAGGGCTCCATTCGATGGACTGCGGCGGCAATTGGTCTCGGGCGGCAACTTTTCGTGCTGCGGCAAGGATCTCGAAATCCCGCTGCCGCCGGTGGGGTATGAGCGTTTTTGCTATGGCCTGCTCTGCCTCGTCCCAGGAAAACCATCGGACGGATTCTGTCTCCCAACACGGGCCGTCAGGGAGCGGGGTCACAGCGCGCGCGAGAAAGAAATAATTCGCCCACTGCGGCCCGGTAAACCAGTGAGGAATCGGACGGAGGATTTCCAAGTCCCACCCATATTCCTCGCGGGATTCGCGCAGGGCAGTATCCTGCGGGGATTCCATCGGGCGCTCGCCGACGTAGGGATTTCCAGTTTCCCTGGCCAAAGTCTTGAGCCTCTCGGGATCCTTGGGCTCGGGAGTGCCCTTGGCGAAAGTCCAGACGAAACCATCGTGATGGTTTTTCGGCTCCCGGAGGAGCAGGAGTGATTTGTCGTGATTTACAACGACGGTGCCGAAACTGAATTTGGATCTGGGAGGCAGGTGAGGATTCACAATGAAAAGGGATCAGAGCAGGCCGGTGAGGATGGAGATGACAAAAGCAACGGGAACAGGTCCGTCGAATTGCAGAAGGCGGTCTCCTGAAGGGTAGCGGGTCGCGTATTTCTCGTCGAAGGCGAAGATCCGGTTCCCGGATGGATAGTCAGAAATGTAGGTCGGCTTCCAAGCATAGATCCGGTCTCCAGAGGGGTATTTGCAAAAGTATTCCCCGTCGAAGGAAAACAGTCGGCTGCCGGAGGGGTAGCTGCAGATGTAGGGGGCCTCCCATTTGTAGAGGCGCTTTCCTGAAGGGTATTCGCAGAGGTAGCCGCCGTCATACTGGAAGATCCTGTCGCCTGACGGGTATTTGCAGATGTAGCTGCCGGCCGAAGCCGTGAGCTGTGGCAGCGCGAGGCAGGCAAGGAGCAGTAGAAGCGAGCGAAGAGGGAGGATGTTTTTCATGGTCGATCCTTTTCCTCCGCCGCGGCAGATGGATTTTCTCCGGCGGGTTTCGGCTGGTCGGTCGGGGGTTCCTGGGATTGAGCCGCCAATCCCTCCGCCGCAGCGGGTTCAGTCTGCATATTTCGACGGGCTGCAGGCTCATTTTCCACAGGCTTGGCGGACTCTGCGGGCTTTTCCGTGCGCTCGGTATTATCGGAAGCGGGGGGAGTGGCTTGGACGGGCGGACTATCCTCCACTCGGTCGCTGTGAATGTCCAATTCGGCGAGAAAGACGGCGTCTCCAGGAGTGAGGCCGCCGAAAAGGAGCTGCATGAACGACGGAAAATACCTGTCGGCCGTGTAAAGGGCGGTCGAGATGAGGTGCCCGATGGTGTCCTCGTCAAGATGCCCGTCAACGATGAGGTGTCCGACATGGTAGCGGACTTCACCGTCGCGCATATCGAACTCGAAGTTCCCGATCACCATGCCGTAATTCGCGCGGGCGACAAATTCGGCCGCAGCGGGGCGCATCTTCTTATCCTTGGCGAGGACAGGGTAGTTGAGGTGGATCTGAAAAACGCCGTCATCGTGGGTGATCTGGAGGTTGCAGTTATACAGGGCGTGACGACGGCAGAGGGTCAGCTTGATCCGCTTCTTTTTCTGGTTCGCGCGGAATTTCAGCCCTTTGTTCTCGCAGTGATCGAGGAGGGCGCGGAAGGGAGTGCCGAAGTCGGAGGCGGAGGATTCGATGGTGTCGTTGTCAGGCATGGGCGTGATGTGGGTTGAGGTGGGATTCAGCTTTGTGGTTTTGGGGTCCGGAGGCCACGCTTCTTCTTGGCCTTGCGCTCGTTTTCTCTGCGTTCGAAGCAAGCCCTCAGATGCACCCTCGATACGGCATCGCATTGGGCGATGGTCACTTCCATGGGATCAAGGGGATTTTTGAGCCGGTGGAGAGCCAAAGGCGAGGGGGAAACATCGTCAGACTGGCCTTCGGGGTCATCCTCCGGCTCGTAGAGCGGATGGATGGCAAAGAAATCCTCGGCCCGCTCGTCCATCCCGCTGAAATCGTGGAGCAAATATTTTGGAAGCCACCATTCCACATCGATTAAAAGCCTGTGGGCAAGGATGCCGGGGAAATCCAGATAGTTGCCTCCCTCATAGATCCCTGGGTTGATATAGGCAAGGCAGCCCGGGGCCAAATCACGGCGGCGGTAAAGGGCTTCATAAATCGTAAGGGCCTCGCCGCAGATGTAGAGAATGCAGATTTCTTCCGCGCCAGAATCGCCATCTGCCTTGCGGCGCTTTTTGAGCCGGGCGATTTTGATAAACGGCTTCTTCATGCGCTCCGGAACGCGGCGGATATGAGGCGGCAGATCCTTCCATGAACATCCGAGAAACCCCTCGGGTTCGACATCCTCGATCTCGGCAACGCGGTAGCCGGCGAACCGTGGCTCGCAGAGTCCCTCCTCGACCCGTTTGGCTCCTAGGCTGTAGTCCACGTAGACAAAGTTGCTGAAATTGCCCGCAAGCTCCATGACCGGACGGGGGTCAAGGCGGGAGGCCGGATAAAAGACGGCGCTGGCAAGAAACTCTTTGATGCGATCCTCGCTGCGAAGGATGGTGGAGTCATCGAGTTGGGCTTTAATGTTCATATTGCGGTAAGGGTATCAGGCGGGGTGGGACAATTGCCGGGGTAGGCTTGGGAGAATATTTTAGCTTTTTCAGAGGCGTTTTTGATGTGGTCGGAAATTCCATCGAGATACCGAAATTCTGGAGAGAGACCCCAGGGGAGGACGCTGGCCAGCATCCGGCGGCCTGAGGACAGCTCGAGTTGGAAGACGATGGCGTGGGGAGGAAGGTCGAAGGCCGCCGTCTCATCATCCCAGAGTAGTTTTTCGCTTCGCACTTTGTCTCCCTTGAGGCGGACCTTCAGTTCAGCGACAAGGATGTCGACAGCCACTTTCAAATCGTCTGGCAGCGGGCGTCCCATGGTCAGGCTTCCTGAGGTGCGGAGCAGTTGGTGCCGCCAAAGTTGAGGTTTTTTTCAATCCACCCGAGCATTGCTGCGGGGTCGGGTAGATCTGCCATGTCATCCGCAACGAGAATGTCCTCTTCCACGCTGGAGAATGTCACCACACAGCCGTCACCGTGAACGCCCACATGGCGTTTGATCCCGCTGGCCAGATCGGAAATCTCGTAGATCCGGTATTCGAAAAAGGTCCAGTCGGGACCGGTGATGTAGAAGTCGTATTCTGGAATGCGGCAAGGCAGACCACGACACTCAAGCCACTCCTCAAGGCGCCGGCCGTAGACGAAGTCCCTGAAGAACTCGTTCCTGTATCGCTGGAGGTGCCGGATCAGCCGCGCCTCGGTCTGAAATGAGGGGATCCCGTGCGTCGTGTATTCGTCGTCTCCCTCCCTGCTCATGCTGAAGCAACTTCCTTTGCCGGTGGGAGAAATATCGAAAAAGATGCTGGCGCGGGTTTCTGGATCAAATGGTTCGGGTTCTTCAATGGAGAGGTGGATTCTTCCCGAGGGCGTTGTTTCCAAGGTGAAGGGTTCATCCCCGGCCCATTCTTTAATCGCGTTTGTAATGGATTCGATGGTCATGTGCTGTGTTTCTTGGGTTTCCGGGAACCGCCCGGCCGGGTTTGGTGAGTGTTGCTGGCGGGATCAAGCCGCTTTGAGGACATCTTCGAGAAGAGCCGTGAGTTCCTCCTCGTTGCGGAAGGGGGCCAGTTCGGAAACAAACCGGAGGACGGGATGATCGGGGTCGTCCTCTTGCGGGACAAACTCGTAGCGGGCAGCCACTCCCTCGGCCGTAAACCCGAGAGCGGTGTCGTGTCCGGTCACCGGATGTTCGAACTGAAGGAAATGGGTTTCCCTGCGGGACATCACTGTGACGGCATCGAGCCGGAGGGAGTCCTTCATGTTCTTCGGCTCAGCGAAATACCATCCGTCCAGCTTCTTCGATGAAATCCACTTCTCAAAAAACGACTCCATAGAATCGGGCTTTTCTGTGACATTACCTGCGATGAGGACGTAAATGGCATAAAACGGGGCGCAGAGGCCCATGACAAGAATGAGGGATGCCCAGCCAAGGCGGTTTATTGCGGCTGACCAGATGCGGGAGAAAAATGGATGTTTTTTCATATGGATATATCTGAAGTTGTGCGGGTTGTTGTGCGGGTGCTTCGTTGGCCGGAGGGGTGCCGGGATGTATTTTGTAAAAATGTTCATGGAATGCTCCTTTGGTTGGTTGTCTCGCGCGTCGGCCTCCCGCTCCCGGCCCGCCGCCTGGCGGACGCCCGATCCGGAACCGGCTTCTCGCTGTAAACCGGGTTCTCAGCCGGTTCTCACCACGAACCGGGGATCGAAACTGTCGGGAGCAGGGAGTCCCTGCGCGTTATTGAAAACTGTCGCTGCCGGTCCATGCGCCCGTCCAAGGCATGGACATCGATACGTCGCCTGATTCGAGATCCACAGGCTTGCTGATGGGACGGGGGTTATGTTACTTCAAGGTCCGTTCCCCCGGTCTTATGAGACCTGCCAGAGGAATGTCTGCGAGCCTTTGTGGCTCTTGATTGAAGGACTTTTGCTTAACACGGGAGGCATGCTAGCAAAGCATTAGGAATTGTCAAGATGATTAGGATTTTAGCCGAAAATATTTCACTCACTCTTGCTTCTTTCTGCGTAACACGTTGATTTTGAGATAGAGGAATTTTCAAGAACCGTTTCAGTTCATTGCCGTGACGAAGAATGCCCTCTGTTTCAACGTCCTGGAACACAGGATCAGCCACCCGGCCCGACCTCCCAAGGTTTTCCAGGAAGAGGGTGAAGATTGGAAGAAGACCCAGAAATCCTCAACTTCCCCATCCGGAACGCGGTATCGCTTCCTGGCGGCCGCTTCGTCCTGGTCGAGTTGGAGCCCCGTATTCCGAACGCAAGCCACAACATCCTCAAGGCAGTCAGAGGGAAACGGTTCTGCCGGGGGCAGGATTTCCAAAATAAGTGAAACGACCCACCCGTGTTGAGCGGCTTTGCTTTCCAGGATCTTTTCGTCAAGGGCGGCCGCGAGAACCTGAAGTCTTTCTATCCGGGCTGCTGCATCGCTTGGATCGTATGAGGCGGGATAAGGAAGATCGTTCATCATGCGGCGAGGGCGTGTTGCACAACGGCCGCACGCAGGATTTTTGCCACTCGCGGGGCGGCTTCTTTGGCGGAAATCCCGGTCAGGGAATGCTGGAACAGCCTGCGGAGGTTGTGCGTTTCCGGACCGATCCCGATCCCTACGCAGGGAATCCCGCCTGCCTTGAGCTTTTGAACCTCCGCACGAGCCGACTGCTCGTTGTCGGGTTCGCCGTCGCTCAGGACGATCACGACCGGATGGGAATGAAGGGCGATCTCCGGCGAGGTGCGAACAGATTTCAGGCAGGAGGACATATCTGTTCTGCTTCCGAGATGCCGCCGCAAACCGTCGAGCCGGCTCCTCCGCCACTGGTCGCCCGATGCAGCGAATGGCATCACATGCTCGGACCCCTCGCTGAATTTCCAGACGGAGAGCGGAAGGCCGGCACGCAGGCAGACCTCCGAGAGCAGCACGATTCCGTCGAATGCCCCTTCGAACTTTTCCCCTTTCATGGAGCTGGAGGTGTCGAGAAGCAGGAAGATCGCGGGGTCGAAACGCTGCGGATGCTTCTGGCGGATCCAGATTTTGTCGTAGAGCCTTGGATCCGCCTCAAACTGCATGACAGCGCGAAGATCGAGTCGTCCGCCAGAGGGGTGCCCTCTCACCTCGCGCGAGCGCCCGTCGAGTTGGAAGAGATGGATCATTTCGTCAGCAAGGGGATCAATCAGGCCGGCGAGGGCGCGCTGACGGCTGAGATAATCACGTGCGCACTCTGCGGTGTTCTCTCTCCGGTGAACGCGCCTGCCTCCTGATCCCTGTCCGGCAGCAACAAGAAACGGGACATCGCACGAAGTGTGGCGGGGGAGTCCGGCTGACAGATCCGCACGAACGAGCCGCTCCCACACGGGCACGATCTTTTCGAGAAAAATCGCGAGCATGGCCTGCTGCGAGTGGAGGATCTCCCGTGCGGCCGCACGGCCCGGTGCGGGCGGCGGGATGCAGCGTGCCATTTCGGCAACCGCATCGCGGGTTTCGGCGAGGGCTTCGATAACCTCGCGGGCGGCTCCCGTCGAAATGTCACCGAACCAGCGCTCCTCAAGGAGGCCTTTCAGAAATTGAAGTTGCTGTCCGGCTGGCCATGGGGCCTTGCGAGCCTCGTGGCCAAAGACCCTGTTGGCGAGAGCGAGCCAGGGGGCGCACCCCGGAAACCTCTCAGCCAGCCAAGCCTCGATCCTGATGTCTTCGAGAATGTTGAGGAGATCCCGAAAGAGATCCTGACGATCACGGTCGAGCAGGTCGTAGATGCGGGTGATCGCCGCGTGTGCACACTCATGCATGAGAACGGCGCGACAGACATCTGCCGACCGCGCGCCCAAATCCTCCGGACATACGGTGATCTCGCGGTCCTTCCAGTTCCAGCTCCACATGCAGCCGGGCTTTCCGGAAACGACGGAGACCTCCTCACCGATGACCTGTGCGGCGAGGCTGGACAGCTCGCCAAGAAGAGCGGGCGCACTCATGCGAGTCCCGTCGCCCGCAGGAGGGTGAGTGCCGCCGAGCGGTCGGCGGGATCCTGAAGCCGGTGGATGTAGATTTCCCCGAGAACGCGGGCTGCAACGCCACGGAGGTTGAGAGCGCCCGCGCAAGTCGCCGCGATGAGGCGCATCGCGTTGAGAAGCGTGCGGCGGGTGAAGACATAACGCTCGCGGCGGACGCGGCCGATTGTGGCCGGTGCCTCGCTCTCTCCGGCCGCCCCTGATATTCGGGCGTGGAATGAGGCGATGGCCGCCAGCGTTCCCTCCCAATCGGGATAATCCGACAGGGCGGGGTAGGTCGGAGTCCCCGCCGGAGGTGTCCAGCGAACGCCGTCCCAGACAAATGACGGGCTGATGCCGGTGACGAGGCAGTGGAGCATGTCGAGCAGTTCGGGTTCGCTGGGCTTGGGCACATGACTCCAGATGCCCCAGCGGTCACGGAATGCCGGCGAGAGCGGCGATCTCCCCGCATATTCGGCGGGGTTCATGGTGCCGAAGAGATGGAAGCCCTCGGCGACCTCGACATCGGCGCCCCTCCCGAACCTCGTCCCGTCGTGCTCGGTGAGCACGAGGGTCGCGGGATCTTCCAGAACGGGATTCAGGCGCTCGAGGACCTGCGGTTCGGCCAGATTCACCTCGTCCAGAATAACCCACCACCCCCTGCGCAGGGCCTGCGGAATGTAGCCCTCGCGGAATGTCCACGCTTTTCCACGGCCGGATGTGGCCGGAACATACCGGCCCACCAGCTCTCCGGTGTCGGTATGGCCGTTCAGATTGATGCGGATCACATCGTGCCCGCAGAGCATCGCGAGCCAGAGAATCGACGAGGTCTTAGCGGTGGCGGTGTCCCCCTCCAGCATGCACGGAACCCCCTGTGCGACCGCGAGGGCCGCCTTGCGGGCCGTGGTCAAAAACAGACTGTCGTAGCAAAGATGCCTGAAGCGATCAGGCTCGGGGACAAATGGGCCGGAATCTTTCTCGAGGCCGAGTGTCACGTCAAGGATGCGAACGGAATCCCCGTCCACCTCAAACGCCGCCCGCTCGACCTCCGGCCCGCGAGCCATCCGGCTGAATTCCGAGACGGTGAAGACGGCAAACCCATCTCTGCGGGTTGCCGCCGCATCATTGAAAGCTCTGTCTCCCATAATCACGGCGTCCGCACCGGAGCGGAAAGCCGTCGGGATGGCCCCCAGCTCCAGCAACATCCGGCGAACCTGCTGGTCCTGCTCCTTGCCGAGGTGGCTGATACAGACCTTCATGCCACGGGAAATGGTGGGTGGTGTGAGCGTGGAGTTACTCATCAGCGAAACGGATCCTCCTCTTCGGTTGCAAACGCGGATTTTCCGGACGCAGACTTCAACCGGCCGTGCTCCTCCATGATGAGTTCATGGAGATTGGGAAGCTTCTTGAGGATGCCGTCCTTGATGTCGGTCCGAAGCTCGACGACCTCGATTCCCGAAAAGACGGAAAGAAAGCCGGCGACCTCAGCAGGCAGGACTGACTGGATGAATTCCCAGCCAAGCCCATAGCAATGCTCGCAATCGCACCAACGGATCCAGTTTCCCTCTTGTCCATCGGGAGATTGTCCCCTGAGGGTAGAGTCGTTTACGTCAACCTCAATAACGGTATAAACATCGCCGTCATCGACAATGTAGTTGTGGTTATTTGAGTTCGCGATGACTCGGATTTTGTCCCCGACTTTTGGTGTCTTTTTCATAGGTATCGACTTATGGATGGGCCTCCGGATCGGCCGGCGGCGGGATTTTCTTTGGTTCTGGTGCATTTCGGGTTAGTTGCTCCTGCCGGAAGCGGGGCGACCGGCGGTCCGGCCGCTCCCCCTCCACGGGGATCGGCGCATGTTTTGTGGATTCCGTCCCTTCTCACAAAATGATGTGATGCAGGGTCGGGAGTGGAAGTGAAGGCCGGCCTTGCGGGCGGCCACAGCTTTGCGGCGGGTGTTTTTGTTCATGGCTTGACCTGGACACGATCCGGCAAGGACAATCGCAGTTGTCTGCCCTTTATCCCCCTGCGTTTTCTATCGGAGGAGGCGGGCCGGGTGATCCGACCGCCGGAATTGGACCAGGTTGGGCGTCTGAACTACCCTGAGAAGATCACGTGCCCGTAAGTCGCCCGCTCTGTGCGGTGGCTATGTGGGATTAAGTTCGTGATCATGGGGAGGGATACTAGCTAATGTTAGTGTTTTTGTCAAGAACTGGTTTGCTAATTCCTACTCGGACACCAAACATTTACTGTTTCGGGCTATTGACTCGTTGCGGCAGGCTCCAGTGAAGAAGTGACATCCTGCTGGTCTTGGTGGGGTTGTGTCTCCAGGGGAACAACGGCCTTGCGCGGTGCGGTGAGGCGGGGAGTCACCCCGGAATAGAGACACTGCATGAGTTCCGGGGTGAAAAAATCACAAAACCCAATCGAGATCCCGGTGAGCCTTCTTACGATCTTATCCATATCGGCCTCCTCGACTACAAAGGAAGATGCCCGGAAAAACAGATCCCCGGACTCCTGGTCCATCTCCACCCGGCCGATCTTGACCCCGTAATTGGCGCGGACAATCAACTCGGAAAGAGCCGCTCGCATCTCCTCGGGAACACTCAAGGGAAATTTCGACGAGCACTGGACAAGTTCCCGCCCCTTGTCCAGTCCGATAGAAAACCGGAACCGCATCCCGTATGTCACCCCTTTGAAATTCATGTGGATAGCCGACTTGCGCAGATCGGTTTGGAATTTGATGCCTCGGGAGCTGAAATAGCCCATGATGGATTGAAATGACGTCATAAGGATAATTTTCTACGTAGACGCGCCGGCTGTTGTCCGGGGCGGATTTCACTGGGCTCCTCAGAGGGAAGAGCCTGTTTTGTTTACACAACCTCAGTTGCGTTTTGCTGGAATTCAGCAACGTGGAAAGGTATACTAAATCATTAGGTGCTTGTCGAGAAAAATCTGTTTTTTTCGGTTTTCCACCCTATAATGTCAAGCTGGCAAACCGTTTTGGCTCTGTAAGCAATAAGACGAGCGCCCAGTCAGGCAGAAACCGATCTGCGGTCGGAAGATTTTTTCGGGTTCATCTTCGGCGAAAACACCTGCGAGCGAGTCCGTGCAAGCTGCGGAGGGTGTCGCTGGTGATGTGTTTGATATCCATGTTAGTAAGAGAGAATTAGCGTGGGTTTAGCCGAGTTTGGCAATAGGAAACACTTCCTCGGCCGGCAGCTAAAAACAACCCTGCACGCCACACCTCACCGGCGCGGCGGCAGGGCATGTTTCACTCGGAGACAATCATCCCCCAGCCGGCCGGGGCCATGTCGGACTTGAGCCAGCTCCAATCCACCCAGACGGATGCCTTGTGGATTTTGAGGTTGTTTGCCAGGAGCACCTCGCCCCTGCCGGTGCCGTGGGCCACCATCCAGTGGTCGCCGTCCTCCCCGTAATCTTCCCGGCCTACGCCGATGAGGATCGGACATCCATTGCGGATCGCCTCGTCAATGCGTGGCTTTGTCAGATACCGCGTGGTCCGGCATTTGAGTCCGAACCTCCGCAGTGCCGAGCTGATCTCCGACGGCCCCAGCCCTTCATCGGGGTCGGGGTCGCAGTATCTCCGCAACTCCCGGATGGAGTGCTTGCCGGGGCGGAAGTAATCCAGAATGCTGTAAGC
>QYQL01000081.1 GCA_007280915.1 Verrucomicrobiaceae bacterium | reverse complement strand
GAGTTCTGTTGTGAGCATAACGCGCTTGGTATCAAGGGACTCGGTATGCTTGATCTCTCCCCGTTTATCCATGATGAGCTGCATCATGGGAGAGATGTATTCATTCGGAAGCATGATGAAGCAGACGACTATGGGTTCCCGGATTTCCTCGATGACGCTGGGGTCGGGGAGTTGCTCCGGGTTGTCTACCCGGACGATTTCGCCATTTGTGCGAAGAATCTCGTAAATTACTGATGGATAAGTCGCAATAATATCCATATCGAACTCCCGGCGAAGGCGTTCGAGAATGATTTCCATGTGGAGGAGTCCCAAAAATCCGCAGCGGAAGCCAAACCCGAGGGCGACGCTGGATTCCGGCATGTAGTGAAAGGCCGCGTCATTGAGCTGGAGTTTGCCCATGGCGGATTTCAGGTGTTCGAAGTCCGCTGTGTTGATCGGGTAGATGCCGCTGAAGACCATCGGTTGAACAACCTGGAAGCCGGGAAGGGGAGATTCGGCAGGAGTTCTGGCGCTGGTGAGCGTATCGCCGACTTTGACTTCTGAACTCGTCTTGATATTGGCGATCACGTAGCCAATATCTCCGGCAACAAGCTTCTCCTTCACAAAAAATTTCGGCTGTTGAGGCTTGAAGATCCCGACTTCCTTGACGTCGTAAGAGGCGTTCGTCGCCATCAGTTTGACCTGGTCTCCGGCCTTGACCGTGCCCTCGACGACCCTCGTGTAAATTACGACTCCCCGATAGGTGTCGAAGGTCGAATCAAACGTCAGCGCGCGGAGCCGGGCATCCGCCTTTCCGGAAGGATGGGGGATGCGATCGACGATAGCTTCCAGAATTTCTTCGATGCCGATTCCCGCCTTGGCGCTGGCAAGAATGGCCTCCTCGGCCGGGATGGCGAGAATGTCCTCCAGTTGCTTCTTTGCGGTGTCGATGTCGGCGTTCGGCAGGTCGATTTTGTTGATGACCGGGATGAGCTTCAGTCCTTGTTTTTCCGCCAGGTGGACGTTGGCAACCGTCTGGGCTTCGACGCCCTGAGCGGCGTCAATAATGATGAGAGCCCCCTCGCAGGCCGCGAGCGAGCGGGAGACCTCGTAGGAAAAATCCACGTGCCCGGGGGTGTCCGACAGGTTGAGCTTGTAGTGTCGTCCGTTCTTCGCCTTGTAATCCATCGCGATCGGGTGCGCCTTGATCGTGATGCCCCGTTCGCGCTCGAGGTCCATGGCATCGAGAAGTTGTTCCTGGGACTCGCGCTTTTGGATGGTTCCGGTGAATTCCAGAAGACGGTCGGACAAAGTCGTCTTGCCGTGGTCGATGTGGGCGATAATGCAGAAGTTGCGTGTGTTATGAATGGACATCGGCAGGCACGGGAATATCGGGCAGACAAGGGGAGCGGTCAATCCTGCGTTCTCCGCTCTTGCGGAATCCCCACCGGTGGGGCATCGTTATAATTCCAAGTGAATCCCGGCCCCGCACCTTTCCGACTGAATTTACAGGTTGTTCAGATGATCGCTGTGGTTTTTCTCGCGCTGGCCATCCCGTTGGCACTGGTTGTTCTCGGCGGCAGGGAAATCTTCTTCCGCAAGACGTCCTCTCCGGCCCCGGAGGTTCCCGAACTCCGTGCATCTCTGGAATCCGCAGCTTCCAAAGCCTTGCCTCCTCCTGCAGGGCTGGGCGGAGGACGGCGATTCATCCTCGAAAGAGGAGCCGATGCAGCCGCTCACCGTGACATGGTTGAGAAGACGGCGGCGGAGCTTGGCGGCGTTGTCGTTGCAAGTTCTCTGGAGGATGGGGTTCGTTTGATCGTTCAAATCCCAGCCGCGTCCGCAAGCCGGTTCGAGGAAAAGGCCCTGGTTGGGTTTCTGGCACAAAGCGAAACAGGGCTTTCCATGCCGGGATTCTACGAAATCGTGCTCCCGCATCCATGATCGCGGTCGTTTTTGCAATCGAGTTTGAAAGCGCCGGATTCCGTGCGCGACTGGAGCGCAGGCTGTGCGTTTCCGTCCTGACCCTTGGTGTCATGGGAAAACGTGCCGCACCAGCACTCGAGAAGCTGATCCAACAACACCGCCCGAGATTATTGTGTCCGCCGGCTTCTCAGGTGCGCTTCAACCGGGGCTTCCGGTCGGGACGATTGTCCTCGCTGAGAATTTTTCGGATCCGGGGTTGTTGAAAAGCCTTGTTGTTCCGCACTCGTTCCGGGTTGGCAGGATCTTCACGGCGGACGATATTCTGGAAACCGCAGCCCAAAAGACGGCCATCGGCCAGGCGACCGGCGCGCTGGCAGGAGACCTCGAAACCTCACACCTCTACGAAGTCTGCATCAGAAACTCAGTGAAGATGCTCTCTGTTCGCTCAATCAGTGATGCCATCGACCAGAGTATTCCCATTCCTTCAAGTGTGCTCCTTGATCCAGAAAGCGGACGGGCTAACCCCAAAGCCATTTTCCAATACCTTTTCCGGAATCCATCAAAAGCTCAGGATTTTGCCCGACTCCTGCGCGATGCCAAAACCGCTCAGCAAACATTGGCATCCGGAATCCAACAAATCCTCCCGTCGCTTCTTAGACGGCCAATTGTCATGCGATAAAATCCTCAAGCGCGAAGCAGCCAAACCGCATCCCTCAAAGTTCCATTATACACTACATATATTATATGATGTTATATAAATCCCTTTCACTGAGAGGGCGTTATTCGCATGTGAACAACTTGTGAAGGAACTATTCGCCCGCTTCGATTGCTTGGCTGGCACGAGAGTTGTTCACATGGAGGATGTGTCCTCTGGGTCAAATCGGACCGGACAGCGGCTGGTCCCTCCAGTAATCCGAAGGCGAAATCTCGGACCTACTCATATCGCCACTTGAAACAATGAGACTTCGCGGTGGTTTTAGGTAGAACGGGTGTCACACCCGTTTGGGGGCACCGGCTCTTCTCAAAAGCACAGTGGTTGCTCTGCGTTTCGCCTACTGGCGTTCGTAGACGCCTTTTTCCTTTTTCTCGAAAACGGTGAAGCCGGCCTTTTTTGCGTCGGAAACGGAAAGCGGTTTGGCGATTCGGGGCGTGTTTGGGAGTGAGATCACCCGTCGCACCGGCTTTTTACACACGGGACAGGCGTTCAATTCCGGTCTGTCGGCGGAACGGCGCAGCTCAAATCGTCCCCCGCAAGCCTTGCAGCCGCCTTCTGAAGCGACTTCGTATTCGTAAATCGGCATGATCCGGATGAACCGGCCCGCCGGTTTACCAACTGGACTTCGTCACTCCGGGAATCAGGCCTGATGAGGCGAGTTCGCGGAATGTGAGTCGGGAGATCTTGAATCGGCGGATGTAAGCGTGGCGGCGGCCGGTGACCTGGCAGCGGTTGACGAGGCGGGTCGGGCTGGCGTCGCGAGGCAACTGGGCGAGTGACGCGTAGTCTTTTTTCGCCTTCAATTCCGCACGAAGCGCAGCGTATTTCGCCACTGTCTTCGCTTTGCGCTTGTTGCGCTCGAGCCATGCTGTTTTTGCCATAGGAGCGGAGATAGTATCGGTGAACCCCCGTGAATCAAGCTCTTTTTGAAAGAAATTGCGGGACTGCAATTTCACGGATAGTCTGACCGTTTGCGCCTATGAAGACTCCCTTTGATCCGATTCCCTCTGTGATTGCCGATCTTCGCCGCGGACGGATGGTGATTGTGACCGATGATGCCGACCGGGAAAACGAGGGTGACCTTCTGATGGCGGCGGCAAAAGTGACGCCGCAATCCGTCAATTTCATGGCTCGTCACGGGCGGGGTTTGATCTGCGCCCCCATCACTGAGGAGCGGGCACAGTTGCTCGGTCTGCCACGGATGGTTGCCCACAACCGAGAGCTTTTCAAAACCGACTTCACGGTCTCCGTGGATGCCACATCGGGTGTATCTACCGGGATCAGCGCGAAAGACCGCGCCGCGACGATGAGGATTCTTGCCAGCGATGCCTCGAAGCCGGCCGACCTGGTCCAGCCGGGGCACGTATTTCCATTGCAGGCCAAACCGGGCGGTGTCCTGCGGCGCGCCGGTCACACCGAGGCGGCTGTGGATCTTGCGCGTCTCGCAGGCTTGGATCCTTCCGGCATGATCTGTGAAATTCTCAACGAAAACGGCACGATGGCCAGGCTTCCGGATCTCATCAAATTCAAGCGGAAGCACAAACTGAAGCTTTGTTCGATCCAGGATCTCATCGCTCACCGTCGGAAGAGCGAGAAGTTGATCGAGCGGGAGCAGACGGTCCTGATGCCGACGGAATACGGGGATTTTGACATGCATCTTTACCGTTCTCTGGTGGACGGTGCCCACCACCTCGCGCTCGTCATGGGTAAAATTTCCGCCACGAAGCCGACTCTTGTCCGCGTTCACAGCGAATGCCTGACCGGAGATGTCTTTGGTTCGAAGCGCTGCGACTGCGGCTCGCAACTCCATCAGGCGATGAAGCGGATCCGCGACGCCGGTTCGGGTGTGCTTGTTTACATGCGCCAGGAGGGCCGGGGCATCGGACTCGGGCCGAAGATCCATGCGTATAAGCTCCAGGAACAGGGGCTCGACACGGTGGAGGCCAACGAGCGTCTCGGCTTCCCGATGGACCTCCGTGACTACGGGCTCGGTGCGCAAATTCTTTCAGATCTCGGGGTCCATCGGCTCCGGCTGCTGACAAACAATCCGCGGAAGGTGGTCGGGCTCGAGGGATACGATCTGGAGATCACTGAGCAGGTGCCGATCCGCTCAGTCGCAAATCCCCACAACGCAAAATATCTGGCGACCAAGAAGAAGAAGATGGGTCACAAGCTGTGAATCACATCCGCTCCGGGCATCGGATGCCGAGAAGTGACAATCCATGAGCAAGAATCCGGGCCGTCAGGTCGCTGAGCACAAGCCGGCTTGACCGGACATCAGGCTCAGCCTTGAGCACCGGGCAGGCCTCGTAGAACGAGTGGTAGGTGTTCGCCAGTTCATAGAGGTAATTGGCGAGGAGGTTCGGGCGGAAGTCCTCCAGAACGATCGGAACGGTTTCGGCGTATTGCAGAAGCTTGATTCCCAGCGCGCGTTCGGCCGGCACCGAAAGGATGACCGGGGCATCGGGATCCGCCGCTTCCCCTCCCCTGCGGAAAATCGAGCGGATGCGCACGTAGGCGTTCTGCAGATACGGGGCGGTGTTGCCCTCCATCGCGAGAAGTTTGTCCCACGAAAATACGTAATCGGTGAGACGGTGCTGCGAGAGCTCGGCATATTTGACCGCTCCGAGTCCGATCGTGAGGGCGATCTCTTCGGCCTCCTCCGGCGGGAGTGCGT
>QYQL01000024.1 GCA_007280915.1 Verrucomicrobiaceae bacterium | reverse complement strand
GGAGATAGGGGCTGGGTTGTTCGCCGGTGGTGGCCCGGCGCTTGTCGCCGATCCACAGGGCTTTGGAGAATTCAGTTCGGAGGTTCACTGTGATTTGATTGTTTTCAACAGATCCTGTCGTTCCTTGACCAATTCCGGATTTGCATCCCACAGGTTGGTTGTTTCGGAGGGATCCTCCGACACTTTGTAGAGCTGGTTTTTGTTTTCGGCAAAACCTTTGTATCAGGGTTCCAATGCTCCCCTGCGGATCGCTGTCATTCTGCTCCCCGAACTGGAGCCGGATGCATGTCCCACCCTTCGGCGGTTTTGAGAAAAGCATCCCCGCCAAGAGCTGTGACGGATACCCCCACGCTGTCTTCCCGCGAAGGAAACACGCAGGTCGCGGTATAATTACGGTCATTCAAAAAAACTTCGACGACCGCCTTGTCGAGATAGATGTGGAACTGCAGCGGCTTCATGGCTTTGTTTTCGCTGGTGAACACCCAGGGCTCGAGCTCAACCATATCAGGAGCCAGTATCTTTCCCGGCGCGAGTGATGAGTGTGTCGTATCGACCAAGAGGCCTCCCTGCGGCTCGACAAAATCGTTCCACCTGTCCCACGGACGTCCTGATTTGTTAAACGCCGGGGCGTCTCCCATTCTCCAGATCGATGGATAAAACGTGATGTCTGTTGCTTCTTCGCGGGCTGGCGAGCGACGGACTGAAACGCGCAGCGCTTTTGCAGTTCTCGGTTCGATTTCGATCAGCAGTTCCTTTGTGTCGCCGGACAATTCGGACAGGACGACCTCTTCGTTTGCCCGAAGTGGGCGGGGCTGAACCTGTTGATGGTCGCCACGGAGGCTCTCCATTCCTGGCACCGGGCGCATGAGCACTCGCCCGTCGCCATCGAGGGAAAACTGCCTGACCTGAGTATGCACTTCGCCACCGGCGCAAGCCGGGGTCATAAGTGTCTGCTCGATCTTGCTGATGACGTTAACCACTCCCTGCTGCTTGTCCTCTCCCGAAACTGTCCAGCTCAGGATACCCTGAGGACTGCCCATCCGAGCATGGGATTCCGGTTTGAACTGCTTTGACGGCTCATCGAACCTGCCGACGAAATACTGGGGACCGAGACGGTGACTTGCCCAGACAAGGAGGTGGCGGTCGTGACCGATCGGGTTGAACGAGCACACGGCACCATCCTCGCCGGGACGGCTATACAACGCCGTGGTGGAGCGATCGATAAAGTCCCCCGTATATTTCCACCCGGCATCGATTTTATCGGAGTCAAAGAGGTGCCAGAATGAAAAGCTGTCGAACGAGAAAGCGTTTTTGTCCCCGTTCGGACCAGTTGAGAACAGGGCGTAATAATGATCGCCGACTTTGAATGGACAGGGATCCTGTAGAAACCCCATGGCCGGATCCCGTCCGAAGATGTTGCTGGGAATCACGGGGTTGTCCGGGTTGAACTCCCAATCCATCAGAAGCGGATCCCGCGAGGTGGCGGTTTGCCCGGAACCGCCGCCCCACATGTATGTCACACTGTTTTCTTCGACCAATACACCTCCGGTGAAACTGTTCTGGTATAAGAAAACCGGCAGATCCGTCCAATGCACGAGGTCGCGGCTTACGGCATGGCCTTTCCACCAACCGATGGGAAGATCCACCGGCCGGAACTGGTAGAAATAATGGTAGAGCCCATTCCAGTAGATGAGGCCGTTCGGGTCATTCATCAGGCCTTCCGGCTGATAAAAGTGATACGTTGGAATGTTCGGGAGCTGCCGCCTCTGATCCCGTGACGCAGCAAACCGGCGAAGATCCTCTCCGGCTCCGATAGATTTCAGTTGCTCCGCTGTGCGATCCAACGGCAGATCCGGGTCGCCTTTGGCAACCAGCGCGTAGAGTCCTTTCAGCATCACATGCCCGCCGGAGTCGAATTTTCGGGAAAATACCGGTAGTTGCTCAGTGGCTAAGGTTAACCTGTTTTTAGGGCGTCCGAGCTTCACTTCGACATACAGCCCCTCCTCTGCACGAAATCCGGATGCATCCAGGGAGGCTTTTCCTTCTGCCGACAAGATATCGAGAGGGACGACATAAACCTTTCCCGCCTTACGGACGGTGAATTCCAGTGTGCCGTGTGATTGCGGCAGGCGGAAAAATGGCAGCCTGTCCAAAACGGCGGGAAGCCTCGCGCAGGGGGAAAACTGGCTCATGCGCAACTGCGCCCCAAATTGGAGTTGTGCGGCAGTGGCATAGGAATGGACCGCCACTTCGGCAAGCTCCGGGGATGTCGATTGGGTTTGCGGCGCGCCATTCGCAAGCTGCGCCGCAAAGATCAACAAAATCGCACAAGCCCTTTTACGCACCTTGGAAAAGCAGGATTTTCATGGAAGCGCACCGCGTTCCTGTCCCTTGATCTGCTTCAGCATCTCAGCCCGCTCCCTGACGAGTTCCGGATTGGAATCCCAGAGGTTGGTTGTTTCGGAGGGATCATCCGACACTTTGTAGAGCTGGTTTTTGTTTTCGGCGAAGCCTTTGTATTGGGGCTCCAGTTCCGCCTGTTCGATTAGTTTCCAATCCCCCTTGCGGATCGCAAAGTTCCCGATTGCCGAGCGGAGGACGAGTGAGTCGCGCCCGGTCGCACCCGGTTCCCCTTTCCACAGTGGAAGGGTGTTGACGCTGTCCAGCTTCGAGGGAACGTCTTTGCCGAGCATCGCCGAGAAGGTGGCAAAGAGGTCCGTGAGGCCCACCACCGAGTCGCACTTCGAGTCGGCGGGAACCTGCCCGGGCCAGCGGACGATGAACGGCACACGGAATCCGCCATCGTAAATGCTGTGTTTTTTGCCGCGCAGGTCGCCGCAAATTTTGTGACCAGCCTCCGAGGCTGCGAAGTTTTCCGGATAATTTTCGATCATGAACTTCGGCGAATGCGAGTCGATGCAGACGCCGCCATTGTCGCTGGAGAAGACGATCAATGTGTTGTCCGCGACTCCCGCCTTTTTCAGGACGTCGAGCAGAGTGCCGACATGGCTGTCAAGTTCCTGCACGAAATCCCCGTAAAGCCCGCAGCCGCTTTTTCCGATAAATTCCGCCGAAGGAGTGATCGGGTTGTGCGGAATGTTCGGGGCAAAATAGAGGAAAAACCGTTTATCCTTTGACCTTTCGATGAACTCGACCGCTTTCCGGGTCAGATCCCCGGCAACGTGATCGTTTTTGTATTCCGCATCCGGGCTCCAAGGAAGAACCTCTTTCCCCTTTTCGTTCGTGACAGTCACCTTTTTCCCCGGCTGGATTCCAAAAAACCGGTGGTTTTCAATGAAGATGTGCGGCTGGTTGCTGACGTTTGCAGCCAGGCCGAAGAAGTAATCGAACCCGACCTCCAGCGGTCCCGGTTTGATCTCATCCCGGCTCCAGTCGTAGCGGATGGAAAGATCGTCCCCCTCGCCGAATCCGAGGTGCCATTTTCCCACGCAGGCGGTGGAATACCCGGCGCTTTTGAAAAGCGATGCCAGCGTGGGCTGTCCGGCTGAAAATGCCAGCGGCGCGTCGGGACGGATCGTCTGGTTTGCCGGATGCCGCGGAGTCCGCCAGGCATAGGAACCGGACAGAACCCCGTAGCGCGTCGGGGAACAGACGGAGGACGGCGTGTAGGCATGGGTAAACCGGCATCCTTCGCTCGCCAGACGGTCGATATTCGGAGTCTTGATCTTGGTCGCCCCGTAGCAGCCCAGGTCTCCATAACCCAGGTCGTCGGCAAGAATCACCACGACGTTCGGCTTGGCGGCGGGCGGGGCGGACTGTGCAAAAACCGCATTGCCTGGCAATCCTGCCAGGACAAGGGCCCCGATCAATTTCTTCATGGTGTCGGATTTCATAGAGTCGATTTTTTATTCAAGCGTCAGCGTGAGTGCGGGGACTTTGGCCGGGAGAGAAAGGTTGCCGGGGCCGAAAATCGAATACGAGTTTGCGAGCTGGTCGGTGATGTCGAGCGCCTCCCGGTCGGTGATCTCGAAGCGGAATGCGGCGACCGGAGTGGTTGTCCTCTGATAGTCGGCTTGGATCATTTCGGTGATATCCACTTCAATCGGTCCCGGCTTGTCGTCGCTGGTGATGAGCTGAAGCTTCTTTGAGAAATTCTGATCGTCCGCGAAGTGGGATGTCGCGAGGCCGCGCCAGCGCAGATCCGATGTCCAAGAGTCATCACGCCAGTCCTCCGCATGGACAAGCCAGAGCGGCGGCATTGGCTTGTCAGCGGCCTCATGCGTGACACTTCCGATATTCAAGCGCAGTGTCGCGTGAGCGATCTTGCGTCCGTCAAGCGGGGGAAGATGGAACAATAGAAATTCCTTGCGCGCTCGGTATGGAACGTCCGGATTGCCCACGTCGCCGACTTGAAGCGACCCCACGGTGGGATTGACTTTTCCTCCCTGAAGGCCGGAAACCATCCCGGAATTTTTGAAGTCATCCATGAAATAGGCGACGACTTCGTCGGGCATCGTGATCGAGTTCACGAGAATGTCTTGAGCGGTCAGTGCGAGTGGATGACAGGCGAAGGCAGCCAGGCAGATGAGCAGTGGTTTCATGGGAGGGGCATGTTTTCTTGGTTGGCGCAGTGGATCGCTTCCTCAACGTTCCAAGGTGGTTGATGATTCCCATTTCCGGATTTCGATCTGGTCGAATGTGACGTCCCCGCCTTCCGAGAAAAGGAAGAGCCGGTTGTTGGAAGGGTCTTTTGTCCCGCGCATGACCACGCAGTGTTGGTCGTTCAACTCTGCATCGATAAGGCCTTCCGGGCCTAGGATGATGTCGAGCACCACCGGCTGATCGAACTCGACGTTCTTGGCGCTTCTTACTAACGGCGGGAATTGATGTTTGCCCGGTCCGGCCACCCGGCCGAATGAGGCGGTTTTCTCCGTCGGGTTCAAAATCAGGGCGTTGCCGCCGGAGTAGTTGCCGCTCCCCCGCAATGCCAGCCCGAAGGTTTTGCATCCGGCGGAAGGATGTGCGGTCAGGCGGATGCGTGCCAGTGGGGGCAGTCCGTCGATCACCGCCGCGGCAAATTCTCCGGAGGATTTCACGGTGACGCTCCTGTTTCCGGCTTCGGAACTTCCGATCAAGGGCGAGGCTTTCAGATCCAGGACCTCGCCGCGCAACGGTGTCATTTCCGGAACGAATTTCTCACCGAGCGTTCCATCTGGCAGTTTCACCAGTTCATGGAACACGTCGTCGCCACCCCATCCGCCGTCGCCGATCGTTCCGACAACGAGGCGGTGCCCGTCCTTGTATGGCGCCGTTTTTGTGCATCCGAGTGAGGGATGCTGGATATCCTGCCAGGGCCCGAGGAGCCCCTCTCCCTTTCGCGCTGTGCTGGAGGCAAAGAAATAGTGACCGCCCTGAAACCGGAAGTAGTGCGGGCAATCGCAATTCGCTGGAGCGAAGGCGAACGGCGACTTTTCTTCCTTCCAGTTTTTCAAGTCCGTGGATGTGTAAAAAAAGATCTGTCGTTGTTTGTCGCGCTGGCCGCGCGTCAGAAGACCATATCCGCCGCCTTCCATTTCAAAAATGTCCGGATCGCCGCCGGCAACCCCGACAAGAGGCTTCCCGCCATCAGTCATCTCGAAGTGAATTCCATCCTTGCTGCGGGCGACATTCACTCCCACCTCCGTTTTTCCTTTCCGGACCGCAGGGGCGATCTTCAAGTTCCATAGAAGCCCGATATATTCCCCTCCGATTTTGGTGAACGAACCGGTCCAGACGGCTCCTTCATCGGGACCGTTCTTCACCGCGTCGGGATGCTCCACCCAATGCACCAGATCGTCGGTGGAAATATGACCGTAGGAAAGGCCTCCCCAACCCCAGCGTCGCTGCATGTGGCCGCGGTCCTTGAGGTAGTAAAGGTGCCAGCGCTTACCGTCGAACATTGGGGCGCCGTCTCCCGCATGGGTATCGAATCCGCGCGGACGGAAGAATGGTGGGGTGCTGTTGTTCGGCCCATAAATCTCCACCTCACGCTTTGCCACCGCATCCTTCCCGCCGCTGCGCTCGATGATCTGCTGATCCGTCGCCACGCTGGCTTCGACGTTCAACGCCTTCACCGCCGGATGCGATACCAGGGGTTTTCCGGCCTCCACGATGGCACCCAGCGGCCACTCTAAATCCAGCGGAACGCCATCCACGAAGAGATTCATTTCCCATGCCGGGGGAATCAGCCGGACGGTGACTTTGTGAGGTCCGTTTCCGATCAGCCGCAGTGGCGCAATCACCCGGGAGAGCCCGCCCTTGGCGTCGGCCGCATCGCGAGCCGACGTGAAAAAGCTCTTCTTGTTAAAGTTCTCCTCTACAGCCTTGACGACATCTGGATCCGCGTTGATGCGCAATTCAAACACAAGCCGCCGATCCGCGCCCTCTCCTTCCACGGCAAGGCGCCAGCGTTCGCCGCCATCGCTTGACGACTCGCCCGCCAAAGTGACATCGCCGCTGGCTGGCACATCCGCCAGATCCACCGTGAGAGTGAATCCCTCGTTGGAAGGCAGGCAAACCGTTGGCGGGGCGGCCTCGCTGGGAGCGGGCAAGGCAGCCGGGAGAGTTGCAAGGAATGCCAGGAGGATGGAGATTTTCATGGTAAAAACAGCAGAAGGTTTGGCCGCGGATGAGCGCGGATTTTCACAGATTATATCTGACGGTAAGCAGGCTTCCATTTCTTCACAAACCGGGTGAAGCGCTCTCTGTCCTTCCATCTGGGTGACTCTTGTGAATCTGCGGTTAACTCTTCTGCAATATTCCGGGTTCAATTGTTTGTTGAAAAAATGCGTCGGGCGGCGCACCCCCAAGCACGCCGCCCGACAACCCCAAAATCGTCTAAAATGGCATGGGGGAGGATTCTCAGGCCCGCCGCCGTCTCATCACGATCACAAATGTGAGGCCGCCCGCAAACAGCAGCCAAGTCGAAGGTTCGGGGACGACGGCGAAGTCGCTGTTGTGATTCAGAACTGCCCACGCGGATCCCGCGGTCGTATCCACGCCATAGGCTCCGATGTAGTTTGCAATAGTCGAACCGTAGGTGGTCTGGAATGCGCTGAACGAGCCGAGATAACCCTGTTGGGCAAGGCTGGCATTGTTCCCCGTATTGCCGCTCACCGCATTCACCCAGGTGCCAGCATTGTCCCAGCCCAGAAAGCTGCCCGCGGCAAGGCCGGTGTAGCTGAGTTGAAGGACGAAGGCGTTTGTGGATGTGCCGCTGAGCGAGAAGACATCCGAAGTGCGGATGGCATCGTTCGTGGCTGCTGACGTGTCGCTGAACTTCATCGTCAGAGTCGCCGTCGAGCCCTGTGAGTTTGTTCCCGCGAGGATCTTGGCCGTGGTGTCGGCATCGCCACCCGCGAAGGAGCTCGTGAAGTTCCCGGTGGTGCCCACCGTGTAAGCCGCATTGTTCGCCACCAAGCGCGCCACGCCGGAAGTTGCGTTAGTGCTGGAATAGGTGATTGTGTTCCCCACGCTGATGCCATCGTTGAACCTGAGTATCGCTTGGCTTGCCCCGCTGATCGCCACGCCGCCGCTTGCAGCACCGATCGCACTGTTGGCGCCGACGACGAGGGTTCCGGCTGTAATCAACGTGCCTCCGGTGTAATTACTGCTGCCCCCGAGGGTTTGTGTGGCTGATCCGCTTTTTACGACGCGCGTGGTCGAATTCGAAGAGGTATTGATGATCTGACCGCTGAAGTTTCCAGTGGATGTTCCCGTGAGATTAAGGGTGGCTGTGAGTGCTACTGTCGAGTTATTGGATGATTTCACTGTTCCGGATGTGCCGTTGAGCGATCCAACATTGACTGCGTAATCCCCTGCGGTATTTGTGTTTGCCAAGACGATGGCTCCACCAAATCCCAGGTTCAAGGTGCCAATCGTTAAGTTTGCGGTATTGGCCTTGCCAAGAAGCACCAGTGAGTTTGATCCACTAGCGGACGATACATTGGCCGTCGTAATGTTCAGGTTGGCCAATTCATTGCCGGCAGTGCCAAAACTGATAGTGCTGGAATTTGCCGTGGTATGATCAACCACTCCGACTGACATGGATAGCGTGATTGCTCCATTGCTCCGAAAGGCAAGACCGGTTGAGCCTGTTTTCG
>QYQL01000046.1 GCA_007280915.1 Verrucomicrobiaceae bacterium | reverse complement strand
GGAGCGGAAGTCGTGCAGCTTTATGTCCATGATGACGAGGCGAGCGTTGAGCGTCCGTATCGGGAACTCAAAGGCTTCCAGAAAGTCTTCCTTCAGCCCGGAGAGAGCAGGACGGTCACAATGCCGTTGGACTGGAAGGCTCTGGCGTTCTGGGATGAGAAAACCCATGCGTGGCTCGCCGAACCGGGGACTTTCACCTTGCTGATTGGAAATTCCAGCCGGGACGTGCAATGCCAGACAAGCCTCCACTACAAATAATACCAAACGCACGGCGACATGAGAAAAAACATCACGGCGGTTTCGGCGAAACCGCCCTGCCACCCAACGGTAGGGATGGCTCGCCGAGCCGTCCGTCGATTTGGACTGTTTCGATGTAGAAATAATATAACCATGAAACTTCGTTCCGTATCCGCCATTCTGCTTGCAACGTCCAGCCTCGCACTCCAGGCCGCTCAACCGCTGACGCCAACTGATCTCTCCAAACCTCCCGGGGGAGTTGATCGCATCGAACTTTTCCTGCTCATGGGTCAGTCGAACATGAAGGGTCGCGGCGAAGTGCCGGCGGAGCAAACGCTGAACCCGCGGATCGTCATGATGCATCTGAAAAATGACCAGTGGTATCTTGCGCAGCACCCGTTGCATCTTGTTGGCGATCCCGTGACGTTTGAAGGAGCCGGCAACGAAGGCGTCGGACCCGGTCTCGCCTTCGCCCAGACGATCGCGGCGCAGAATCCGAAGGTTCTGGTCGGTCTTGTGCCGTGCGCGGTCGGGGGCACCAACCTCGAGAACTGGGTGAAGGGTGGCAGATGGTATGAAAATGCCGTGCGCCGCGCCCGACTTGCTCTCGGGGTGAAATCTTCCGTTCCGGTTGTTCTCAAAGGCGCGCTGTGGCTGCAGGGCGAGGCAGACACGGCGCCGGAATCGCAGGCGACTTACATGGATCGGCTGACCCGCATGATCGCCGACCTGCGGGCCGATCTCGGCGTGAAGGATCTTCCATTCATCGCGGCCACGCTAGGCGAATTCACGGATCCGGCTCCCAAGAAAAATGAGGCTTTCAACAAGGCCTTGCTGACCCTTCCAAGCGTCTGCCCACACACCGCTTGTGTGGATGCCCGTGATCTCAAGGGGCATATCGGGGACAAGGGACATTACAACGCCGACTGCGCCAAAACTATCGGCGAACGGATGGCGGCGAAGTATATGGAGTTGAAGTGAAGCCCATCGGATTTCATCCGCTCTTGATCCTGGCTGCCATGGTATTGGCGGCATCCGTCTGCCGGGCTGCGGAAAATCCCCCAACCCCAGCGCAATCCTCGCTCCTGCTCAAGCCGGCGCGTCCGGAAGACGCCGGGAAACAAGCGGCCGAATTGCTCGCCGCCATGACGCCGGAGGAACGCTACACCCTTGTCTGCGGCACGGACATGGGTATTCCCGGATTCCCTCGTCTGGGCATCCCACCCGTCAACTTCGCGAGAAGCGGAGCGGGAGTGCTGCTGCAGGATGCCGGTGTTTCCAGGCAGAGCACGGCGTTCCCGTGCAATCTGCTCCTTGCGGCCACATGGAATCCGGACGTCGCCCGGGCCTGCGGCCGGGCTGTTGGCGAAGAGTGCAAAGCCGCGGACATCCAGTTTTTGCTCGGGCCGGGAATGAACCTTTACCGCCATTCGCGCGGCAGCCGGAATTTTGATTACATGGGCGAGGATCCGTTTCTTTCAAGCCGGATGGTGGAGGCCTTCGTGTACGGACTGCAATCCACGGGGACCGCCGCGACCCTCAAGCATTTCATCGGGCTTGAAAGCTCGTTCCACCGTCGCTTCGTCAATTGCCTGATCGGCGAGCGCTCATTGCATGAGATCTACCTTCCGCCTTTCCAGGCCGGAATAGATGCCGGTGCCCGGGCGGTGATGATGTCTTACAACCAGCTCAACGGCGAATGGACGTCGGAAAGCCGCCGGACTGTCACGGACTTGCTTCGCGGCGAACTCGGGTTTCAGGGATTGGTCATGACCGCTTGGGAGGGTTCATGGCAGCCGGGCAAAGTGATCGAATCCGGGGTTGATCTGGACATGCCGCTCGGCACGTCGCTCGGGCCTGCCCGCGCGGAGCTCCTGGGGAACCCGCAAATTGATCGCATGGCCGGGAACGTTCTCAAGACCTGCATTGCCGCCGGATTTTACGACAAGGAATTCCGTGATCCGTCGAAGGCGAAAGACGCGGCAGCCCGGGTGGCGATTGCGCGCAAAGCGAACGAAGAAGGGATCGTCCTTCTAAAAAACAACGGGATTCTTCCTCTCCGCTTGAGTGATCACAGCAGGATTCTCGTCTCCGGCAATGCCGCCCGACGCCGGGACTTGGCGCGTGGCGGCGGTGGGAAGGCTCCCGGCTACGATCAGATCAGCTGTTTTGATGTGTTCGCCAAATCCGTTGCTCCAGACGCCATTCATTATGTGGAAAATCCGTCCGCCGAGGAGATTGCCGCAGCTGACTTGATCCTGTTGTTTCCGGGATTTCCCGAACGGGGTGCGGGCAATGAAGGTGGAGATGCCGACCGCACGTTTGCCCTGCCCGATGACGAGTTGATCGCGCGCTGCGTCAAAGGCAATCCCAGGACCGTGGTCTGCCCGGTCACCGGCGGAGGTGTCGCGATGAACTGGGCCGATGGGGCCGCGGCGATCATCCAGGCATTCTACGGCGGCCAGACCGGAGCGCCCGCGCTTCTGGATGTGGTGACCGGAAAAGCCAACCCGTCCGGCAAGCTTCCCTTCACGATGGAGCCCCGTTTCGAAGACTCTCCGGCGTTTGGTTATGATCAAGGAAAGCCGAACACATCCCGCCCGTATCCTCCCGCCGTTTTCGCTCGGGCCAATGGAAAGATTCCTTATGTGAATGAGGAAAAAACCGAAGCCTACCTCTACGATATTCCCTATCAGGAAGGCGTCTTTGCCGGCTACCGCTGGTATGAGGCGAAGAAAAAGCCGGTGAACTTCCCGTTCGGCTTCGGGCTTTCCTACACGACATTCAAAATCGGCGACATAAAGGTTTCATCGGACACCCTCACGAAAGAAAAGCCGGTCACCGTAAGCGCAGCCGTCACCAACACCGGCAAGGTCGCCGGAGCGGAAGTCGTGCAGCTTTATGTCCATGATGACGAGGCGAGCGTTGAGCGTCCGTATCGGGAACTCAAAGGCTTCCAGAAAGTCTTCCTCCAACCCGGAGAGAGCAAAACGGTCACAATGCCGTTGGATTGGAAGGCGCTGGCGTTCTGGGATGAGAAAACCCATGCGTGGCTCGCCGAGCCGGGGACTTTCACCTTGCTGATTGGAAATTCCAGCCGGGACGTGCAATGCTCGTCCTCGATCCATTACCGTTAATCGACACAGCCATATAAATTATGAAACAACGAAAACTCGGGAATACTGGAATGCAGGTCTCTGAAATCGGCGTGGGAGCCTGGCAGTTGGGAGGACCGCTGGTGCTGGACGGCAAGGCGGATGGACATCCCGAATTGGGACGGGACTTCTGCATCAACCTCATCCGGCAGTGCGGAGACCTCGGCATCAACTTTGTGGACACGGCCGAGCAATACGGCCGCGGCGAGAGCGAACGGCGCGTCGGTGAGGCGCTGAAAGGCCAGCGCGGCAAGTGGATTCTCAGTACGAAGTTCGGCAACCAGGTCGGACCGAACGGCGAGCGCCTGCGCGATGCCTCACCCGCTCGCGTTCCTGTTTCGCTCGAGGGGTCGCTGAAGCGGCTGCAGACGGATTACCTGGACGTCTACGTTTATCACATCAGCCCCGAACCCGGCGAGGCCGAGCAGGTGGTGGAATTTCTTCTGGCGGCCAAACAAAAAGGTCAGGTGCGCGCTGTCGGGATCTCGACTTCAAGCGTCGAGGATGTCGAGTTCCTGCATTCCCTCGGCTGCCTCGACGTGGTGCAATTTCCTCACAGCATGGTCAGCCCGCCGGATCCGATCGTGGATTTTCTTGCTAAACACAACGCCGGCGGGGTCGTGCGCGGTGCGTTCGCTGGCGGACGGCTCTGCGGGAAATATTTCCATCAGCCGCCGAAATTCAGTCCCGACGATATCCGGAGCAATGCCCGGGTGGAGGAAATCACCACCGACTTCGCCCGCCATGCGGTGTTCGAGGAATTGCTGACGCCGGAGCGCGGGATGGTCCAACTCGCCCTGCGCTGGCTGCTCGACGAGCCGACCACGCACGTCATCATCCCCGGCGGAAAGAGCCTGGACGATTACCGGCAGGCGATTCGCGCCACGGAACTGCCGGCTCTGACGCCTGCTGAAAAAGCACGAATTGAAGAGCTGAAGACCGGGTTGCTTGCCTGACGCCACGCACTTTTGTTCGGCAATTTTCCCCTCGACAAACCAGCGCCGGGAAGGCGCAATCAATAACTCTTTCCATGTTCCTCTCCAAACCTCTGATTGGCGCGTTTTTTTCTTCCTCGCATACCATTTTGACACCGAATTTGGTGGAATCGTCGGACGGCTCGGCGAGCCATCCCTACCGGCGGGGGGTAGGGCGGTTTCGCCGAACCCGCCGTGATTTTTTGCCTTTTGCGGAGTGCATTTGGTGTTATAAATATTTCGCAGGTGTCCTGACCGGCTTTGCCGCTTTCCTTGCCTGCGGCACAGCCACCCTCTCCGCCGCGGAATCGGATTCGCGCACCACGATCCCCATGAACTTCGATTGGAAATTTTATTTGGGCGATGTCGATGGCGCGCAGAAGCCCGGATTTGACGACAGCAAGTGGCAGGGCGTGAATGTGCCGCACGATTTCGCGGTCGCCGGGCCGTTTGACAAAAAAGTGGAGATGGGCGGATCGTGTGGGTTTCTTCCGCGCGGGATCGGTTGGTATCGCAAGGAGTTCCCGTCTCCCCAAGCCGGGAAGATCGTGACGCTCGATTTCGGCGGGGTTTACTCGGCGGCCGATGTCTGGCTGAACGGGACGCACCTGGGAAAGAATTACCACGGGTATCTCGGGTTCCGGTTCGACATCACCAAGCTTCTCAAGCCGCCTGGAGAAATCAACGTGCTCGCCGTGCGGGCGGACAACTCGCGCATCGGCAGTTCGCGCTGGTATACGGGCAGCGGGATCTACCGCGATATCAACCTGATCACGACCGATCCCGTCCATATCCCGGTCTACGGGACATGGATCACGACGCCGAAAATTTCCAAGGACAACGCGGATGTGCATGTCGAGACGGTCGTCACCAACAGCGGAGCGGTCGAAAGCGTGATCAAACTGACGACAGAAATCGTCGATCCGGCCGGAAAGGTTGTCGCCACGGGCGACAAAACCGAAACGCTGGCAGCCGGGGCCTCGGTCACGATCAAGCAGGATCTGGTCGTCGCCAATCCGGAACTGTGGTCGACCGAGTCGCCGAACCTTTACAAAGCCGTCAGCCGGGTGACCGTGGACGGGAAGCCTCGCGATCTGGCCAGCACGAATTTCGGCATCCGGACGATCGAGTTCAAGCCCGACCAGGGACTGCTGGTCAACGGGAAGAAGACCGACATCAAGGGGATGAATTTTCACCACGATCTCGGGTGCCTGGGATCGGCCGCTTTCGACCGGGGTTTCGAGCGGCGCCTCGAGATTATCAAGGAAATGGGATGCAACTCGGTCCGCCTTGCCCACAATCCCTACCAGCCCGCGATCCTCGACCTGTGCGACAAGATGGGGATTCTGGTTTTTGACGAGGCCTACGACAAGTGGAGCGACCAATACACCGGACCGGATCGGCCGTTTGCCAAAGCCTGGCCGGAGGATCTGAAGGAATTTGTCCTGCGGGACCGCAACCATCCGTCGGTTTATCTCTGGAGCGTTGGGAACGAACAGACGAGCCACCAGATGACCGAGCCGGATTTCGGAGTCACCCAATACAAGGCGATGGCTGACCTTGTGAAGAGCATCGACCCGACGCGCGCGGTAACCTGTGGGCTGTTCCCGGCTCGAGCGAAGGGAGTCCGCTACAACGCCAAACCAAAGGAGTTGTTCCAGGACAGCGAGCCGGCAGAGTTGAGTCTCGTGATGGATGTGAACAGCTGCAACTACACGCAGTCGTTCTTCGTCAAAGATCACGAAAAATACCCGAAGATGGTCTTTCTGGTGAGCGAGATCGGGACCAACGGGAGCGGTGACCAGTGGTTCGAATATGATCATTCCTATGCTGTCGGGCAGTATTACTGGGGTGGATTCGACTACATCGGCGAATCGTTCGGATGGCCGTGCAAGGGGTGGTTCCGCGGGATGATCGACCTCGCCGGTTTCCGCAAACCGGCCTCCTACTACGTCCAGTCGTTCTATTCCGACAAGCCGATGGTCCACATCGCCGTCCAGAATCCGAAACCCGGCAGCAACGTCGTCTGGAACGATGTCGCCCTGAATTGGGAATACCTCGACTCCCATTGGAACTGGACGGCAGGAGAAAAGATGAAGGTCTTTACTTACAGCACCGGCGATACGGTCGAGCTGTTCCTGAACGGGCGCTCGCTCGGAACGAAGAAGATGGCCGACTTCAAGAAAAAGAAAATGTCGTGGGAAGTTCCTTTCGAGCCCGGCACGCTCAAGGCCGTGGCTTCCAGGGACGGAAAAGTGATCGCAGAGGACCAGTTGCAGACCGCCGGACCGGCTGCCAAGCTGGCTTTGCAGACCGACCGTCCGTTATTGAAAGCCGACGGGCTCGATCTAGCCCACGTTGCCGTGAGAGTTGTGGATGACAAGGGAGTCACGGTTCCCGATGCCACGCAGAAGATCCATTTTTCAGTGACCGGCGACGGCACGAACGCGGGAGTGGACAACGGCGACATGTATTGCAGCGAATCCTGGCAGGGAGACGAGCGTTCCGCCTATCAGGGCCGGGCGCTGCTCGTCGTCCGTGCGGGACGGAAGGATGGAGCCGTAAAAATCCAAGCGACCGCGGATGGCTTGAAGCCGGCAGCGCTCGAAATCCCCGTGAAGGCGGCGGCCAAGTAATGAAATGCCCCCCTCCCGGATGTCTTTCATGAACGGCTTTCGTTGTCGGAGGCCGCCAAAAACTCCAGCGGGAGGCGGCCAAGTAATGAATCCTCTTGAAAACGATCGACAGAACACTGCTGAAGCTATGGCTTGCGCCGCTGGTTGCCTCAATGTCCGTGTTTGCCGCTGCTTCAACGAGCGCCGGTGACCCGACCCCCGTGTATCTCCTGAGCGATCTGGATATCAGCCAGATGGCACAGGACGCTGGAGAACCGCAGGTCAACAGCTCCGCGGGCGGCGGCCCGCTGTCCATCGGGGGCCGGACGTTTGCGAATGGCGTTGGCACCCGCGCGGCCAGCAGATTCGTTGTCGATATCAACGGCCTGGCACTGGGATTTTCAGCTGAAGTGGGCGTGGACGACACGGCCGATGCGGATGGCGGGGGAGTGGTCTTCAAAGTGCTCGGCGACGGGCGGACGCTCTTCGAAAGCAAAAAATTACATGTCGGGGACGCGGCAGAAAGCGTCCAGATCTCGCTGGTGGACGTGAAGAGATTGACGCTTCTGGTCGAGGAGGGGGACTGTCCTGCCGACTGGGCTGATGCGAGGCTCATCATGGTGAGGAAACATCCGGTGCCGGTGGTCGTCCCCTCCATGCCGGAAGAGGCGGTCATTCTCACTCCCCCGCCTCCTCCCGAACCGCGGGTCAACGGGGCCAAAATCTTCGGTGTCCGCCCAGGATCTCCGTTTTTCTATACCATCCCCGCGACCGGCGACCGTCCGATGTCATTTGCGGCGGACGGATTGCCGCCCGGACTTCACCTCGACCCGCAGACCGGGTGCATCACCGGTTGCCTGGAGGAAACGGGAACGCACACCGTGACCCTGCGCGCAAAAAATGCGTTGGGTGAGGCGAGTCGGGATTTAAGGATCGTCGTCGGCGACCGGATCGCCCTGACCCCTCCGATGGGATGGAACAGTTGGAACTGCTGGGGCGATGCGGTAAGCCAAGAGAAGGTCCTCAGTTCCGCCAGGGCCATGATTGACAAAGGTCTCGTCCAGCACGGCTGGAGCTATGTCAATATTGACGATGGCTGGCAGGGCCGCCGCGGCGGACCCAGTCTCGCAATCCAGCCCAACGCGAAATTTCCGGACATGAAATCCCTGGGCGAACAGATCCACGGGATGGGGCTTCGTTTCGGGATCTATTCGTCGCCTTGGCATGGAACCTATGCCGGGCACATCGGGTCTTCCTGCGACAACGCCGACGGGACATACGAGTGGATCGAAGATGGAGACTGCAACGAGTTCTTCCAATGCAAGAATCCTCGGGAACACCACGGCTTCGGAAAGGTCCCCTTCATCGGGCAGGACTCGAAACAGTGGGCGGAGTGGGGCGTTGATTATCTGAAATACGACTGGGCTCCGATCGATGCCTCCCATACGGAGGCGATGGGGCGCGCGCTTCTCATGTCGGGCCGCGACATCGTTTACAGCCTCTCGAATAACGCGGGTTTCGCCGGGGCCGCCGACTGGGCCCGGCTTTCCCACTGCTGGCGCACGACCATTGATATCCAGGACAGTTGGAGAAGCATGAGCCGCATCGGATTCCATCAGGATTCCTGGACACCGTTTGCCGGGCCCGGACACTGGCCGGATCCGGACATGCTGGTGGTGGGGCAGGTCGGTTGGGGGCCGACGCTCCATCCCTCGAGGCTGAGCCCCAATGAGCAATACACCCATATCAGCCTGTGGTGTCTGCTGTCGGCCCCTTTGCTGATCGGCTGTGATCTCGCGCAGTTGGATGCATTCACGCTGAGCCTGCTGACCAATGACGAGGTGCTGAACGTGAATCAGGATCCCCTTGGGAAGCCGGCCGTGCGCGTCGCACAACTCGGCGAGACCGAGGTCTGGACCAAGGACATGGAGGACGGCTCGAAAACCGTGGGCCTTTTCAATCTCGGATACCGGGCGGCACCGGTGGCGGTCAGGTGGTCGGATCTCGGTTTGACCGACAAACAAAAAGTGCGTGATCTCTGGCGGCAGAAAGATCTCGGAGAATTTCCCGGCGGTTTTGAAACCGAGGTGCCGAGGCATGGTGTCGTCCTGGTCCGGATCGAACCGGCTACCGCGCGATGAACCCCCGAGCCGCATGATCTCCCCTCCCATCGAAGATCCTTAGCCTTCCTCCCGCCGACCGTTGCGCGATCCGTTCGGCGCTAACCGGGCTCCATCAGACTCGCGCACAAACGATCCCATTCAAATGAAATCATATATTCCCCTCATTCTGTCGCTTGCCGCTGTCCTCTCAGCTCAAGCGGCGGAGCAGGCCGCGATTCTGCCATGATGAAAGCGCTTGCAGCATGGGCTGTCCTTTGTTTTTTGGGTGGGAGATGTGCGGCATCCGGTCCGTTGCCCGAAGCCTTGCGTCCGAACATCCTTCTGATCCTCGCCGACGATCTGGGTTACGGTGACCTTGGATGTCATGGCGGGAAGTTCTCCACCCCTCACATCGATTCCATCGCCCGGAATGGAATGTCCTTCGCGAGTGGCTACGTCACCGCGCCGCAATGCGCCCCGTCGCGGGCCGGGCTGATGACCGGGCGCTACCAGCAACGGTTCGGCTTCGAGTATAATCTCGATGCGCCCGAGCCATCCGTGGAGCACGCCGGCTGCCTTCCGCTCGAGGAACGGACGATGGGCGATCATCTCCGGGCCGCCGGGTATCACACCGGGATCATCGGGAAATGGCATCTTGGTGAAGAACCGGAGTTCCATCCGCTGCGGCGCGGGTTCGATGAATTTTTCGGATTTCTCGGCGGGAGTTCCCACTACCTGATGCCCGATGGGAAACGCATCCCCGGCATCCTGCGGAACAATGATCCGGTGGAGGTCACTTCCTACCTCACGGATGTTCTGGGCGCGGAGGCCGGGGCCTTCATCGAAAGAAACAAAGACCGCCCCTGGTTTCTTTACCTCGCCTTCAATGCTCCGCATGGGCCATGGGAGGCGTCACAAAAGGATCTCGACCGGTTTCCCAAAGTTTCCGATGAACCCATCCCATACGACGAAGTCATCGGCGGGTATCGTTGCCGCAGTGAGAGAACGTATGCGGCAATGGTCTCCGCGCTGGATGACGCCGTGGGAGTTGCCCTGAGAACGCTGCAAGACCTCAATCTGGATCACCGGACGCTCGTCGTCTTCCTCAGCGACAACGGGGCACCTCTCGGTGTCGCGAAACCGGCCAGCAACGCTCCTCTTCGCGGGGAAAAAGGGAGCGTTCTGGAAGGGGGAATCCGCGTTCCGTTTTTCGTGCAGTGGTGCGGACATGTTCCCGCCGGGGTCAGGATCCATGCCCCGGTGAGCGCGCTGGACCTGCTTCCCACCTTCCTGGATCTGGCGGGAGAAGCCGTGCCCGCCGGACTCGACGGGCGGAGCCTGCTCGACACCCTGACCACGGGCAAGGAGCCGCCGGACGACCGGGCCCTCTATTGGCTGTTCCGCCTGCATCATCCGGATGCGCGGCATTCGTGGGGGATCCGGCAGGGGGACTGGAAATTCTGGCGCGGTCCGGACGACCTCTCCATGCCCCTGCATGCGAAGACCGCTCTTTTCCATGTCGCCGAAGACATCCACGAGGATCGCGACCTCCGCGGGGAAGAGCCCGGGAAGCGAAAGGAACTGGAGACAAAACTCAACGAGTGGATGAAGCCCCTTCAGCCTCCGCGGTGGGGGGATTCCAAGGGAAAGAAGCCGCCGATCATCCCATAAATCCAGAAGCCATTTTTTACGAATGAAAACGACACTCTCTCTGGCGCTTGCCCCGGCGAACCTGACACAGCGCGGCGGCAGAGTGCAGGACGGAAGGATGGAACGGTAAAATCCAGGGGCGGCTCAACTCAGGAGAGTTTTTGATTCCTGCAGCGACCACGGCCAGGCGCGCTTTTTCGCGTTCCATGCCGACGGATCGATCGATGCGGCGTGGTGATAAGCCGTTGTGAGGTTGATTGGAGGCACCTCGATGCCGACCACGTTGCTGGTGAAGAGAAAGAGTCCTTTTCCGCCGTCGGTGAAGTCCATGAAGTAATCGACTTCCGCTTTGAGGTCTTCGGGCGTCCCGAACGGAAGGGTCCGTGCCACGGAGAGCCCGGCCATGAACAGCGGACGCTCCCCGTTGGGACCGCGCCGTGCGGCGAGATCGTAGGGATCCACACCGCACTCGAATTGAAATCCTTGGAACCCGGTATAGCCGGCATCCAGCATATCATCGATGAGCGGGGTGACGTTGCCATCACAATGGTGGAGCAGGCGGATTCCCTCTCGAACAAACGGCTCCAGCGCATATTTGGCGTGGGGCCAGTAACTCTCCCTGAGAAATTTGGGCGAGCACATCGGCCCGGTCTGGTTGCAGATATCATGACCGGTGAACATCATGCGCGGCAGGTCGTGCTTCTTGATCATTTCGATATGGAAGCGATTTGTCTGGCGGGCGAGCACGGCGGATTCCCAGAAAATCTTTTCGACCGCCTCGGGATATATCGCAATGGCCTCCAGGAAGGCCTGATAGCCGTAAATAGCGAAGAGGGTGAAATTGGCTGAAATCCCCCAGTCGTTCGGGATGAGTGTGAACCCTCTGGTGTTCCTCAAGTGCATCTCGTAAAGCGCTTTGATATCGTCCTCCGCTTTTTTCTCGTTGTAGCGCTCGGCCAGAAGTTGCTCTTCCGTGTCCGGGATTCTCTCCGCGTATTCGAGCAGCGCTTCAGCCTCGATGTCCTTGAAATTTTCCTCAACAACCTCTCCCTGGTGGTTTTCATCGAGATTGTCTGGACTGGGAATGGCCGGGGGAACGAGTCCGTCGCAGCCCAGGGCATGGTTCGCTGCCAGCACGCTGCCATGAGGGTCCGACTGATACTGCTCGACCGTGATGCCGGCAATCGCTGCGATGTTCCGCGCCCCGAGAACCCATCCTCCGATCAGGGGAATATGATCCACCGGGGTTCCTTCGATTTGTCTGAATATCCGTTCTTTGCTGTTCATGGTGGGGATTGTTCTTTCGTTGCTTCAACGGTTTCTGGCACCCGGATTTTTGGGCTTTTTATGGCGGGAAAGCAAATTTTTAAAATATACAAAAAATTAGGTTTCTCAATCAAAAACAAATAAATCATTGCGGTTTGAATGAATGTATGCCATTGGTCTTTATATCCCGGTATGAAGCGATTCTCCCCCCACTGGACATTGGCAATTGTTTTTGGTGCCAGCCTCCTGCCCTGCCATGCGGAGCAAACCTCAACGACTGGCGCACCCTTGACGCTCCATGCCAGCGAAGGGAAGCGGCAGGAGATGATCTATTATGTCTGGGATGCCGGTGACGGGCGGCTGGTGCCGACCGCACGGGGGTTTGCGGAAGTGGTGGCACCTGTGGATTTGACGTGGTGGAAGCCGGGCGCAATTCAGACCTCTTGGCGAGTTGTGGGAGTTTCCGGATGGGTGGGGGATGTGATGCCGGGGCCGAAGGTTGAGGTGACCGGGAAGCCTGCCGAACAGCCGTCGTCGCTCGTGATCCGCAAGGTCGAGGCTTCGCCTTCCTCGGGAAATATTTCGATCAGCCCGACGGGAGATCTGGGCTGGAACGGGGTGAAGCAAAATGCGGAGTTTCTGCCTTCGACACTGACTCTGTCTTTGGGCGATGAAGGAAAACCCGGAACAGATCCCTCCGTTTTCCGCGTCGACTGGCTGGTTCTTACGGCACCACATGGCGGGGAAAAGTCCATGTTCCCCGGGCATTTTTTCGTTGAGTCCGCAGTTTCTCCTTCCGGTCCGTGGCATCCTGTCGCAAGTGCGGATTTTCCATTTTTTCCGGATCCCAAAGACAAGGAAGTCTGGATCCCCCTGCGCGGTCTCGTGGCCGGCGCGCTGCGGATCGTGGTGCCGCGCGGCAATCCTTTTCCCGGTGGCGGTTTCGGCTGGTCGCTGGGTTCGGTGCGCGTGCTGGGTGGCGCGGAGCCGAAGTTCGGACTTGTCGGAGCGCAGGCAGCCGACGTTGCGGCATGGAACAATCTCTGGCTGAATTTCGGTGTCGCCGGCAACGAGGTTCACCAGAAATTCGATCCTTGGTGGGAGACGAACCGCCCGCTGGACGGGGGCATGGTTTGCATCCCGAGCTGCGAATGGCTGGCATGGGGTGCTCTCAAACTCAGCTGGCTCGACAACCCGACGCTGAACAAGCGCCTTGAATCCTACATCGCGGGAAATCCGGTCGGTCCGGATGGCTATGTGTGGGCGGCACCCGGCTCCGAGAAGCATCTCGGCCACTCGCGGCATAACGACTACAACTCGATTTACCCGATGGCCGTGGCCCACCATTACCTCATGCGGCGCGATCCGGCATTTCTTGAGATGAAGGATCCGACCACGGGCGAAAGCGTGCTCTCGAAGGCGCGCCGCGCGATGGATTACCAGTTGGATGTGCTCGGTGGACGTGAGGGCGTCATCACAACGAAGGATCCGGAAAACGACGGCACGCAGACCAGCAAGGGCAGTAACTACTGGGATTTCTGGCTCAGCGGATACAAGGACGCCTTCGGCACCGCCTTCTTCTACGAATCATTGAAGATCATGGCGGAACTGGAGTCGGCGCTCGGCAACGAGAGCCGGGCGGCGGAGCTTCGCGCATTGCGCCCGAAAGTGCGCGAGGCCTTCAATGCGACTTTCTGGGATGAAAAGGCGGGGCGCTATATCGGCTGGATCGACGCCAACGGGAAGCGCCAGGATTTCGGTTTCACTTGTGTGAATGCCATGGCCCTGGCCTACGGGCTGGCGGACAAGGAGCGCGCGGAACGTGTCCTGTCATGGCTTGACGGGGAGCGCACGGTCGAGGGGGATGACTCGACCGGAAAGGACATCTACGGCCTCGGCATCGCGCCCAGGGTCAATACCGTCGAGGCCCGGCGCGGCACGCCCCCGCCGGTCAACACATGGAACGGCGCGGTGAATATCGAGCCCGGCGGCAACGGGGAATTCGGGCAGCAGATTCAGAATGGCGGAGCCGTTTTCTTCACCTCCTACTACGACCTGCACGCGCGGCAGAAATCGCGCGGGCCGGAGGGCATCATGAACCGCTGGCGCGGGATCGAGGCAGAGTTTTCCAAGGACCAGCTCCGCCGCGATCCTTCGAACAAATTCGGATTCTGCGAGATCGTCGGCATCACCCGCGAATTCCCCGAGTCGGGGCTTGTTCCGTATTTTTTCATCGACGGGCTCATGGGGATGAGGCCGGTGACAAAGGGGCTGCGGATTGCCCCTCAACTTCCGAAGGACTGGCCTTCCGCCACGGTGCGTGATTTTTACTTCGCGGGAAAAAATTACACGATCACCGCCGATGCCAAGGCCAAGGATCCGGTCATCCGTGGCGCGGAAATCACCGTTCCGGCCACGGGCGCATGGCTCCTCACTCCGGAGGGGAAGGTGTCCGCTGAGGAAAAAGAAGCCGGAGCCGAACAACCATGAAACCCCTCCTTTCCTCCGCCCTCCTCTTCTTCGCGGCGGCATGCGCTGCGGAAGCCCGTGTCGTTTACCATGAGACATTCCCCGACTTCCGCGATCCGGGCCATTATACGCGGATCGCGGAGAGTTGCAGCGACTGGAAAATTCTCACCGAACCCGACGGCACGCGTTTCATGCGCGTGACTGTCGCTCCGGTTCCCGGGCATCCGCGGGCCCTTGTCCTCTGGGATCTCGTCCCGATCCAGTTCAACAGCTTTTCCATCGAAGTTCGTATCAAGGGGACGGATGGCGCTCCGGTTTATCTCGGCAGCGCGGCGATGGAGCGCAACGGTTCCAGTTTCGTTTTCAAATCGTTTGGGGAGACCGGATCCGACTCAAAACCGTTGCCGTTGCCCGCCGATGGCTCTTGGGCCCGCTACGAGGTTTCCATCCCCGCCGACCTCAAAACGATTCACATGGAGGGCAAGGAAGTTTCTCCCTTTGTCCACGGGATAGGGGATGCGTTGAGCACTTGGGAAGGCATGGATTTTTCCAATCGTGCCTTCACCGCTCTCTTCCTCCACCCCGAAGTGCCACCCGCGTCCCCGCTGATCGGCAAGACGTTCACGATCGACTTCCGCCTCCTCGAACTTCGTGACGTCGCCGGATCCTCTCCTTCCCAAAAATAACAAACTCGGAATAAACACCCCTCTATCCAGCAAATGAAAAGACTTCTCCCCGCCTGCTTCTGCGCACTCTCACTCCTGCCTGCGGCGCGTTCGGCGGATGCCCCGCCGAATGTCGTTTTGATCGTGGTGGATGACCTCGGGTATGCGGACCTCGGGATTCACGGCAGCAAGGAGATTGCCACCCCGAATATGGATTCTCTGGCGCATGACGGCGTCCGCTTTACGAGCGGCTACGTCACGGCCCCGCTCTGCGCCCCATCCCGCGCCGGGTTTCTCACCGGACGCTGGCAGAACCACTTCGGCTTCGAATACAACCCCGAGCCGGGCGTCGCGTGGGGCCTTCCAACAACTGAAAAAACCATCGCGGAGCGCCTCAAGCCGCTGGGCTACGCGACCGGCATTTTCGGAAAATGGCATCAGGGGGAAACCCCAGAATTCCACCCGCTGAAGCGCGGGTTTGACGAGTTCTACGGGTTTCTTTCCGCCATGCATTCATATTTCAAGTCGGACGACGGCAAGTGGGGGAAAATCTATCGCGGCACCGAACCAGTGGAACTCGACAAATACCTCACCCAGGCGATTGCGGATGAGAGCGTCAGCTTCATCGACCGACACAAGGAGAAGCCGTTTTTCCTCTACGTCGCATTCAATGCTCCCCACATTCCCGGTCAGGTTCCGGAGGGCTATCTGGCCCAGATCCCGGAGGGGATCACAGATCCTGTGCGCCGCACGTATCTCGCCATGGTGCGCGCGCTCGACGATGGGGTCGGCTCGATCCTGGCTGCGCTCCACAAGAACGAACTGGATAAAAACACCCTCGTCGTATTTTTCAGCGACAACGGTGGCGCGTTGTTGGCGGGCGCGGCTGCCAATGGGGCCTGCAATGCTCCGCTGCGGGGAGGCAAAGCCGAGCTTTGGGAGGGAGGCATCCGGGTTCCGTTCTTCATGCGCTGGACGGACCACATTCCAGCGGGGCGGGTGCTGGACGGCCCGGTCATCAGCCTCGATGTCCTTCCCAGCCTCCTCGCTCTTGCCGGTGCTCCCGCGGACCCCACGCTGGATGGCGTGAACATCCTCCCATGGGTGGAGGGAAAAGCTCCGGTGCCGGCAGATCGCAAACCGTTCTTCTGGAAATTCTACGGCCGCATTGCGGTCCGCGAGGGCGGTCTGAAGATGATCCGACCGGATTATGAGAAAAACCTCGAGCTCTACGATCTGCCCAGGGATATTTCCGAAACCAAGGATATCGCTTCCGACCACCCTGAGCGGGTGAGCGCGATGCGGGCCGAATACGACGAATGGGAAAAATTGAATCCCAAGCCGCTCGACAAAACCGAGTCCTCCCCAAAATAAAAAAATACCTCCCGCTTCTGTTGGCCGCCCTCGGAGTGGTTCTCCTGCCGCCTGCCATGCAGGCCGGGGACGCTCCGAATATCGTTCTCATCGTGGCTGACGATCTCGGCTATGCGGACCTCGGGGTCCACGGCTGCAAGGACATCGTCACACCGAACATCGATTCCATCGCGAACGATGGTGTCCGATTCACAAGCGGCTATGTCACAGCTCCGGTCTGCGCGCCCTCTCGCGCTGGATTTCTCACAGGCCGCTGGCAGGATCGCTTCGGCTTCGAAGACAATCCGTTGCCGGGCTCCAAGTGGGGGCTGCCGCTTGAGCGAAAAACCATCGCGGAGCGCCTCAAACCGGAGGGTTACGCGACCGGCATTTTTGGAAAATGGCACCAGGGTGAGGCGCCGGAATACCTGCCGACGAATCGCGGATTCGACGAATTCTTCGGCTTCCTCTCCGGCATGCATTCGTATTTCCATGCCGACGATCCCCAGTGGGGAAAGATTTACCGCGGCACCGAACCCGCCTCACTCGACAAATACCTCACCCGGGCGATCGCGGACGAATGCGTCAGCTTCATCGACCGCCACAAGGATAAGCCATTTTTCCTCTACGCCGCATTCAACGCCCCGCACATTCCGGGCGAGGTCCCTGAGGGCTATCTGACCCGGATCCCGGAGGGGATCACGGACCCCGTGCGCCGCACGTATCTTGCCATGGTGCGCGCGCTCGACGACGGAGTCGGTTCCATTCTCGAATCCCTCCGCAAAAACGGACTCGATCAAAATACCCTCGTGATTTTCTTCAGCGACAACGGCGGTCCGATCATGAAAGAAGCCGCCGCCAACGGTGCCAGCAACAAGCCCCTGCGCGGTGGCAAGGCCGAGCTTTGGGAGGGCGGCATCCGGGTTCCGTTTTTCATGCGCTGGACGGGCCGCATTCCGGCGGGCCGCGTGCTGGATGAGCCGGTCATCAGCCTCGATGTCCTTCCGAGCGTTCTCGCTCTGGCCGGTGTTCCGTCGGATTCCACCCTGGATGGCGTGAACATCCTCCCATGGGCTGAAGGAAAAGCCTCCGCCCCGGACCGCCAGCCATTCTTCTGGAAATTCTACAACCAGATTGTCGTCAGGGAAGGTGGCTTGAAATTCATCGGTCAGGATTACGGAAGAAAAAGCGAACTCTACGATTTGAAAAATGACATCTCCGAAACCACCGATCTTGCTCCCGGCAATCCCGAAAAAGCCGCTGCACTGAAAGCCCGCTTCGAGGAATGGAACCGCGCCAACGGCACTCCGCTCCATACGCCCTGAATTCCCGCATGCGACAGCTTGCCAAGTAAATCCGGTTTTGCCACAATCCGGCTTCATGCCGATCAATATCCACCTCCAGGGGATCGACTATGCGATCCTGTTTCTTTACTGCCTCTTCGTCATCGGGATCGGGTTTGCGCTGAAACGATACATGAAGACGTCCGCGGACTTCTTCATGTCCGGCCAGAGCATTCCCGCATGGGTCACGGGACTCGCGTTCCTCTCGGCAAACCTCGGCGCTCTGGAGCTCGTCGGCATGGCGGCCTCCGGTGCGAAATACGGGATCATGACCTGTCACTTTTACTGGGTGGGCGCGATCCCGGCCATGGTCTTCCTCGGGATCTTCATGATGCCGTTTTACTATGGTTCGAAGGCGCGATCCGTGCCGGAATACCTCAAACTGCGATTTGACGAGCGGATCCGCTGCTTCAACTCGCTGTCGTTCGCCGTCATGACGGTTTTTGCGTCGGGCATCTCGATGAACGCCCTGGCCAAACTGCTTCACCAGCTTCTCGGTTGGAATTATGATTTGAGCCTCTGGATCTGCTCGGCCGTCGTGCTTCTCTACGTTCTCAAAGGTGGACTCACCTCCGCGATCTACACCGAGGTCCTCCAGTTCTTCATGATCGTCCTCGGGTTTGCTCCGGTGGTCTATCTGAGCTTGAAAGACATCGGCGGATGGACGCAGCTCAAAAGCACACTGGCAAAAGTCGCCGTCGATCCGGCAACTCTGGACCTCTCCACCAAGACCTTTGCGCCGGACGCTTGGACAAGCGCGTGGACGCCGCTTCTCGCCGGCTCGTCGGCGAACCCGATGGGCATCGATCTGTTTTCCATGGTCTTCGGCCTCGGATTCGTTCTTTCGTTCGGCTACTGGTGCACGAACTTCCTCGTCGTGCAGCGTGCGATGGCGGCCCGCAATATGGGCGCCGCCCGCCGGACCCCGCTCATCGCCGCCGTGCCGAAGATGCTTTTCCCAGTCCTTGTGATCCTGCCCGGTATGATCGCGGTCGGCCTCGCCTTCACGAACAAGGACGGATACCGCCTGCCACCTCGGCCGGTTTCGAATTCCGCCTACACCAAGGCGGTTCCACTTGTCCAGGAGGCTAAAAAAGCGAACGCAGCCACGGTATCGGCAGCGGTCAGCGAGGCGGTCGGCCTCAAGCTGAGCGAACCGAAGATCGCCGCCTTGATTGCCGCCAACTCGGCGAAGCCGCTTACCGACGCGGAGATCCGATCCGGAATCCAGGGCGCCGTTCTGGAAAACGACTACGACGGCGTGATTCTTTCGCTGGTCCAGAAATACTGTCCGCCCGGACTGCTCGGGCTGGCGCTCACCGCGCTTCTGGCATCGTTCATGTCGGGTATGGCTGGCAACGTCACGGCTTTCAACACGGTCTGGACCTACGACATCTACCAGGCCTACATCGCCCCGAACAAGAGCGACGCCCACTACATGACGATGGGCCGGATCATCACGGTCGTCGGAATATTATTGAGCATCGCGTGCTCGTATGTGGCGAGCAACTACAACAACGCGATGGACATCATCCAGCTCGTGTTCGGCTTCGTGAACGCGCCGCTCTTCGCCACGTTCGTGCTCGGCATGTTCTGGGCGCGCACGACTTCACACGGCGCGTTCTTCGGCCTGCTTGCCGGCACCGGTGCCTCCGCCCTCTTCCATGCGACCACGCTGGCTGTCGGGAATGCTCCCGGGATCAAGGGCGGCTACCTGGGCGTTCTCGCCGTCTTCCCGAGCGAGATGGCCCAGAACTTCTGGCTGGCCACGGTCGCATTCTGCGTCTGTT
This sequence comes from Verrucomicrobiaceae bacterium, assembly GCA_007280915.1. Classification (GTDB taxonomy): domain Bacteria; phylum Verrucomicrobiota; class Verrucomicrobiia; order Chthoniobacterales; family Terrimicrobiaceae; genus QYQL01. The sequence continues at coordinate 9,077 of QYQL01000046.1, read as the reverse complement.
TTTTCCTGACCCTCTTCATCTCGCTGGCGACCAAGCGGACGAAGAGCGACGAGGATCTCAAGGGCCTTGTCTATTCCCTCACGCCGAAACTCGTCGATGAGGAGAAGGAATGGTATCTTCGCCCGGCATTTCTGGGCGTCGTTCTCCTTGTCGTCTGCGTCATCATGAACATCATCTTTTGGTAACACTAATATAATCCTATGGGCCTAGATATCCGACTTCCAATTGGCATGATGTTCAGCCTGATCGGCGCACTGCTCGCCGTCAGCGGCTTCTTCACTCGTGACGACACGGCGATGTATCAGCGCTCGCTGAATATCAATGTCAACCTCTGGTGGGGGCTGTTCCTGCTGGTGTTCGGGCTGCTCATGCTCTTCCTTGCCCGGCGGAAGAGCTGAGCGCTCGCCCCGGCAGTTCCCCGACAGAACTCAAATTCCCCCCATGAGAACAAGTAGACGATCCCCCGTTTTCATTTCACGTCTGGTGATGACCAGACATCCTGGCACGGGAGGAAATCGATCGAGACGACATTTGGTAGGGCGGGATCGCCGAGCCCGCCGACTTCTATCGACGGACGCCTCGGCGAGGCATTTGCTTCGCTGCGCTCCCCGCTTCGCGGCTGCCTGCGGCAGGCTGTCTCCCTTCGGTCGGCTCTACCATTGCGGGTTGGGGCATTCATTTTCCTCGCTCCACCAGTTTTTATTGATGGCATCAGGATGTCTGATGATTTCTGCCGTCCTGCTGACAGGGTGGGGGACGTGTTGTGCCGCTTCTCCCGGATTCGTCACCTTGGAAAAGGATGCTGGCGTCTGGTGGTTCAAATCTCCCGATGGAAAACCCTTCCTCTCCATCGGAGCCAACCATGTCGAGCCGACCTATTGGCAGTCTCCGAACAATGAGAAGTTTGTCTCGGAGACCTATGGACCGGACTTCCTCCTCCCGGATGGCAACATCCGTGACGGCTCGCCGTCCGCTGCCAAGTGGGCAGAGCACATCGCCACGAATTTCAAAAACTGGGGGTTCAACACGTTCGGCTTCCACAACCCGCCTTACACCAGCCTCCATTCGGCGGGCGTCCCCTATTATGTCGTCCAGTTGGATATTCCGACTCCATGGGGATGGAACATGTCGCGATCCGAACTGCTGAGGGCGCTGAAGAAGCGGCCCGTTGATGTCTTTAGCGACGAATTTGCGGCAATTGTCGAAGCCAATGCGTTGGAACAGGTCAAGCCTCGCGCGAATGATCCGCAGGTTTTGGGCTATGCCTATACCGACGGCCCGCCTTGGACGGTCGATGACGACAAGGATCCGGCCGTGCATGAAAAACTCAATACCGCTGAAAAAGTCCTCCACCCCTGGGTTCTGGTTTTGATGTCCCAACCCGCCAGCGCAAAGGGGAAACAGGCGTGGATCGCAATGATGAAGGAACGGTATCCTTCTGCGGAAAAAGCGGGAGCGGTTTATGGTGTGAACACCCTCACATGGGATGCACTCGCCGCGACGACGACTTGGACAACTATTTCCGATCCCGCAAAAGCGGCGGATGACAGCCAGGCGTTCCTCGAAAAAATCATGCGCCAGTGGTATGCGGTCCGAAAGAATGCCATCCGCAAGTATGATGCGAACCATCTCATCCTGGGTGACAAGCTGAATATGAACCGGGACAGAAAGCACCCCGGGGAACTCGCACGGAGCCTTCACCTCATGAAGGACTACGTGGACGTGATCAATATCCAGTATTACGCGCCTTTCGACGAGCAGAAGGACACGCTGGATTTCCTTTACAAGGAGTCACAACTGCCCGTCCTCAACGGGGATACCGCCTGCAGTCCCCTCTGGGAGGACAACCCTGTCACCAACACGGAATTTTATGGAAAGCTCGGCCAGACGTATGCGGACCACGTCACCAGGCTTTTTGGTTTGCCCTACTTCGTCGGCTGGCACCACTGCGGCTACATGCGCGGGCTGCGCCAGCCGTATATCGAAGCTGTGAAACGCGGGGACAAGAAGACCGTCGAGTTCTACGAAAAGAGCAAACACACCTACCGCGAGGGCTTTGTTTCGGAGTTCGAGGAGCCGATTGATGCGCTTGTCAAGCCGCTTGGTCTCGCCATTCAGAATTGCGAGAAAGTGCACCGTGAATCGGGTGGGGCGCCCTGAAAAACGACTTAAAGGACGCAGAGGACGAAAGGCTTCTCTCAGTTACTGAATCTTAGCTTTTTCATGGTTGGTTGCCGCGGAAGGTTAAGCGGGCTCGGGTCATGCGTTCGCGAAGTCCGCCCTCTTTGAGGAAATCCCGCTCCAAGCGACGGAGTTGCTGGTCAAGCAGGTAGTTGGTCAGTTTGATCAAGCCGATCATCACATTGGCGGCGATGGCAGGGTCGGTGTGCTCGATTCCTTTCTTGAAAGTGTCGTAGTTGGCATTCGGTTGGCGGTTGAGCTCGCGGAGGCGTCGGGTGTGGGAGTGTTCTTTCGGCCATTCCGCGAGGCTGCGCACGCGCAGGAAGTCTCGGTAGTCTTCGAGGAGCTCCTCGAGGCTCGCCCGGGCGACATTGGTGAGTTTGATCTCGGTTTCCTTGGAAGTGCCGCTGGCTTGGCTGCCTTCAAGGATGTTCTGTTTGCCCGAGCGGGCGGCTTGCACCATCTGGTCGGTAGAGCGGGAGCGTTTATCCACGAATCGGTCGCAAAAGCGCACGGTGCCGTCATAGACGATGCGGGCTTTCTGAAACGAGATGAGTTCTTCATAGCCGCCGTGGGGCGGGATGAAATGGCTTCCCCCTGAAGGAATCGACTGAAGGGACGCAGGGAGCGGAAGATTTTCGTCCTTTTCCGATGTCCCTTTTGTCTTTTTGTTATTGCGCTCAGGCATCTCCAATCTGCCGCATCCTAAACGAACCAAATGCACCTCGCGAGGTGATTTCCAGATAATTCAAAATTCCTGATCGACCGGGTGAACCTTTTGCCCTGATCTTTACACATAGATGGATGGAGGTGTCTTCCTCTCCAGATTTTTTATGAACCCAGCCATCAACCATTCTCCACCCGATCTGGAAGACCTCTTCTGCAGATGTGAGGGGGATTTGATGCGCTATTTTTCCCGAAGGCACGACGGGAACGGGGTGGCTCGGGATCTGGTCCAGGAGACGTTCGCGCAATTTGCACGGGCCGTGCAGCAGAAGCAGGAGTTGAAATGTGCCAGGGGATATCTTTTCGGCATTGCCCGCCACCTGAGCCAGCGGGTGTGGACGCGGAGGCAGAGCGAGCCGCTGCCTCTGGATGAGGAATCCTCCTCGGTGGCCATGCCCCAGCCCGACGACCGGATCGAGGAGGCGAGGGAGTCCATTGCCGCTTTACCCGCCCTCCAGCGCGAGATTCTGGATTTGAGGTTCGCTCAGGATCTTTCCTATGCCGAGATGGCCGAGGTGCTGGGGATCCCCGTGGGAACCGTTCGCTCGCGCCTTCACAACGCCATCGCCCAGCTCCGGCTCCGCCTAGAATCCGATATTCTCCAATTCCCACCATGAAATCGCTACAATCACTGATTATCGACCGCCATTTCGGAGAGCTCTCTCCCGAAGACGCAACAATCCTGGAAGCCCGCCTTGCCGCAGAGCCGGCGGCTCAGGCCGAAGCCAAAAAGATTCTCGCAACTCTTGCCACAGTCCGCCGGACGGTGCTCGCGCATCCGGAACTCGCGCAAGTCACGGAGCAGGCAGTCGAAATACGGCCCTCTTCAGCTCATGGCAACTGGCTCGCTCTCGCTGCGGCTGCCGTCTTCTTGGTCGCACTGAGCGGAACGGTGGGATTTTTGGCAGGACAGGCCTCGCCATCCGCCAAGTCCGTCCAAGCCACCGTCCCGGTCGAGAAGAGCCCGTGGACACACTACCGGATCGCGTCGAATCCCGGTGCCGCAGGCTTTCAAATCGTCCGTCTCGAAAATCAACAAGCCAACTAAACAAATGAAAAAAACATCCCTTATTCCCTTGCTTGCCCTCTGTCTGAGCGGCTGTCTCCCTGAAGATCGGTTCTGGTGGTCACCGGACGGACAGGAGACTGCTGTGCTGTCGGAAGGTGCATTGTATCTCGTCAAGCCCGATGGCGAATTGGGGAACCCGGTTCAGGGCGGAGCCGCAGATAAGGCCATAACTCCCACGTCGCTGAGTTGGCGGCCGGACGGGAGCGGGTTTGTTCTGTGCCGGGAACGAAAGATCGCTTCGTGGGATGAAGTCACCAAGCTGATCCCGCCCGCCGAGGCATCCAGGGTGGAATTGTTGGCTCGCGCCTTGCCAGCTCTGTTGGAGGGTGCCGAGAAAATGGCTGTCCAGCCAAACGACGCCGAAACTCTGCTGACCTCGGTCGTCTCCGGGGATGGTGACATCCTTACGGCTTTGCTCCTTGCCTACCAGACTAACAAGGCGGCGGTGGGAGCCCTGCTTCAGAAGCTTCCGAAAGGAGCGGAACTGGTGGAAAGCCTAAATGGCGACGACTCCAGTTTCTCAGTCGCTGAAATTTGTCTGGTCCGCGTTCAATCGGGGAGGGTGGACGGGGAACCGGTATCATTGGCCCGAAGCTTGTTTGCCATGTCTCAACCGAAAGTGTCTCCGAAAAATGGCGCCGTCGCCTGGCTTCAAACAGGGAATAAGAGCGCGTCGGTCGAAGTCAGCACGCTTGATGGAAAGGAACGCCTAACCGTTTGCAAATCCGCCAGGGCGACATTTGATTGGTCGCCGGATGGTCTCTCGCTGATCTTTGCCGCGCCAGTGGGCGGGAGTGGCGATTCACTCGCGAAAATTCAAAAATCGACCGTGATTCAGGAATCCGGCGACTTGGTGAAGACCGCATCCGGTGAGGGAACGGTGAATGGCCTTCCGGCTCCAGTGGACATGGGAATGGCAATTCTGCTCGATCCTCCCCGGCTGGAGGTCCTTCCGGATGGGCGTGTCCTATTTTCCAGCCTCCCGGCGAATCTTCCATCGGCGGGATCCGGTCCGGAGATCAATCCGGGATTGTCTATCCTCTCAGCGGATGGGGGAAAGCTGGCGGCGGTTCCAACCGCTCCCGGTGCACTTCCGACAAACCTCAGCTTTTTTACCGTCTCGCCGGATGGCAAGCAAGCCGCCGTGGTGGAGAGTGGAAACGACGCGGTCGCCGTCGTCGATCTGGCCACCGGAGCCGTCAATCTCATTTCTCCGTCACACACCGACTGGCAGTGCCGGACGATGCCGGCATGGAGGTCGTCCACCGAGCTGACTTTTGTCGCCCTTGGAAAATCCGGATCCCCGGAATGGATGCTCTGGAGCAAAGCCGGAGGCGTTCGCACGATCAGCGGAAAATGGCCTGCCGCCGCCACATCCGGCTGGCTGGAAAAACAGGAACCAAAAAAAGAACCCGCCACGACACCGGCGGCGAGGTGAAGGGAGGTTTCAAACCCGCCAAGGAATTTCACACAGCCCGCCACCGTCGGCCGTGAGGAAATCCTCGCCGTGCCGACACCACTCGGAACCCGGCTTTGTATCCAGACTTCATGATGCTGCGGGCCTATCGCTGCGGCTGAGATTCCTGTGGCGGGATTTGGCGTTTGAGCACGGCAGAGAGGCGGCCAGCGAGCCAGAGGTAATGATCGGATGGCAGGCCTTCAAACGCCCCGAATTCTCCTTCCGGCGGTTCGTTGGAACATTTAAAGATGGCTGTGCCCTCGTCCATCTCGTCGAACATCGCGACATAGAGCATTTCGCTCCCTGCTTGATAGAGGGCAATCCCCTGGCGCCAAAAAAAACCCCCTTTCTCCCGGGGAATTTCCTTGCCGGGTAGCTCGTGCCGGAGTTTTTGCATATTGTTCCAGCGGAATCCCGGAAAGATGACAGGCATGTAGGCGATGTTCTTTTCCTTGCACCATGCCAGGTCGGGCTTCGCCACTTTTTCCAATTTGTTGGCGAATTGGGGCGGGTGATATCGACCCACGCTCCACGGGCTTACGATGTCGGCCTGCTGCACGAGATCCAAAAGTTGCGGGTCCGGCATGGCGTCCGCCTTCATCTCCCTCCAATAATAGGGAACCCCAAGCATGATGGCGTTGCCTCCGTATTGGGGATCGTTCTTGAGAAAATCCACCAGCGCGGCGCATTCGCCTAGAGAATATTCGCGTGAATCGTTGAAGCCGACTCCCCAGATGGCAACGAGGGGTTTGCTGTTTTGGTGCTGGTAGGCGGGGTCTTTTGTCACCTCCATGCGATCGATCAGGCACTTCCAATCTTTCATCACAAGCGATTCGATCTCCCCCTCATGCAGGCCGCTCAGGTCATACATCACCGCCCATGTGCGACCGTTCGCATTAGCGGCAATCCTCACATTATCAAGAATGGCGTTTCTCGCGTCGAACGATTTGGGTTGCCGTGTCTCGGAGGCGAAACGCTGGAGAAAAACCCCGTCGATTCCGAATTCGGCCATCCATTTGAAATGGCGGTCCACCGTCCGGGGATTGTAGGAACTGAAAACCATGGCAGGTGATCCGTCGGCATTGCGGAACTCCGTGGGATACCGTTCCCCGGGACTCGTCTCCAGCATGTCGGGCCAGAGATCGATGGTGCAGGTTCCCGGCTTGAAGGTCCCCGGGCCATAGTGAACCCAGCCGTTGTCTGAGCCGTCTCCTTCTGCGAAAAACCAGCCTTGATATCCGCACATGAGCTTCCCCGCCATTGTCGAAGGGTCAGCCCCGCCGGAAGCGTGTGGACCGGAGAAAGGCGACATGCGGTCCCAGGCCTCTTCCCATGTCGTGGCAAGCGGGCCGCGCGATTCATCTCCTTCACCACGGGCACCCGGCGTCCATGCAAGGGAAAAAGCGAAAGTGAGGCACAGGACCAGGCGAGAAATAAATTTCATTCAGCCGATATTCTGTTCTCAAATTCGTCACGCCGCATCACAAAAACAGCAAGATTATTATTCCTGCAGGCGCCTCTTAGCCGGATTTTTCTGATTCGCCGGCCGTTTGCTCCAATCGCGGGAAGTTCCGCCGAAGTGCTTGCGGAAGGCGGTGCTGAAATGCTGCGAGAAGCACCTAATCTCATTGTTGATGGTGCGCCTTTTCCCTATAAGCGCCACCGATGAAAGTGTTTTCCATTTCTTTGATCCTGCTCGTTCTGTTTGGTTTTTATTCCCTTCTGCACTCCGAAACCACAGTTAGCCGCGAGCGGCAGCTTTTCAACGACGGATGGTTGTTCGCGAAGGGAGATGATCCGAGTTCGGCGCTGGTGGATTTCAACGATTCCAAGTGGCGCAAGTTGAACCTGCCGCACGACTGGGCAATCGAAGGGCCGTTCAAGTATGAGTATCCCGGCGAGACGGGGAAGCTGCAATACTGGGGGCCGGTCTGGTATCGGAAGCATTTTACTGTTCCCGCCGGGGACCGTGGCAGGCGGTTCTATCTCGATGTGGATGGTGCCATGTCGAATTCCACGGTTTTCCTGAACGGGCATGCTGTGGGTGGCTGGCCTTATGGTTATGCGTCATGGCGTGTGGATCTGACCCCGTTCCTCAAGCCTGGTGAAGAAAACACTCTGGCCATCCGGCTCGCCAATCCCCCCGAATCGTCGCGCTGGTATCCCGGGGCGGGGATTTACCGGAACGTGTGGTTGGTGAAGACGGCTCCCGTGCACGTCGGCCAGTGGGGAGTAAGCGTCACCACGCCGGAAGTCACGAAGGAATCGGCGACAGTGGATCTGAAGGTGACTATGGACAACCGCTCATCGGTGGAGGCGGATCTAAAAATCACGACGCGGATCTTCGAAGCAGATGCTGGCGGTGCAAAAACCGGGGAAGCCGTGGCATCCGCCGGTCCGGCCGATTTGAAGGTCGCGCCGGGCGCGTCGGCAACCTCCGCCCTGAACGCAACGGTTTCCAATCCGAAGCTGTGGGATGTGAAGAGCCCGAGCGGGTATGTTTCGGTGACAACGGTCGAGCAGGACGGAAAGATCGTGGACACCTACACCCAACCCTTCGGCATCCGGACCATCGAGTTTACGGCAGACAACGGATTTTTGTTGAACGGCGAGCGCGTCCAGATCAATGGAGTCTGCAATCACCACGATCTGGGAGCCTTGGGAGCGGCGATCAACGTCCGCGCGATGGAGCGGCAGATCGAACTGCTGAAGGAGATGGGATGCAATGCGATCCGCACGAGTCACAATCCTCCCGCTCCGGAGCTGCTCGACCTGTGCGACCGCATGGGCATGCTGGTCATGGATGAGGCGTTCGACATGTGGGCGATTGCCAAAAAGAGCAACGATTACCATACGTTCTTTCCTGAGTGGCACGAGAAGGACCTGCGGGCCATGATCCGCCGCGACCGGAATCATCCCAGCGTCATCCTCTGGAGTGTGGGCAACGAGGTTCATGAGCAGCTTGACAAGACAGGGCCGGAACTCGCCGCGAAGCTTGCCGCGATCGTCCGATCCGAGGACCCGACCCGGCCCGCCACCGCCTGTTGCCATCGCGCGGATGTCGCCACAAACGGCTTTCAAAAAGGACTCGATGTTTTGGGCTACAACTATAAGCCGATGTATTATGGTGACTTCCAGAAATCGAACCCCGGCCGCCCGATTCTCGGCAGCGAAACGGCGTCGGCATTGAGTTCCCGGGGGGAATACTTTTTTCCTGTGACCCCGGCGAAGGAGGACAGCATGTTCAACTTTCAGGTGAGTTCCTACGATTCCTACGCGCCGATCTGGGGCACCAAGGCCGAGGGCGAGTTCAAAGGGCAGGAAATGTTTCCGTTTGTCGCCGGGGAATTCGTCTGGACCGGCTTCGACTACCTTGGCGAGCCGACCCCATACAACCAGGATGCCACGAACCTCCTGAACGCCAGCAACCCGAAAGAGAAAGAACGCCTGCAAAAGGAGCTCCGGAAGCTCGGCAAAGTGGAGGTCCCGTCGCGCAGTTCCTACTTCGGGATTTTTGATCTTGCGGGATTCAAGAAAGACCGTTTCTACCTCTACCAGTCACACTGGCGACCGGAACTCCCGATGCTCCACATCTTCCCGCATTGGAATTGGCCGGAGCGCGTCGGCCAGGTGACCCCGGTC
>QYQL01000041.1 GCA_007280915.1 Verrucomicrobiaceae bacterium | reverse complement strand
TCCACCTGCGGAGCGGGTTTTGCGCCATGGCGTAGGACATCGCGTATATTACCCTCGTTCCGGCGTTCGCCGGGTTTGACGCGGACGAGGTCCACGTTGGTTTTCATCGAGAGGGCGATCCGCTTTCGGGCGAGATCGACTTCCTGGACGGTGACCTGAACTCTCTGACCGACCTTGACGATGTCGGCGGGATTTTTGACGAACTGATCGGAGAGCTGGCTGATGTGGACGAGCCCGTCCTGGTGGACGCCGATGTCCACGAAGGCGCCGAAGGCGGTGACATTCGTGACAATGCCGGGGAGCTTCATTGCGGGCTGGAGCTGCTCCATTTTATCGACCCCTTCCGCAAAGGAAAAAACCTCGAACTTCTGGCGCGGGTCGCGTCCGGGTTTGGCGAGTTCCTGAAGGATGTCGTTGAGCGTCGGGAGTCCGATCTCGTCGGTGACATATTTTTTTGGGACAATTTTATCGCGGGCGGCCTTGTCGCGGAGAAGGTCCGCGACCGAGCAGCCAAGATCTTTGGCGATGGCATCCACAAGCGGGTAGCGCTCCGGGTGGACGGAGCTCGCGTCGAGCGGATGCGCTCCTTCGCGGATCCGGAGAAATCCCGCCGCCTGCTCGAACGCCTTGGGCCCGAGGCCCGCGACCTTGAGAAGTTCCTGACGGGATTGGAACGGGCCGTTTTTGTCACGGTGTTCGACGATGCTGGCGGCCGTGCGGGAATTCAGTCCCGACACGTAGCCGAGAAGGTGCTTGCTCGACGTGTTGAGTTCGACGCCCACGTTGTTCACGCACGAGACAACCGTGTCGTCGAGCGAGCGGCGCAGGGCATTCTGGTCCACGTCGTGCTGGTATTGTCCGACGCCGATGGATTTCGGGTCGAGCTTGACGAGCTCCGCGAGCGGGTCCATGAGCCGGCGGCCGATCGAGATGGCTCCGCGGACGGTGAGATCCAGATCAGGAAATTCCTCCCGCGCCACCTCGGATGCCGAGTAGATCGACGCGCCGGATTCGTTGACAACGACCACTGGGATCGAACCTGGGAGCCGGCACTTTTTGACGAACGCCTCGGTCTCGCGCGAGGCGGTGCCGTTGCCGATCGCAATCGCCTCGATCTGGTATTTTTTTGCGACCGAGTGCAGGAATTCCGCTGCCTCGAGCTGCTCGCGCGCGCTTTTTTCCGGGTAAATCACATCGTGGTAAAGCAGCTTCCCCTGACGGTCCATGATCGCGACCTTGCATCCCGTGCGGAATCCCGGGTCGATCGCCATGGTGACCTTGCGTCCGAGCGGCGAGGCCAGAAGAAGCTCGCGAAGATTTTCCGTAAACACGCGGATCGCCTCCTCGTCGGCTTTCTTTTTGAAAAACATCCGGGCCTCCGCCTCCATGGCAAACCCCAGCAGGCGCTTGTAGGAATCCTCCACCGCAAGCCTCACCTGCTGCGAGGCAGGGGATTTTCCCCGCACGAATTGCGAGACAAGAATCGCGACCGCCTCGTCTTCGGGCGGGGTCAGCCGGGAAAAGAGAAACCCTTCAGCCTCTCCGCGACGGATCGCGAGAATCCGGTGTGATGGTGCGGCGGAAGCGGGCTCGCTCCAGTCAAAGTAGTCCTTGAATTTCGCGCCCTCCTCTTCCTTGCCGAATGCCACCTTGGATTTGATGACCCCCTTGGCGAGGTAGAGAGCGCGGAGCTGTGCGCGGGCATCCGCATCGTCGCTGATCCTCTCGGCGAGGACGTCGCGCGCGCCGGCCAAGGCGGCCGCGGCATCCGGAACTTCCTTTTCCAAATCCACAAATGCCGCCGCCTCTTTTTCCGGATCCACCGCGGAATCCTGCGTCCACAAAACCTCCGCAAGCGGCTCCAGTCCTCGCTCTTTGGCGATCGTCGCCTTGGTCCGCTTTTTCGGGCGGAAGGGCAGGTAAATATCCTCCAGAGTGGAAAGCGTCTCCGCCATGCCGATTTTCGCCTTCAGCTCGTCGGTGAGCAGCTTGCGCTCTTCCAGCGAGGAAAGAACAGACTCCCGCCTCTTGTCGAGTTCGCCGAGCTGCTCGATCCGGTCGCGGATCGCCGTGATCTGAACTTCATCCAGCTCGCCGGTCCGTTCCTTGCGATACCGGGCAATGAACGGCACCGTCGCGCCCTCCTCCAGCAGGACCGCAACGGCGGCGACCTGCCGGGGCTGAAGGCTCAGTTCCTTGGTGATTTTGACAATGTGATTCTCGATCATACGCGGCGGAAAGTCGCGAGATGATGCGCATTCAACACGGCGAGTCAATCACACGCTCGGAAGCGTTTCTATAACGCGATCGCGATACGGCATCGCGTTTTATTTGCCTCGCGAAGAAATCTGCCCGACCGCCCATGCGGCGTGCTCGGAGATGACCGGATCGTCGTCCAAGCGCGTATTTTCGAGTGCTGGAAGATCGGCGCTTGTGCCGATGTTTCCGAGCGCGGTGCAGACGTTCCGCAGGAATCCCTGGCGCCCGGCGCGCCGGACAGGGGAGCCTTCAAACAGCTTTCTGAACGCCTGTTCATCTAGAGCAAGATATTCTTGAAGAGACAATTGTGATGATTTTCTAGCGGAAAAATCCGCCTCGCGGGAGATTTTTGCGAACCGGTTCCACGGGCAGGCATCCAGGCAATCGTCGCATCCGAAAATCCGGTCACCGAGGAGCGGACGTATCCATTTCGGAAGCGGGCCCTCGTGTTCGATGGTCCAGTAGGAAATGCACCGGCGGGCGTCCATTTTGTAGGGGGCCACGATTGCATTGGTGGGGCAGACATCGATGCAGCGCGTGCATTTTCCGCATCGGGCGGGCATCGGACTGCCCGGTTCTTCCAATTCGATGGTCGTAATCACCGCGGCCAAAAAGAACCACGTTCCGAGCTGTGGATGCAGCGCGAGCGTGCTTTTTCCGTGCCAGGAAATCCCGGCCAGAGCGGAAAAATCCCGCTCGAGGATCGGCCCGGTATCGACGAAACATTTTTGTTGGCCCCCCTCCTCGGCTAGCGCGCGGTCGAATTCACGAAGGCGTTTTCTGATGAGATGATGGTAGTCCCGCCCGCGAGCATAGCGGGCAATCCGGCCACGGGCGGCCCCGTCAGCCACCGGTTCGTCGGGGTGATAATAATTCATCGCGAGCGCAATGACCGAACGGGCTCCCGGCAGGACAAGCCGTGGATTACAGCGGCGCTCCGGATCCCGCGCGAGCCAATCCATCGTCGCATGGCATCCCTCCCCAACCCAATCAAGAAACACCTCCGCATGCGGGGCGCGCACAGCCAGAGTCACGCCGACCGCATCAAACCCCGCTTCATGGGAAATGCTTTCCAGTTTTTCTCGGGTCATCTGTTCAATGATATTTGGATGCCCGGACTATGGATGATACTGCAATGAAAAGCACGCCAAACCACCATCCGTTCTTTCTGTTCCCGCACAAGGTTCCACGTGGAACACCGCGCGCCGGACGGACTCGCGGGTAGCAATTGTTCCACGTGGAACAGTCTCCATTCCTAGCGCGGTTTCCGATTTACTGTGGCCACGGCGCTCTGTCGCCGTGCTGCTGCTGCGCCTCGACAGAGCGAGGCGACTACAACGATGTATCTGGCCATGACTTTGCTTAAACCGCTCTAGCGCGGGGATTTTTGATTTTAGCGTTTCCGAGACGCGCCTGTCCCGCTATAGTGCGGGAAATGAAAGACACGCAAAGCGAGCTGGATGACCGGCGGATGCCAATCGATCGGGTAGGGGTCAAGTCGCTGCGCTATCCCATCCAGGTCCGGGACAAGGACCACGCCACCCAGAGCACGATCGCCACCGTCCAGTTGACGGTGGACCTTCCGCATCTTTTCAAGGGCACACATATGAGCCGGTTCATCGAGGTTCTAGGTTCGCACGGTCCGGTGATCCATGTGGCAAACATCCGGGATATTCTCGAGCAACTCACGAAGCGGCTCGGGAGCGATTGCGCGCATCTGGATTTTGACTTCCCGTTTTTTCTCGAAAAAAAGGCCCCGGTATCGGGCGCACCAGGCTTGATGGATTATTCGGTGAAGTTTCAAGCAACTCTAGAACGGGGGAAAATGGATTTTATTGTGGTGGTGATCGTGCCGGTGACGACCCTGTGTCCTTGTTCCAAAGCCATCAGCAAAATGGGCGCTCACAACCAACGTGGGCACGTGACCCTCGCTGTCCGATGCCGGAAGCCCATGTGGTTGGAAGACATGATCCGCCTGGTGGAAGACACCGCCAGTTCCGAACTCTACAGCCTGCTCAAACGCCCGGATGAAAAAGCCGTCACCGAACGCGCCTATGAAAACCCTGTCTTTGTCGAAGATCTGGTCCGTGACATCGCGGTAAAGTGCGAGGTGGATTCCAACATTCTCTGGTATCGCGTCGAGGCGGAGAACTTCGAGTCGATCCACAATCACAACGCCTACGCCCTGATCGAGAAGCGGAATCGCGAATAGCCGCCTATTCCGTATGACACTCGCAAGTCCAAAGGGACTCGCCGAAGCGCATCTTGGCGCGGGCTGCCAGGGGGGTCGCTTCGCCCTGCAAAACAGCAAAGACCGTCGACCCTGAACCGGACATCATCGCGGCCTGCACTTCGGACTGCTCCAGCAGCCAGGCCTTCATGACCGGCAAAAGGAGATGCTTGCCGAACACCGGCGCCTCGAGATCGTTGACGAGTTCTATTCCCGCAACGGTCTGCGTGAGGCATGGGACATTCTGTGTCCTATGTTTGTAGGCCCATGCGGTGGAAACCGGAAAAGGCGGCTTCAGGAGCAGGAGACGGAGGGGAATTGGGCGAGGTGCCTCCTCCATGATTTCTCCCCGTCCCCGGCACCTGGCCGCGCGGTTCCGGATAAAAAACGGGATGTCTGAGCCGATTTCAGCCGCCATTTGCTCCAGCGCTCCATCACCGAGACTGGTGCGGTGAAGGTCATCCAGGGCTTTGAGCACCGCTGCCGCGTCACTGCTGCCGCCCCCGAGCCCGGCGCCGTGGGGAATTCGTTTCCGGAGGACGATCGTCGTCCCGAACGTCAATCCGGTGTGTCTGGAAAACACCGCCGCCGCGCGCCACACCAGATTGCCGGCATCGGTGGGAACGTCCGGATCGTCGCACTGAACCTCGATCCCCGTGCCGGGGAAAATGGAAACATCAAGCTCGTCGGACAACGAGATCGGAACCATCAACGTTTCGATCTCGTGAAATCCATCCGGGCGTTTCCCCAGAACCCGGAGCACGAGGTTGACTTTGGCGTTGGCCTGAATTGTCATGCGTCCATCATTCTCTGCCAATGTCTGTTTCCGCCAAAGAAAAAATCATCGTCGCCGTGGACGCCCCCGACGCCGCCTCCGCGCTCAAGCTCATCGAACCGCTTTCCGGCGAGGGCTGCGTCTTCAAGATCGGCCTCCAGCTTTTCACCTCAGTCGGTCCGTCGCTCGTAAAGGAAGTTCTCGCCTCGGGTGCCCGCGTCTTCCTGGATCTGAAATTCCACGACATCCCGAACACCGCGAAAGAAGCCGTCCGTTCCGCGGTGTCTCTTGGTGTGGATATGACAACGATCCATCTTGCCGGCGGTCCCGCCATGGTCTCGGAATCTGTTGCTGCCGCCGTGAGCTCCAAAACTCTGGTTTTGGGTGTCACGGTTCTCACGAGCATGGACGACGAGTCTCTCGGCGGGGTCGGCGTCGCGCGTCCGGCTGCAGAACAGGTTCTCCTTCTGGCTGGCATGGGGTCGCGTTGTGGCCTGCGCGGCGTTGTAGCCAGCCCGCAGGAAATCACCATGCTCCGCAAGGAGTTCGGACAAAGCCTGGTGATCGTCACTCCAGGCGTCAGGCCGACCGGCAGCGATCTTGCCGACCAGAAGCGAGTCATGACTCCCGGCGAAGCGGTCCGGTGCGGTGCCGACTTTCTGGTCATCGGACGCCCGATCACCGGCGCGGCATCTCCCAGAGACGCTTTTCTCCGAATCGCTGACGAAATTGAAGGTGTCCTTTGATCGGGATTGTTCACATCTAGATTAAGAAAATTTATTTATCTCCTGCTTCTTCTTCTTCTTAATATTGTGAATAACCGGCCGCGTGGCTGTTCCCCTCTTTTACCATGGGCTTTCCACGGCGAAACGGGAGTGTGAACAAAAAAGGGCCGCCCGAAACAGGAACCCAATAAAACGCCCAGAAAGGGAAGTTTTTGGCCCGGCACCCCCGGCACTCACAAACTGTTCACAAACTTTTCTCATAAGGAGAAGCCGTCACACGAAGAGGTCCGTATCGGTTGTGTGAGGGTGGGGCTTTTCTGGATGACCATGGCGGTCCCTCAAGCTTTCCAGACTCACGCGAACCAAATCCCCCATGCTCTCGCAGTTTTCAAAACGGGAGTTCTTGTAGTGGTCCGCAAGCTCGGCGCGCAGGTGGTGGACATTCCGTTCCGGAGCAAGATCCTCAGTCGCCATGTTGTCAAGAAGGAGCCTCAAGCGGTCATGGATGCTGTTCATGCGGCGGATGATCAGGGCCTGCTCCTCGCGCTGGTATTGCATGGCGGTTTGCAGGTTCAGGTGCTTGGTGCAGTAAAGAACCAGAGGACGGTTCTCCTTGAAAAACTGAGGGAGGTAGAATTTCTTGCGCTCGTTGTGGCTTTGCTGGTCGAAGTCCATCGCCCGGATCCGGATCTGGACTTCCTCCACATCCGGCGTCATATCCATGACGAAATTGCAGGCGCGCATGTCCCCGAGAAGCCGGATGAAACAGCGCTCGTTGAACTTCACCAGCTCTTTTGCCAACCGGATGATCTTGACCTGCGGGTTGTGCAGCCACTCCTTGACAAAAAGGTCGCCGGGGATTCCCGCCACATGTTCCTCGACGAGGGTGTTTCCGCACGTGAGATAATGCATCCGGTGGGGCGAAAGAAGATGCTCGAGCTCGAGCCCGTAAATGCGCGAGGAATCGGCCCGTTTGATATAGAAGTAATCCTGGTTGTCGTTGTAGGAATTGACGATTCGGACCCGGAACGGCTGGGTGTTTCCGAACGAGCAATAATCCACCCGGTCGACATAAAGATGGTCGAGCGCCGCGCGGTCCCCGCCGCTTTTCAACAACGCATAGATCTCTTTGAGCGACTGGTGGATGCGCGGCATTTCAAACGAGTGATATCCCACGGTCTGCCACAGGGTGTCCCGCCCCTGCTTGTCAAGAAGCGGACCGCTGACCGTGAAATAAAACAGGTCCGAGTAGGTGAGCGGCAGCGGGACCTCCCGGTTGCAGCGGGCGAGAAATTCCCGCAGCCCCGGCTGCACGGGATAGATCGGCTTTTTATAAATCGTCGGCATGGAGTTAAGGAATCCGACGGAAAAAAACGGAGCTGACGAAGGTTGTGCGGAATCCGAACGGAGCGAAGTATATCAGAAACAGCCAGGGATTCACAACTCCGGTTGCCGGGGCCCCCGATCTGGCAGACGCAAACATTGCGCTTTTTAATGGACAGGATGGCGGACCTCATCAAGAACAAAGCCCCGCATGCGAAACATCCCGGCAATTTTCCGAAAAAACATCTTACGGGTCTTCTGTGCGCTCCTCCTGACATCGTGCGCATCGGTCAGCGTGAAAGATGTCGCCCGGCTGGAGCCGGATTCCCCGTCCCGCCTTCCGGACAAGGTCTTCGTTGCACCGTTTACTTTCACGTCGGCACAGACACGGGTGGATCGGGCGGGCGCGGAGCTGGAGAATTTCAAATTCCAGCTCCGGGAGATGATGACCAGAAACCTGGTGATGCGGCTGCCAAAATACGTGGGGCCTGCGACCGCCGTTGCCTCGAATGCCCCGCTCCCTCAGGGAAATTTCTGGTTGATCCGCGGAAACTTCGACCGCGTTTACCAGGGCAGCCGGTTTTTGAGGTCGGTGGTCGGGCTTGGTGCCGGCGCGACACTCATGGATACGACGGTCGTCATCTACGATCTCTCGGGTCCGCTCCCCAGGCCGTTTCTCAGGATTGTCACAACGGGCGGATCAAATATTTCGCCGGGGATCGGGGGGATGGCCACGTTCTTTGTTTCCGGTCCCATGGCCCTCACTTCCATTTTCAATGTGGTGGACGGCATTCGCAGCGGGATCACATTCGACACGATCCGCACGACCCGCGAGGTCAACGCCGCCCTCTCGGAGTATCTCTACCAGCGCGGCGCGATTCCCTATAAACAAGCCGCCGGACCGAAGCGCCTCGGGAAATTCCCAAACCGCATCGGCCCGCCGGACCGCGCTAAGCTCAAGGGTTCTGTGACGGTTGTTCCGGCGGAGTGAGCTGTTTTGCGGTGCCTGCCGGCATCGGCGTTCCCGGCCCGCGAACAGAGTAGCTATCCAAAACAACCCCGGCCTTTCCGTCCGTCCGGACATATTCGGCTTTGGCCCCGGCCTGAGAAACCGTCACCCGCATGTGACCCGTGCCCCCGAGAATTGTGCCGCCCGCATATCCGTATTCTGCCGCGGATCGCGGCGGCCTGTCGTCTCTTGAAGCATAGCCCGGTTGAGGAACCTCCTGATACACGACGCCGTCGAGTTCCTGCCTGGCGTAAAAGTGGTCGTGACCGTGAAAGACGATCGAGACGTTGTTATCAACAAGAAGCCGGTGAATCGGCTCCGGCCAATCCGGACGGTTCTGCCTGAACCCGTCGCTGCCATCCGCATTCAAACCTCCCCACTCATAGAACGGCGCCGCCTCTGCTCCACCGCGGCATTGCTCGTCCGCTCCACCGACAAGATGATGGATGAAGACGAATTTGAATTTTGCATGGCTGCCCTCCAGCGTGCGCTTGAGCCACTGGTATTGCTCCAGGCCGAGCGAGCGCTTCCAGTTGTCGCCGCGTCCGTGTCCTTTTTGCGTGAACCAGAACGGATCAAGAACCACGAAGAGAGCGTCTCCCCATTCCCACGCGTAGTAGTCCTGCAGCAGCCCGGCTTCTGGCTGCTGGAATCCGTCGCCCGAGAAAAATTTGTCGGGCACGGGGTTGGGAAAATAGCGTTTGCGCGTGAGGGCTGCCCAGGCCGCGAGGCCGTCGTCGCCGCGCCCGCGCGGACTTTCACCATCGTGGTTGCCGAGCACGAAGAACAAGGGAGCGGAATGGCAGAGCTGTCCGAAATAGTAGCGCTGGGCGAGATATTGTCTGGCGGCGGCTTCGCGGTTCGCGTGCTTCTCGGTCATGAACGTATCGCCAAGGTCGATGTGAAAATCCGGCTTGTCGGCGAGCGCGTTGGCGAGGGTGTTTTGGTAAACTGCAGGATCGGTGTTGACGTCGAGATGGGAGTCCGCCGTAACCGTGAACGAGAAGGCTTTGCCGGGCGGCCTTGCGGTCTGGAACGAATATTCCGGGCTGGCGGTTTGGCCGAGGTGGAGCTGGTAAAAATAACGGGTGTCGGCTTTGAGCGCCGGGAGGACGATTTCGCCGGGCTCTCCATTTTTGAATGCCCTCGCCGTCGTCTTCGACGCGAGTTTTCCCGCTTCGGTCCCGTAGGCGATGAACCCGTTGGCGTCCGCATAACAAAGAACGCTAACAGTGACGGAATCGGCCTCGGGGCGGCCGAGGATGATATCGAACGGATGGGCCGGCACGTCGTTGCATTTCGAGTCCTGGGCCGGCATGCGCGGCGCACCGTCTCGGCCGGGTGGCGCGTCAGCGGCGCGCGCCACAGTCGCGGCCGCCAGCAAAGCGATGAGAAGCAGCCTCATGGTTGCCCCCTTCTTTTTCCGCCGCCGTGCGGGGCATCTGCCGGCTTTGCGGGATCGTAGTTCGGATTCGGGACCGGCATCTGGGCGTGGACGGAATCAAGGTAGACGGTGAGCCGCCGGTCGAGGTCCTTGGTTTTTTCCGGCATTTCAGAAGCGAGGTCGCGGCGCTCGCCGGGATCCTGCGCGATGTTGTAAAGATGCAGCGCGCCGGTCTCGTAGATGCGGACGAGCTTGAAATCGCCCAGCAGAATCGCGGACGCCGGGCCGGAGGGATCTTTGTCGTAGTGAGGAAAGTGGACAACGAACTCCTCGCGCGGACGCTTCACGACTCCCTTGCCCGCATCGTGGAGAACGGCAGCCAGGCTGCCTCCTTCGACGCCTCCGGGCAGTGGTTTCGTGATGCCCGCGAGCGCGGCGACCGTTGGGAAAATGTCCTCGTCCTCCGCGCGGACATGCGAGCATGTGCCGGCTTGAACCCCCGGCCCGCGAATGATGAACGGCACGCGAAGCCCGCCTTCGGAAACCGTTCCCTTGCCGCCCACCAGCGGAGGGTTTTTTCCCGGCGAGCCGTGGTCGGTCGTGAAGATGACATAGGTGTTGTCCGCGATGCCGAGCTCGTTGATTTTTTTCAAAAGCATGCCGAACGCGACATCGAGGTCGGTTTCCGCCTGCGCGGGATCCTGCGATGCAGAATCTTCAGGCTTCGCCACTTCCTGTCTGCCGCCTTCCGCGTGCCGGAACGCGTAGTGCGAGAGCTGGAGGTAGAACGGCTTGTCGGCCTTGACCTGCCGGGCCATGAAATCCATCCCGCGCTCGGTCATTCCGAAGAGCTGTTTCGGATGGGGATTCGGGACGTTTTCCGGCCCGCCGTTGTTGGTCGGGCCATCGCTCTCGTCAAATCCGTGGATCGACGGGTCCGTGCGCCCGACATGCCATTTCCCGAAGTGCGCGGTAGCGTAGCCGTTCGCTTTGAGAAATTCGGCGATCGTCGTTTCGCCGGTGGGAAGCTCGATCGAGCAGTCTGGCGGGATGACCTTGCCGTTAGCCGCTCCCCGGTTGTCCGCTTTTCCCTCGCCGACGAACGTCATGTTCAATGCCGCCGGGCTTTTTCCGGTGAAGATCGCGGCCCGTGATGGCGTGCAGCGCGGCGAGGCTGCGTAGAAATTCGCGAACCGCATTCCGCTCTGTGCGAGGGTTTCGAGGTTCGGGGTGCTGACGTCCGCGCTCTTCGATGTGGGCACAGTGTCATCCATCTGCACCGATGTGCTGCTCCATCCGTGGCCCTCGCCGAGCACGACGACAAAGTTCGGTTGTTTCGCGGCAAGCGGGAGACTGGCGGCGAGAAAGATGGCGTAGAAAATTCGTGAAGTTTTTGTCATGGTTGCAATGGCTTGGACGCGTTCCGGACGACGCGGACGAAATTGTTGATGCGGATAACATCGCCCTGCGGGCCGCGGCCGTGCGGGAACATCGCGGGATCGCCGGACTTCGGATCGCTGCGCTGCGCGCCGGCCCCGTGGACATCGACGAAGCGATACGGGCCGGCTTCGTTGCCCTGCTGCGGCGGGGGGCCGGGCGGAAGGCCGGGTCCGCCGGGCCGCTCCGGTGGCGGCCCGCCCGCCTGCGCGCGCGGAGACATCCATCCCGCCGCCTGCCCGAAGGCGACATACATCGCCGCCCCGCCGCCATGAAGCCCGGCGTGCGTCGTCGCCGACCAGTAAAACGGAAAATCCGCCTTGCCGTCCTCGTTGGTGATCGTCGTGCAGTGGAAGACCGGGTCAATTGCGGCCGAATGCGTTGTGTCGGGCGACCGAGTGTAGTCCACGATGCTTTGCAACTCCTTCACGTTCGGGAGCCGCCAGTCGTCGTGGCCGAGAAATTTCGCCGCGTTCATTTTCTGCACCCAGGCGAGCGCGCTTTGCCAGTTCATGCCGGTGCCGCTGTCGTCCTTTGACCACACCAGTCCGGTGGCCCGGTCGGTGACCGTTCCGTCGCCGTTGTCCCGCAAATCGTTTTTTCCGTAGCCGGGATTCCCTCGCAAGCACTGCACGAAAAACGTTTTTTCCTCATGCCCTCCCGGCATCATCAGGTCGTATCCTTTGATCCGTCCGTCCGCAAAATTCACGCCGAAGAGCTTGTCGAACCCGCGGGCTCCCTTCCCGACATACTTTGTGGACGAGGCGTATTGGGAATCGATCACGCGCTCGCCTTGGCCCGTATCCCCGTAGGCGAACCGGAAAAACTTCGTGTCGATAAAAGGCGACAGTGCGGAGGTATCCGCGTTGGAGGGGCCGCTGGGATCCGTCCCGCGGGCATCGAAGAGCGAATAAAGTTCCTTGATCGACGGCAGCCGCCAGTCGTCGAACCCGCCGAACTTGGCCGCGTTGAGTTTTGCGGGAAGCGCCTGCGCCTGCGCCAACGTCAGCTTGTCGCTCCGGTCGAGCTTGCCGTCGCCATCCGTGTCCGGGCTCCGCTGCCAGGTGAGCCCTGTCATTTTATCCTGAACCGTCAGCCCGTCGGCGCTGAGGGCATACGACGACTGGGGGCTTTTTTGTTGCGCGTCCTGCCCGTAGAACGGCTGACCCGGCTGCGGCGGCGCGATCTCGCTCCGGTCGTCATAGCACTTGGACTGGCCGGTTCCGACGACGGGATACGGAACATCGCTGGCAAACACGAAACCTGCGGTGAACAAAACAAGAGAGAGGGGCGTTTTCATGAGTTGAATCCTGGCCGGTCCGACATTTGTTTGAACCCCGAAAAATGGCATGCGTTGCTGAATTGTTTAGAGGCCTTCACAGCTGAGCGGGCGGACTCCCTCCACGGTCGCCGCTCGGAATGCCACGCCGCGTGTAAACGACCTTCAGCTCTGCGGTATCAAGGACGCTGTCCTTGATCGCGGCAAGCAGGACAGCGCGGCTGACCTTGGCCGGCTCGACGCCGAGTCGGGGCGGCGCTGACAGCGCATAGATCGTGTAAATATAGAGCTTCTCTCCCGGCCCCTTGGAATGTGGAGGCGCGTATTCGGTCCGGCCATTGATGCTGTTGTTGCCAAGCGTTCCGATGTTCCTGACATTTTTCGGAAGGCTGCGGACATCCGCCGGAATGTTGTAGAGCGTCCAATACCACTTCGTCCTCCCCTCGGGATCCACGTGGTGCATGATGAGTGCGAAGCCCGCTGTTCCCGCCGGCACTCCCCCCCACTCCAAAGGGAGCGTGGCGCTGCTGCCGTCGCCGGTGAAATCCACGGGCAGAATCCCGCCATCGGCCACTTTGGGACTCCGGAGCACAAACCGGTGAGGCCCGCTTTCCTGCGATGGACAAGCCGCCAGCCCGGCGACCGAGGCGGCTACCAAAAGAATTTTCTGCAGGCTCATACAGCCGTCAACTTGTCGGAGGAAAGAAGAAGGAATCCGTCGCGGGCAAATTGACCGGCCCATTGACGGGATCCGAATAGATGTAGGCCGGCGCGCTGGTGTAGCCGTCGAGGTTGCGCAGCTTGACCAGCGCCTGGCGCTGGTCGGCAGTCAATGTGCTGTTGGCCGTCGCAAAGGCTGTTGCATAATAATAGGACATCTCGCCGTCGAGCTCGCCGTAGCGCCGCCCGAGCGCAAGCACCGTCTCTTTGTCTGCCTGGCCCCCGCTCAAAAACTTGCGCAGTTCCTTGGAGATGGATTCGCGCACGCTGATGATTTCCTGAAGATCTTTGCGCTGCAGGTCGGGGATCGCGATGATGTCCTTGCGCTGGTCCTCGGTCAGAATGTTGAGGAACTCCTTGCCGCTGTCGCCTGTCACGGATGTGCTGATATCGAAGTCGCGCTTTCCCATCGCGGGCATGTCCTTCATGTAAAATCCGCCGAAGTAGGTGCCGTGACGCTCCGGGCAGAAATAGGTGTCCGCCTTGACCGAGCCCGCATACCAGCTGAAGAACTCGCTGGCGAAGGTCATGTAGGCGACGTTGATCATCTTCTCCGTCCCCCGGGGCAGCTTGTATTTTTCCATATCCACGGCAGGCCACGTGTTGAAGTCGCCGAACGTCATTTTCGCGAGGGATTCCTTCTGCTGCGCGGAAAGAGAGGACGCCACCTGGCCGAAGATCTGGGCGCGCTGGTAGCTCACCTCCGCGTCGGCGGCAAAGATGTCGCTCACATATTTTATCACAGCGGCCTTGTTCAGCCCCTGGCTTCCGGCAGGAATGTCGCCGGCAAGCTGCCGGCAGAACGCCTTGATGAGCGGCAAGCGCATCCCGGCGAGCGAGCGCAATTCCCCCGCCTCCTGCTCTGCCGCTTTTTCAAACACGGCGCGCTGTTCGTCGGTGAGGACCTGCAGCACGTTTCCCGCGACGCGGTCGAGAAACACCGGGTTGTGGCCCTTGTGCGCGGCATCGATATCCCGCATATACTGGAAGCCGAAAAAGTCGCACACTTTGCCCGGAGGCAAAAACGTGTCTGCGCCGAAGTCTCCGGTGACAAACGCCAGCCCGTTGAACGCGATCGTGTGGAGCTGCGCATTATCGGAAGCCGCCTGCTCGATGGAATACTGCTGGGGCCCGCCCGCTTTGCCGCCATCGGACTGGTTCTTGCCGCCCGGCGGAGGATTCTGCTCACTGCTTTTCGGCGCGCGCTGATCGCCGCCGGGGGCCGAGGGCCGAGGGTCGAGGTCGCGCAGCTTTTCGGGACTGAAGCCGGCTGCTGCGACCGCTTCGTTGATCGCCGGGCCGCCCGGGAGGCCGGCCTGGCGAAAGGCGCCGTGGATGGCCCGCGCCTGATCGGCCGTGAGCGCCTGCGCATCGTATCCGGCGAGGATGGCGCCGACCTGTTTTACCTGCGCGTCTGTGAGAGCTTCCGCCTTTCCGCGCTTATCCTCCCCGCCGGGAGGCTGTCCCGGGCCGCCACCCTGCTGCGCCGGGGCGTTGATTGTCAGCGTGGCCAGCGCCAGCGCGATGGTAATGGGAGCGAGTGTTTTCATTGAGGGTTTTCGTTTTTCACTGGCGTCAGATTACGCGAACGAACCTTAAGGGAAGGTGAAGCGCAGAATATTTATTAAAAATTCGCCGTCGGAGTCACGGGTGCCCGGAAACAAATCCCGGCGGCGTGATGACGCGGGAGAAGATAAACTGGTCCCCGTCATGAACGGTCCCGGCATCCCGGGGAATCTCCGGATCATCCATCGGATTCATGCCGTGCGGAGGGCCCCCGGGGGGCCGACCTCCTGGAGGAGGGGGACCGCCGCCCGACAACCCCCACAAAGAAAATGCCCCAGGGCCTCCCCCCGGCATCGGACGGTTATCGATTTTGGACCGCAGAAAATAGACGGCCTCGAAATTCAGCCAGTCACTGCTCCGCAACGCGGGGACCTGAGCGATATGGGTGTGCAGCGCCCACGCCGCCCACCACTCCATCCCGTGCCTCGCCACAACGAGCGTTTTGCCGGGGGTCGCGATCAGCGGGGCGAGCGAGCGCAACTCGCGCAGGCCGTCCTCGCTGATGGCCGGTCTCCCGCCTTCGCGAACAACGAAGACCGACGGCCCGATCATGCAAGCCGCACCAAAGATGGCGAGCCCGGCGCGCAGCCGGCGGTTTTTGCAGTGGATCAATGCGAAGGCCGCAGCCATGACCGCGGGAGCGATCGCGATGAGATAAAACCGGGGAGCTTTGTCCCCCTGCACCCATGGCCCCGTCAGCACCAGAACTCCGACCGCGCATGCGGCCGCCACGCAGAAGTCCGCCGGGGGAAGCCCGGTCCGCCGACGCCAGCAGGCCAGCAGCGCCGCGATGCAGGGGATGGCGAAGACAAGAGAAGTCCCGGACTGCACAGCAATGAAAAGAAAAGGGACGTGGCCGCCGGGAAATCCGGGCATTCCGCCCGGGGGGCCGCCTGGCCCTGTGCTGCTACCGGTCATGTAGTCGGCGGGGTGGGTCAGTGCGGCGGCGAGCCTTTGGATGCGGGCGGCGTCGAATTTCCACAGGACGATTCCCGCAGCGACCGCGCCTACGGCGAGAGCCGCAGCCAACAGCGGCCACAGCACGCGCCAACCAGACCCCCGCCGCATCACGAGGAAAAACCCGATCGCCAGCACGCCGAACATCACCGTGGCTCCAAACGCGCCGATGTGAGTCATCGCCGACAGCCCCCAGAAGCAGAGCACACCAGCCGCATTTCCCGCCGTCGGGACGGTCATCCACCGGTGAAGGAACAGAAGGAGCAAGCAGAGCCACAGCAGGCCGAGGGAGTTTTTTTCAAAGTTGCCGACCATGCCCAATATCGGGGCGCTGAGCACCACGGCGGCCGCGGCGACCGGAGCGATCCAAAGTGGTGCGCCAGCGGCTTTGGCCCAGCGGCGCACAAGCAAGGCCACTGGCAACGCAATCAGGGCGGGAAGAATCGCATCCGTGAGCTTCACCGAGAAAAGGATGCACGAGTCGAGATCCCGCCCGGAAACCCACTGCACGGCCCGCGTCAGCAAGGCCTGCACATAAAAAATGAGCGGCAGATCCGGAAGCCCCGGCGTTCCGTGAGTGAGCACCGCTCTCGCCTGAACAAGGTAGTAGGCCCCGTTCATCCCGGGCATGAGCGGAGTGCCGAAAAGGAGGATCCCCCTCAGAATAACGGCGACGAGGATCACGAGCGCAACAGGCAGCCATCGCCGCACTTGTGGCCCGGCGCCCGCAACCAAGGTATCGATTTTTTGTGAGTTCATTTTGGCGCGCTCCCCGGCCTGCGAGGAAATGATACGCAGGGGAACCTTAACCGAACGTGAAGGAGCGGTTCAAATCCTCTCGCCCGGCGGTCCTGGAGACGTTACGATCCCGCTGCATGAAGAAGCTCCGACCCAGCGGCGGCTATCGGGACACCTGCAGCTTTCAGACGGCGACGCTTATCTACGATTCCACTGTCTGGTTTTGTGAAAAGTTTGTGGACTCGCGCTCGCGGCTTGTGGACCAGATGGTCCAAGCGGCCCGTTCGGGACGCCAGAATATCGCCGAAGGCAGCCGCGCTTCTGCGACCTCCTCGCAGACCGAGCTGCGTCTGCTCAATGTCGCCCGCGCGAGTCTCGAAGAGTTGCTCCTCGACTACGAGGACTTCCTCAGGCATCGCCGGCTCCCCCAGTGGGGCCCGGATTCCGAAGATGCCGGCGCCGTGCGCCGCGTGCCGCAGGAGTTCCGGAAAAAGCATGGCGATCCGGCGGATCTGTCCGATCTCAGCGACCACCAGCGGTGGGGCCTCTACGCGCCATGGCTCGACCATACCGACCCGGCGGTGCGGGCCAACGCGCTGATCTGCCTGATCCACCAGGCGAACTTCCTGCTCGACCGCCAGATCGGTGCGCTCGAACGGCAGTTTGTCGAGGGCGGCGGCTACAGCGAGCAACTTGCAACCGCCCGCATCGCTCACCGGGCCGGAAAGAAGAATCCGCCGGATCCGACAGATCAGCCGGATCTCATACCGAGCTGCCCGCAATGCGGTGGAGCGACAGTCCTTCGTACCGCCAAGACCGGCAAAAACGCCGGGCAGCAGTTCTGGGGCTGCGCCGACTACCCCGAATGCAAAGGGACTTCACCGATCTGACAGATCTGCCGGATCCGACCGATAACCTCATGAGAATCCTCCTCATCGAAGACGAAGCGGATTTGCTCTCTGGCCTCGCCAGGGCGCTGCGCGAAGAGGGCTATGCGGTGGATACCGCAGCCGATGGTGAAGAAGGACTCTACAAGGCGCAGAGCGCGGAATACGATGCCGTGGTGCTCGACGTGATGCTGCCCCGCATGGACGGTTGGGAGGTGCTGCGGAGCCTCAGGCAATCCAGAAAAACCCCCGTGCTGATGCTGACGGCGCGCGATGCCGCGCGCGACCGGGTTCGCGGGCTCGATACCGGGGCCGATGACTATCTGGTGAAACCGTTCGATCTCGGCGAGCTTTTCGCCCGGCTGCGGGCGCTGATCCGCCGATCTGCGGGACAAACGCGCAACGTCATAGAGATCGGAGAGGTGGTGGTCGATACCGCGGCCCGCAGCGTTTTTGTATCCGGAATTTCCGTCGCGCTGACCGCGCGGGAATATGTTCTTCTGGAATTTCTCGCCCTGCACCGGGGCGAAACGGTCACGCGCAGCACACTCTACGAACACCTGTTCGACGAGGACGACGACTCGCTCTCGAACCTGCTCGACGTCCATGTCTCCAACCTCCGCAAGAAACTCGGCCACGAACTGATCGCCACGCGCCGCGGCCACGGCTACTGCATCGAATGAAATTTTTCCACTCCGTCCGCTGGCGGCTGCAGCTCTGGCACGGGCTGCTGCTGGTGCTCGCCCTGGCCGGCTTCGGGTTTACTGCGTGGGAACTGCAGCGCGCAAACCAGCTCGGACGCGTGGACCGCGAGCTGGAAGAGCGGATGGGGATCGTCGAGGGGGCGATGAAGCCGGACAAGCCTCCGGCGGACGACCGTTCTCCGCAGCCCGGCAAAATCCGGCTATCGCCCCGCGAGCAGAACCTCTTCGACGGCATGCCGGGGCAGGTGTTTTATTACGCCATCTGGCTGCGCGATGGACAGCAAACGGGAGCCTCCGCATCGGCTCCGGCAGACATCCCGCGCCCGGGACAGATGCCCGGCCCGCCGGTTTTCCGGTCGCGGGCTGCCTTGCGGGAATGTTTTCACGACACGCCGTCCGGGGAGTGCGTGCTTGTCGGCAGAGATATCAGCGACGAGATCGCCGGCATCCGCCGCATCGCATGGCTGCTGGCTGTGGCCGGGGGAGCGGTGCTTGGGCTCGGGCTCGCAGGCGGTTGGTGGGTTGCGGCGCGCGCCCTCCGCCCGATCTCGGAAATCAGCGCGACCGCGAAGAAAATCTCCGCCGGCGACCTCGGCCAGCGCATCCGCCCGACCGACAGCGAGAGCGAGCTCGGATGCCTTGCGACCGACCTTAACCACACGTTTGCCGAGCTTCAGGGGGCGTTTGAACGTCAGGCGCGGTTCACGGCCGACGCATCCCACGAATTGCGAACGCCCGTGGCCGTTGTCCTTGCTCAGACCCAAAGCGCACTGACGCGCGAGCGGCCGGCCGGAGAATACCGGGAATACCTCGAAGCCTGCCAGCGCGCCGCCGGCCGGATGCGCGGGATCATCGAGGATCTTCTCGCCCTCGCCCGGCTGGACTCCGCGGGATCAAAGCCCGTCGCAGAGCCCTGCGATCTGGACCGCATCGTCAGGGAAACGGTCGAGCTTCTGGGGCCGGTTGCCGCGGAATGCGACATTCGCCTCGATCTTTCGCCCGCGCGGTGCATTGGGGACTCCGGCCAGCTCGCGCGGGCGGTCAGCAACCTGATCAGCAATGCCATTCAATACAACCGGCCCGGAGGCAGCGTGAGGATCACGCTGGACGGCGGGACCGATGACGTGACCCTTTCCGTTTCCGATACCGGGCAGGGGATCCCGCCGGATGATCTCCCGCATGTTTTCGAGCGGTTTTTCCGGGCCGATAAATCCCGTTCATCCGCCAAGGGTCACGCGGGGTTGGGCCTTGCGATTACCAAGGCGATCGTCGACTCGCACAGGGGAACGATCGATGTCGTGAGCGAGCCGGGGAGAGGAAGCACATTCACGGTCAAATTGCCAGCAAGACCGAAGGCTTGAGCCGGTTTCCGGTGGAGCCTATGGGGATTATCGTTGCCTGCGGCAACACTCTGCGAGTTTGGCTTCGCCAAGCAGGAAGCGCTAGGTAGTGTTCACGAATTCTTGACGATGAGGAAAGCCGAGACGAGGTGGAGGGCGACACTGCAGTTTTCGTCGATAGTGGCGGCGTGAATTTTGGTGCTCAGCCCGCCCCGAGAGCGTCCCAGAGCCTGGCCGCTGTGAAGTTGGCCTCCAGGATCAGACCTTGCTCGCTGAGGGTGCAGTAGCCGGCCGGGGCCAGGTCGTAGAGGTCGAAATACTTGTCGTGCGCGGCGTGCAGATCCGACTGCGCCCGGCGCAGTTCCTCGTTCTGCATCTCCAGCTCGATCTGGTGGACGCGCAGCTCGTGGAGGGCCGTCCGCAGGGTTTCGGGCGAAAGGGAATCGAGCTGCTCCAGCGAGCTGTCGAGCGTTTCCCGGAAGAGCGCCTCGGCCTTCTGGCGGAGCGACAGCAAATGGTCTGCCTCTTCCGGGGGTTGTTTGTCCTTGCTGCTCATGGCAATCGGGGTGGGGAAGAATTTCCAATATCCAAGGGGGGAATCGCGCGGGTGGTCGTTCTGCCCTTCATGATTGGATATTC
>QYQL01000051.1 GCA_007280915.1 Verrucomicrobiaceae bacterium | reverse complement strand
TGCGGATTGCGGATTGCGGAGCGGGCAGAACATTGAACCGGGAATGCGGCCGAAGCGGATCGCCGGACATGAAAAGGCGCCTTCAGATGAAGTTTGGAGGGAATCGGCTTCTTCATGATTGAAATAAATCAATTTTTCCGAGACTTGTCAATACATGATACATACTGATTTGATTGCGGATTTCAGAATGCGGAGTGCGGAATTGGAAAATTGCTGAGAAGAGTTTTCAGTGCTCAGTTTTGACTCTGCCGAGTGCGGAATGCGGAAAGTGGGGCCGCAAGCGGCCGAGTGCCGCGCTTCGCTCGGGATTTGTGTCTCTCCGGTCTCCCATATCCGCTTACCGGTTTGACTCCCGCTCTCCCGAGCGTGTCGCCCCTCTGGGGCAATCCTCCGGATTGTCTGCCCGGTCCGTCCCCACGGCCACGTGTTCCGGCTTCTCTATGCGAGCTCTGCGCCATTGCGTGGGAAACCTTTGCGTCCTTTGCGCGAAATTCTGGTTCTGTCCTGCTTGGGGAAGCACACGGGGGAACGATAAGAACCCGACTTCAAGATGTCAAAACATAAACAAATAATCGCGCCGCTTAACATTTCGTCTTCCAGGGCTTATGGGTCTTCCGCAAGGAGATCAATCGTATCGAGTTCTCCGGCGCGAATATCCTGTTCGAGCAATGCGAGGTATTTGTGGAGTTCTACGCGGAATGCCGGATTTTTCGCCGTGGCGTTAGCACCGAGCGGGTCATTCTTGCCACGGTAAAACAACAGAAAGAGATCTCCCTCTTTAACCACGAGCAGGTAAATCACGCGTTTCGGTCCGGACCGTGCTGTGCCGTAGGCTTTGAGCAGTCGAGTTCCTGCGGGGAGTCCCGAACCTGCCAATGAGGTCGCAAGGGCGACTTTCGCCGTGCGTCGGAGCACGGACAAATCATCGGAGGAAATGGCACGTCCGAACTCCCGCTTGAGTATGCGGCGGGAAACAAGCAGGTTCATGTCGTCCGCTTCTTGGCACTCCATGCCGCAGCGACAGCCTCCATGCGGGTCTGTGTCTCCTGATCCACTGAAATGGTCTCAACAGGACCGGCTTCGAGAGCAAATGGGATACTGCGTGTCTGAACGATTCTTGTGAGAAACAGACGGACCGCCGTGGGCATATCGAGTCCGATGGCACCCAGGACGGAATCCGCTTCCTCACGAAGATCCCGTGGCAAGCGAATTTGCAGTGTTTTTTGCAGAGTTTTCATACGTTTATATTGCGAATGTAATGATATCACAATGATCCAGCCTGTCAAACGACCGGCCTGGAAGTTGAATAAGAGAAGTTTTCCGTTTTGACTCCCGCTCTCCAGAGCGTGTCGCCCCTGCGGGGCAAGAATCTGACCACGAAGTCACCAAGACACGAAGAAACCCGATGTCTCCGTGGCCAGGAATCGGTAAATCACTCCGCAGGTTCTTGAATTGGGGCTTCAGACAGCGCCTTCTCCATTTCCATGACACGACCGGCCACCACATCCTCCATCCCCTGACGGAACGATTCTGGAATCCAGGAATCTTCCTCAGTAAGAATCGCCTCTGCCACTTGCCTGCGATCCTCGAAAGGAAGCGCCCGAAATTCTTCCAACAACTGAACTTTTCCCATGACGGGAACATTCCATAGACAACCACTTCCCGCAAGCCCCGGTTCGCGTTCCTCATACCAATGGGTGTGAGCAAATGTGGGTGCGGCTGCAAAGAGGACCTGGTAGGGCGGGACGTCCCCGGCCTGCCGAGCCTTCTTCCTTCGGGCAGCCCGGAGGTCTGCCCCTACCTTCCACGGAAATCCTCACCCACATTTGATCGCACCCCATACCAATCTGGGCCGTCGCCACGTCTTCTGCAGCCTCCGGGGTGAAGATGACCTTTTCAACCATTTTGGACGCGTGCCCGCTGTTTGACATCCGCCCACGCGATCCCGGAGGCCGGGTGCTGCGCGTATTGTTCTTTTCGGCGGCGGAGTTCATCGCGCTTCCAGTCGGGAACTGGCGTGGAATCATCCTCCCCGGCCAGGCTATCCCAGAGGTCTTCGACGAGTTGGAGGCGTTCGGCTCGGCCCAGCTTGAAGATCGGCGCGAATTCGGTGTTCATGAGATGACGATACGAGGTTTTCGGGAGTGGTTCAAGGCTGGGGTGTAACGCGGGAGGCAGTGCTTTCCAGATCGAGGGATAGCTCGGTCTCAATCACCAACAAGAGTTTTCAGTGCTCAGTATTGACTCCGCCGAGTGCGGAATGCGGATCTCGGAAAACCAGCGCGGGAGCGCTTTATGCAAAGGGACCAAGTCGAACGTTTGGCCCAGGGAGGGCAACCGGAGCGAAGCGGAGTAATGCGGAAAGTGGGGCCGCAGGCGGCCAAGTGCCGCGCTTCGCGCAGGATTTTTTTCTCTCCGGTTTCCGGTTTTGGACTCCCGCTCTCCCGAGCGTGTCGCCCCTCCGGGGTAAGAATCGCACCACAAAGTCACCAAGACACGAAGAGACCCGAAGGAGGTCTTGGAAAACGTCATTTTGCGCGGAGGGGATGCTTCGTTTGCCTTCCTTTGTGTCTTGGTGGTTTGCTTCCCTGTCAAAACTTCCGCTTTCCGCTTTTTGAACATTTTCCGTCTATCTGCGTGAATTTTGTCAATCTGGGGCTATACCTTTTGCGGTTTTCCGAATGAATCATTCACCATTGGTGCGAAATCTGTTGCTTGTTCCGGCGTGTTTTGTCGCGACCTGCGTGTGCGCGGCACCGCCGCCGAAAGCCGGAGTGGTCGGGCAGCCGCTGGGGATCAAGGTGCTCTCCAAGCGTGTGCCCGAGATGATCTACTACATCTACGATTGGGGGGACGGAACCTGGACACCATCCGGCCGGGTGGCCGGGGATTCGGGCATGGATCTGGAACACATTTGGAGATCACCGGGAGAATACCCTGCGCGGTGGATGGCGATGAGCATATCGGGCCGCGGGTCGGAATGGCATCCGGCTCCGGTCACGATCAAGGGCGGCGGGCTGGCGCCAAAAATGGAGGCGATCCCGGTGCGATCGGCGACCGCCGGCCAGAAGCCGGTCAACTCCGTAAATCCGGAGCGAACGACAAAAGTCACGGGCGTCCTGAACTGGCAGAGCCCGGCATCGGATTCCCCGCTCGTCCGCAACTGGCTCTCGCTGGAATTCGGCGTCCCGCGGGCGGTGGGCTGGATCGTTCTCACCCGCCACGCGAAGGAGACGTTCCCGGAATTTTTTGCCATCGAATACAGCATGGACGGAGGCAAGCGCT
This sequence comes from Verrucomicrobiaceae bacterium, assembly GCA_007280915.1. GTDB lineage: Bacteria > Verrucomicrobiota > Verrucomicrobiia > Chthoniobacterales > Terrimicrobiaceae > QYQL01. Next base: position 2,080 of record QYQL01000051.1, on the reverse strand, counting down.
GGCATCCGATCATGAGCGCGGTCTTTGCATTTTTTCCCGACCCGGGAAAAAACGCAGTTTGGATCCCGCTGAACGGCTTGATGGCGGACGCCATACGCGTCACCACGCCGAGGGCCACACGGCTCACGAACGGGAAATTCGGCATGGCGCTGGGAAGCGTCCAGGTCGTCGCCGCGCCTCCTCCGGCCTTCTCCTCATCGTCGAGCGCAACCAAACTCGGGCTCTGGAACAACCTCTGGCTGAATTACGGAGTCGCCGCCAACGAGGTGTTCTCGAAAAACAACCCGTGGTGGCAGACCGACCGTCCGCTCGATGGCGGTGCGCTCGGCATCGGAAGCTGCGAATGGCTTTTCTGGGATGCCAGCAAGATCACCTGGATGCCCGGAAATCCGGAGGCGGAAACCCTCCGGAACTACATCCGCAACAACCCGATCGGGGCGGATGGATATGTATGGCCGTCGCCGGGCAGCGACAAACACCTCGGACACAGCCGCCACATCGTGACCAACGCGATCTACCCGATGGCTGTCGCGCAGGTCTATCTCCAAACCCGTGACAAAGGGTTTCTCGAACTGAAGGATCCGAAGACCGGGGAGTCGGTCCTGGACAAGGCCCGGCGTGCGATGGACTACCAGATCAAAACTTTGGGCGGATCAAGCGGGCTCCTCACGATAACCGATCCGGAAATCGACGGGACTCCCGCCAGCAAGGGGAACAACTACTGGGATTTCTGGCTCTTCGGCGGACAATCCGCCTACGACAACGCGTTTTTCTACGAGTCGCTGAGGTGGATGGCCGGGCTCGAGGAGGCCATCGGAAATGACGCGCGCGCCGCGGAACTCCGGGCACTCCGTCCGCTGGTCAAACAACGGTTCAACGAGACGTTCTGGGATGAGGCAAAAGGGCGTTTCATCGGATGGATCGACAAGGACGGCAAGCGGTATGACTACGGGTTCACATTCGTCAATCTGCCCGCTGTCGCATGGGGGCTCGCCGATGGAGACCGCGCCAAACAAATCCTCGACTGGCTCGATGGAAAACGGACGGTCGCGGGAGACACATCGACCGGCAAGGACATCTACTCGTTCGGATTCGCGCCGCGCACGAACACCATCGATGCGAACGCCGGCTCACCGCCCATGGTGAACACATGGAACGGGGCCCTGAATATCAAGCCCGGCGGCAATGCGGAATTCGGCAAGCAGATCCAGAACGGAGGCGCGATTTTCTACGTCTCCTACTACGACCTGATGGCACGCCTCCGCGCGGGCGGAATCGTGAATGCGATGGCGCGCATGGATGGCATTCTGGACGAGGCGGCGAAGGATGAGATTCGGCGCGACCCGGCCAACATGGAAGGCCACTCCGACATCGTCGGCATCCTCCGCGAATTCCCGGAATCCGGCCTCGTCCCCCTCTTCTTCCTGAACGGCGTGCTGGGGCTTGAGCCGGTCGCCAAGGGCCTGCACATCCACCCGGCCCTGCCGCCCGGCTGGAAGGATGCCGCCGTCAGGAACTATGCCTACGCCGGCAACAAGCTCCTCATCATCACGGCCACGGGGATCGTCACTCCCCTCGTCTCGCGCTCCGGGGATATCCTCACAATCCAGGTCCCCCCAAGCGGCGACTGGCTCCTCACTCCCGACGGAAAAATCGGACCGTGGAAGGAAAAGGAAAGTGTTCAGTGATTCAGCGCTCAGTTTTCAGCACCGAAAACTCCCGACCCGCGATGCTATCCTGAATCACTGAAAACTGAAAACTTTTACAAAAATGAAACGTCTTCTTTTTGCATCCCTGATCCTGGCGGGAAAATTGTTTGCCGACGAGGTCCCCATCCACTGGGAATACTTCGAGCCGGAGGTGGACTACACGCGGCGCCTGCGGGCGGCGGGCGCCACCACAAACTGGGAGATCGTGAACCAGCCGACCCCGGAACAGACCGGTCCCTCGCTCAAGCTGACCTTCCGGTTTTCCAAACAGCAGCGGACGGGAGTGCTGGTCTTTGACCTGCCCCCGATCGCCTTCGACCGGATTTCCTTTCGTGTCTGGAATCCCAATCCCCCCACCCTGCCGGTCTATC
>QYQL01000031.1 GCA_007280915.1 Verrucomicrobiaceae bacterium | reverse complement strand
GTGCACGCGACCCCGTTCACTGTAAAGGGCACGTTTCCGGAACTACCCGCGGAGAGACCGCCAGAACTGACCCAGGTCCCGCTGCTGACCGTTACCTTCCCATTTGAGCCGGCACAGTTGACGATGAAGCCAGTGGCATTGGTGACCGTGCCCCCGTTCACGATCAAGTTGCCGTTGCCTGAAGTTCCGACGGCGAGACCGCCCGAATTGGCCCAAGTCCCGCTGGTGACCATCGCCGTCCCCTGCGAATTGGCGTTATAACCGATGAAGCCGGTGACATTGGTGACCGTGCCCCCGTTCAAAGTCAAGGTGCCGTTGCCTGAGTAGCCGACGTTGAGATCGACAGAATTGGTCCAGTTGCCCCCCGTCACCGTCACCGCGCCGTTCGAACCGGCGTTTTCGCCGAGGGTGCTAAGTTTATTTAAAACCGAGCCGCCGCTGATTGCGAGCGTGCCGTTTCCACTGCTTCCGATCGTGAGGCTGCCGTTATTGGTCCACGTGCCGCCCGTAACGGTGACAGCACCGCTCGAATTTTTGGCTTTTCCGATGATAGCGTTAGCATTGGAGACCGAGCCATTACCGCTGATTGCGAGTGTGCCGTTGCCGCTGTTTCCGATCGTGAGATCATTGGAGTTGGTCCAGTTGCCGCCCGAGACGGTGACGCTGCCCCTGGAATTGACGACATTGCCGATGGTGCCAATCGCGTTTGAAACTTGCCCGCCGTTGATCAGCAGTGTTCCTGTTCCCGACTTGCCCACAACGAGACTGGTGCCGGCGTTCCAGGTTCCTCCGGCCACCGTCGCCGTTCCATTGGAGCCGGCGTAATTTCCGATAATCCCGCCCTGAGCGGAAGTCACGTTGCCGCCATTAACGAGCAGTGTTCCAATGCCCGTGCCGCCGACCGTGAGTGTGCCAGTTGCCGTCAAATTCCCGCTCGTCACGGTTACTGAGCCACCCGCATTTGAATCACCGATAGTAAAGCCAGAACCGGAGACATTGCCCCCATTGACGAGCAGCGAACCGTTGCCGGATTCTCCGACGAATAAGGCGCCGTTCGTGGTAAAGTTGCCGCTCGTCACGTTCATCGTTCCAACAGAGCCGGCTGAATTGGCGATCACGACGTTGGAAAGTGATGCGACCTTTCCCCCATTGATCAAGAGCGAGCCGTTTCCGGAATTTCCGATGAGGACTTGCGTGTTGGCCCAGGTTCCGCCCGTCACCGTCGCGATGCCGGTGGAGCCGGCAAAGTTGCCGATGTTGGTGCTGTTGGATGCGGTGATGTTGCCGCCGCTCAGCAGCAGCGTGCCGTTGCCGTAATTTCCGACATTCAGGTTGTTGCTGGTGGTCCAGTTGCCGCTGGTGAGGGTCACGTTGCCTGTGGAACCGGCAAAGTTGCCAAAATTTGCAATCTGATTGGAGACGCTGCCTCCGTTAATGAGGAGCGTGCCCGCGCCATAGTTTCCCACGTTGAAGATTTTGGTGCTGGTCAAGTTGCCGCCGGTGACTGTGACCGAGCCGGAAGCACCAGCGAAGTTGCCGATGAACGTGTTATTGCCGGAGATCTTGCCGCCGTTGACGAGAAGCGAGGCGTTTCCGGAATTGGCGATCACGAGGTCGCTGCTATTCGTCCAGTTGCCGCTGTTCAATGTTGCGGAGCCCTGGGAGCCAGCGCTCTGGCCGAGGATGGACTGGCTGACCCGCAGCGAATTGCCTGAGCCCGAGAGGACGAGGTTGCCAATGTCGCGGGAAAGTTCGCCGACGACGAGGTCGGAGGCGGTGTGGTTGATTGCGCCCGCTCCGGTGATTTGCAATGTCCCGGCTTTGATGATGGTGCCGCCGGAATACGTGTTGTTGCCCGAGAGGGTGAGGTTGCCTGTGCCCAACTTCACGAGATTGCTGGACCCCGAGATGACGCTGCTGATGAGGGCGCCGGAGTTGTTGCCGGTATCGAGTTGTGCGCTGGATCCGCCGAGTATGAAGCTGTTGGCGCTGATCGTGAGGAGTCCGGCGCCGCTTCCGACCGTGAGGGTGTTCGTGCCGGTGATGGTGAGCTTGTTCGAGCCGCCGATGGTGACAGCGGAGGGGCTGTTCACCGTGAGGCTCCTGATGTTGAAGTCCGCGCCAAGCGTGGTGTTCTGATTGGCCGAACCGTTGGCCGAGAAAGTGACGTCGGTCGCCGCGCCCGGAATCCCCCCGGCATTGGTGAGGCCGTCCTGTGCGGTGGCCCAGTTGGCCAAACCAGAGGTGAGAGTGTTCCAGTTGGCATCGATTCCGCCCTTCCAATAGGCGTTTGCCGGAGAGGCGCTCAACTTGAGAGTGAGGGCGGTGCCCGAATAGACCAGCGAGTAGCCCGAGGGCAGGAGGCCACTCAGCGTGAACGGCGTTGCGGCATCAATCCCGCTGGTAGCGCTCAAGAGCGTGTAGCTGTTCGCCGTGAGGGCACCGAGGCTAGTGAAGGAGATCTGCGCGCCGGATTGGATCGTCGCGGCACCGGAGAGCGTGAGTTGATCGAAAAATGCCCCGTTGCCTTCGAGGGCGAAAAGGCTGTTTTTCTGGAACGTCGCCGTCGTGCCGGTGAGCGTGGCGATCGTGCCATTACCGGTCCGGAGCGTGCCGCCATCCTGCACAGTGATGGCCCCGCCGATTGCGCCGTTGCCGCCGAGGATGGCTCCGCTGCCCACGGTGACCGCTCCGGTCGCACCGGAGTTGTTCCCGTTGATGAGCAGGTTGCCGGCCAGGGCTGACGTCTTGCCGGTATAGGTGTTCGTGCCGGTGAGCGTGTTCGTGCCGGGCCCGATATTGTTAACGCTGGCGCTGCCGGTGATCTTTTGGGCCAATGTGTAGTTGCCCGACTGGTTGACGTTCACGCTCGCGGTGCCAACTCCCCCGGTGATTTCGGAGGCGTTGAGCGTGCCCACGTTTGTACCTGTGCCGAGGTTCAGCGTGCCGACCGAGCCCGCCTGGTTGGCGATGGTGACTGTGCCTGCGCCAGAGCCCACGCCCACCGTTCCGGAGCCGGTGAGGTTCAGAGTCCCGTTGCCGTAATACCCAATGTTTAGCGAATTTGCATTCGCCCATGTCCCGCCCGAAATCGTGGCCGAGCCTTGGACTCCCGGATAATATCCGAGAATCCCATCGTTACTCGAAACGAGCCCTCCGCTGATTGCAAGAGTGCCTGTCCCACTCACGAATCCAACCGTCAGTGAGTCATTGACCCACGTCCCACCGGTGATAGTGGCCGTGCTGGCGGCACCATCGATCGCGCCTGCGCCATTCTCAATTCTCCCGCCGTTGAGATTCAGGACGCCGGTTCCGGCAGAGCCGACGCTCAAACCACTCACCATGGTCCAGTTGCCGCTGTTGAAAGTGACAACGCCTCTGGAGCCCGCACTGGATCCGAGGCTTCCTACAAAACTAGAAATGATGCCCCCGTTGACATTCAGCGTGCCGTTGCCGTTCCCGCCGACCGTGAGAGCGCCGTTAAGGCCTTTACTTGACCATGTCCCGCCCGTCACCGTCGCTGTGCCCGTGGAGCCCGCGCCCTTTCCGAGGGTGGAATTTCCGACCGACACCGAGCTGCTGTTGCCTGAGAGGAAAAATGTGGCGTTGTCGCCGGAAACGTCGCCGACGACGAGGTCGAAGGATGCGTGGTTGATCGCGCCGCCCGAGGCCACAGCAAGCGTGCCAGATTTGACCTTCGTGCCACCGGAGTAGGAGTTGTTGCCGGTAAGCGTGAGCGTGCCATTGCCCTGCTTGATGAGGGCCCCCGTGCCCGAGGAGGCCCCGCCCAAAGTCGTGTTGCCCGCTCCGTCAATCGTCAGGTTGAAAGCCCCGAAACCGAGCGAGGTGGCAGAACTGGTGGTGATCTGACGCCCGCTGGCGACGATCCAGGTCTGGTTCGCGAGTATGCTCAATCCCTTGGACAAGTTGAAAGTGAGATCCGCAGTCGCATTGGTCATGTCAACGCCGATACCGGAGACGCTCGTGATGGACATTGGGTTCTGGAGGGCATTGAACACAATCGGGCCGTTCGCATTTGTAATGCGGATTTGACCGGGATTAAACGCGCCCCCGAGGTTGCTCGTTCCGTTCGCCGTCAGCGCGAGATTGGCTGCTGACGCCGTATTATCAAACACCGCGACGTCCGTGGGGCCCGGGGCCACGTTGCCCACCCAGCCTCCCGTCTGCGCGAAGCCGAATTGGTTGCCACCCGTTGTGAGTGACGAGTCCACATTTGCATGGATGAAGAGGGGGAGATTCAGCGTGAGAGCGGTGCCGGAATACTTGAGGGCATAGCCGGCAGGCAGAGCGCCGCTGAGCGTGAACTTCACCGAGCCGTCGAGTCCGCTGGCGGCGGTCAGGAGGGTGTAGCTGTTCGCGGTAAGAGGGGTCAGGGTGGTGAAGGAAATCTGTGCGCCGCTGTTGATTGTTGCAGCACCCGAAAGGTCGAGCCGGTCGAAGAGTGCGCCACTGCCTTCGAGGGCGAAAAGGCTGCCGCTCTGGAAAGTGGCGGTTGTGCCGGTGAGCGTGGCGATCGAGTTGCCGGGCCCGAGGGTGCCGCCGTTCTGCACCGTGATCGCCCCGCCGATCGAGCCGTTGCCGCCGAGCGTGCCGCCATTCTGCACGTTGACCGCGCCTGTCGCGCCCGAGTTGTCGCCATTGATGGCCAGCTTGCCACCGCTGATGGTGGTCGTGCCGTTGTAGGTGTTTGTGCCGGAGAGGATCGTGGTGCCGGCACCGAACTGGTTGACTTTGGCACTGCCGGTGACCTTCGGGGCGAAGGTGGAGTTGCCCGACTGGTTGAAATTTACGGTCGCGGTTCCGTTGCCGCCGTTGACTTCGGCGGCGTTGAGCGTGCCGGCCGTGGAGTTGCCGCCGAAGGTGCCGATGTTCAATGTCCCGACGCCCGTCCCGGCACCCACCTCCGACCCAAGGATCACCTTGCCGGTGCCGCCACCGACGCTGACCGTGCCGTTGCCGACCACATTGAGTGTGCCGTTCCCCAGTTTGCCGACCGTGATATCGGAAGTGCTGGTGAAGCTGCCGGCCGTCACCGTCAAAGCGCCCACGGCGGGGGTCGATCCGTTGGTAAAATAGCCGATGGAGGTCGTTCCATTGGCGAAGACATTGCCGCCGTTCACCAGCAAGGTGCCATTTCCAGCCTGCCCGATGATAGTGATGCCATCGATCGTCAGGTTCCCGCCCGAGACCGTAGCGTTGCCGGTGGACCCCCCCGGGTTCACAGCCAATTTCAGGCTCGTGGTGGAGACATTCCCGCCGCTGATCAATAGCGTTCCATTGCCCTTATTGCCCACTTGGAGGGCATTCGAAAGTGTCCATGACCCGCCCGTCACCGTCGCCGTGCCCGAAGAGCCGGCACCGTTACCGATGAACACCTGTGTGCCGGAAACGCTGCCCCCATTGATTGCCAGACTTCCCGTTCCGTTACCGCCCACCGTAAGATTGTTGTTATTGCTCCAAGTGCCATTCACGGTGACAGAGCCATTCTCGCCAGACTGCTGGGCAATCGTTGAGCTACCATTGCTGCTCAGTGTCACCCCGTTGGAGAGGGTGAGGTTGCCATTTCCGATGGCCGTGTTGCCGGTGACGGTGAGGGTTTTGTTTCCGAAGAGACCGACTGTGGCATTGACGGTCAGGTTCTTGATCGTGGCGTTCACGTCGAGCGTGATCGGCGTCTGATTCGTCGCACCGGGGGAGGAGAGGGTGATGTTGCTGCTGCTGTTCGGGGTATTTGTGGTTGCGGTGAGGTTGCCATTGACGTTGCCGGCCCAGTTCTGACCGGACCAGGTGCTGTTCGTCTGACCCTTCCAATGGGTGGCGGGGGCAGGTGTCGGAGCCGGAGCTGGTTGAAAAACGGCGGCAAGCGTGGTGTTCGCCGTGAGCTGAAAGCTGATTTGAGCGTTGGTGGGGTTTAGCACCACACTCCCCGTCGTTTGCCAGATGCGGAATAAATATCCTGGATCCGGAATGGCGGTGAAAGACATGAACGTTCCAGGATCATACGCGCCGTTAGGATAAGCCGTTTGGATTTTGCCCCCGCTCCCCGCGCCCCAGGTCAGAGTGAATTGCTGGGCAAATACAGTCGGAGCGGGGGCGAGGAGAAGCAGAAGGAGAGCGGAAAGTAGAAACCCGAAGCTTGAAACCTGAAACTTGAAACCTGAGAAAATCCGGCGGTGGGATGAGGACGGCGCAAACGGTTGCGTGAAAGGCGTGTGGTTCATGGCGTGAGTGGTGTTTTTTGAATTCCGCTTGCTGTTCCGGTTGCAGAAGGCGCCTTTCAGCAAAGTCCGTTGCGGCCACCCGACTCCCGCAGACCCGCACCGACCCCTCGCTGAAAAGTGAGCTTTTCCGACAGAACTTTCGGCACGAACGTAAATATATTGACTCAAGTCAAGTAATTAAATTTCCACAAATTGGAATATATTTCTTCTTCACGGCTTTCCGGGGGATCGCAAGGTCAGAATGGGCTTTTAATGCCCACGGAAAACCAGACGGTAAACCAAACAAAACCTATCATTGCCTTTCATGTGGGATTTGTAATGCAACAGTCTTTTTATTAGTGTTTTAAGTGATATTTAGTGGTTCGATATCAGAAAATAGGTCTGCGGCCAGGCGGCACCCAGCCCACTTGCATGTGCGGAAAAACCGTTCATAGATACGCCATGGCCAGAAATGTATTGGGAGGGGAATTGGAGCCGTGCTGCTTCGAGCCGAAGACCGGATTTTATCGCGATGGATACTGCCACACCGGGCAGGGGGATCATGGTGTGCACACGGTTTGTGTGATGGTGACGGAGGATTTTCTCGAGTATTCGATGGCGCAGGGAAACGACCTCACCACGCCGCGGCCGGAATTTGATTTTCCCGGACTCGTTCCCGGCGACCGCTGGTGCCTCTGCGCGCCGAGATGGAAGGAAGCCTTCGATGAGGGCATGGCTCCCGGGGTTGTGCTGGAGGCCACCCATGCATCGACGCTCGAATTCGCCACACTGGATGAGCTGAAATCCTGCGCGGTCGGGTTTTAAGTTCCCCGGCGGGAGATTTTAAAACTCGTGCCTGGGGAAACGCGAGCGGATGCAGGCGATCACGCGGGATTCCTCCTCCGGCATGAGCTTGCGGCGGGCGACCCGGCGGCGCACGCAATCGAGAAGCTCGAGCCAGTCCTCGATCGGCGGCTCCGCTTCGGCTTCCCAGTTGTCAAAGCGCCGGCCTCTTGCGAAGAAGCGATACTTTCCTCCGTTGTGCGCGACGTAGACCTGCCGGACGGATCCGTCGTCCAGAGTGCGCTCGAATCCGATTTCGGCTTTAGCCATTTTGTTTCTGAAATTGCCAGCGCCTTATTTGAGAGCTGTTTCGATCGCGGTGACGACTTCCGGGGCGTCCGGCTTGGTGCGGGGATCGAAGCGGGCGATGACTTCGCCGTCCTTGCCGATAAGGAATTTTCCGAAATTCCATTTCACGTCCCCGGGAAATTTGGCGGCGGGCCCGGTCAGCGCGGCGTAGAGCGGGGCCTGCTCCGGGCCCTTGACATGGATCTTGTCGAGGATCGGGAACGTCACGTTGTATTTCTGTGTGCAGAACGCCTTAATCTCATCGTTCGTGCCGGGTTCCTGTCCGCCGAAATCGTTGCAGGGAAACCCAAGGACGACGAACCCCTTCGATGAATTCTCAATGAACAATTTTTCCAGGCCGGCATACTGAGGCGTGTTGCCGCACCGGGATGCGACGTTGACGACGAGCACGACCTTGCCCGCATAATCCTTGAGCGAGGCGTCTTTGCCATCGGCTGTCTTGAATGGAATTTCCTGCAGCGGGGTGGCGGCGGACAGGGGAGCCAGAGAGGCAACAAGGAGAAGCAATGTTTTCAGCATTCCCCACTGGGACACCATCCGCGGCGCCGAGTCAACAAGCGATGCGGGCCCAGGGGGTGGAGGTCAGGCCTTTTGACGGGAACATTTCCGCGCGCAGGAAAGAAACTGCTCTGCGGCGGCGGACAGTTTCCCTTCGGGCCAGACCGCCGCGATCACCAACGGGGCCGGCGCGGGAGTGACCCGGGCCAGGTGAAGGCGCGGACCCGCCACGCACGCCATGGATTCCGTCACCAGGGCGACCCCGTTCCCGGATTCGACCGCCGCGATGAGGCTGGCAACGCTGTCGTGTTCCTCCGCGATGCGCGGCCGCGCTCTCGCAAACCAACCTTCCAGCAATTCATGATAGTCGGGGTATTCCGCCCTGCTGAATGTGACAAGGGGATGCATCGCAATTTCGGTGAGACGGACGGTTTTGCGACGGGCGAGCGGATGTTCCGGAGACATGGCCAGCCGGACCGGGAGCCGCGTCAGTTCTTCAAAATGAAGCCCGCGCTTCAACGCGAAACGGGAGTGCACCATGAAAGAGATCTCCAGCCTTCCATTTCTCATGCCGGTCAGCATTTCCTCGGTGGACAAATCGTGGAGTTTCACCCGCGTGGCCGGCATCGCAGACTGAAACGCCCGCAGGGCCTGCGGGAGGATGCGCACCGTCGGCGACATCGCATAGCCGATGTGAAGTTCATTTCCTCCGGTCGCGACAGCGCGAGCGGCCTCGACTGCTTCGTCCACCCGTTGAAGGACGGCGCGCGATCCGTTCAGAAACTCGCGGCCGGCCGGTGTCAGGCGCACGGACTTCGCGCTCCGCTCCAGCAGCGGAAAACCAATATCGTCCTCCAGATCGCGGACCTGCCGGCTGAGCGCGGGCTGGGAAACATGGAGCTTCAATGCCGCACGGGAGACGTTCTCCTCTCCGGCGACGGCAACAAAATAGCGGAGGTGGCGGAGTTCCATGCGACAGCAAGTATGCCTGAAAGTTATGCTCAGGCAAGAAACATGGTCTTTCACAATGTTGCGGATGTCGTGCGATGGTTGCGGCATGATCATTCGAAGAGCCGACGAACGCGGGCATGCGAGCCATGGATGGCTTGATACCTGGCACACCTTCAGCTTCGCGGAATACTACGATCCTCAATGGATGGGTTTCCGCAGTCTGCGCGTCATCAACGACGACCTCGTGATGCCCGGCATGGGATTCGGGACGCACCCGCACCGCGACATGGAAATCATCACCTACATCCTGAGCGGGTCTTTGGAGCACAAGGATTCGATGGGCAACGGCCGGATCATCCGGACCGGCGAGGTGCAATACATGTCCGCCGGGAGCGGCGTGCAGCACAGCGAGTTCAATCCCTCGCGCGACGAGGCGGTGCACCTGTTGCAAATCTGGATCCAGCCGGATAGCAAAGGGCTCACTCCGCGATACGCCGAAAAGTCCTTTGCGAATGCGGCAGCCGGAGCGCTCCATCTCGTGGCGAGCAAGACCGGCCGGGACGGCTCGATTGCCATCCACCAGGATGCGGATCTTTGGCTCGCGAAGTTTGGAGCGGGTGACAGCGCCACGTTCGAGCTCGCCGCAGGCCGCCATGCCTGGCTGCACGTTGCCGAGGGTGAGGTGACGATTAACGGCAAGAATCTCACCGGCGGAGACGCGGCGGCATTCGATCGCGCGACCTCCATCGAGCTCCTTGCCGCGCGCCCGTCGCAGGTCCTCCTTTTCGATCTCAACTAAAAACCCAACACACCATGAAACTCCTTCACCTTCTCCTGAAAACCGATTCCAGCACCGGCCCGCTCATCGCGCGGCTCGTGCTCGGCCTTGTCATGTTCCCGCACGGCGCGCAGAAAGTGCTCGGATGGTTCGGGGGCAATGGCTTCACCGGCACCATGCAGTTCTTCACCGGCACCATGCAGTTCTTCACCGGCACGATGCACATCCCCGTCCTGTTTGCGTTCCTTGCGATTGCCGCCGAGTTCGCCGGAGCGCTTGGCCTGATCGTCGGGCTGTTCAGCAGAGTGGCCGCATTCGGCGTCGCTTCGGTCATGGTCGTCGCCATCTTTTCCGCACATGCGGCAAACGGATTTTTCATGAACTGGTTCGGCAATCAAAAAGGCGAAGGCTTCGAATACCACCTGCTCGCGATCGGCCTCGCGCTGATCGTCATCGTCCAGGGCGCCGGCAAGGCTTCGCTCGACGGCCTCATCGCAAGCCGTCTCCAAAAATAACCGATGAATGCCAGCATCGGTCATGTGCATTTGAAAGTGGCCGATCTGGAACGGTCGCTTGCATTTTATCGCGATGTGCTGGGATTTGAAGTGACCCAGCAATTTGGGACCCAGGCGGCATTCCTATCGTCCGACGGCTACCACCATCATATTGGGCTGAATACCTGGGATAGCGCGGGCGGTAATCCCCCCGCCTTTGGCACCACCGGCCTCTATCACGTCGCCATCCTCTTCCCGTCCGGGGCAGAACTGGCGGGTGCTGTCCGGCGGGTGCTGGAGGCGGGGATTCCGCTGGATGGGTCGGCCGACCACGGAGTGAGCGAGGCGGTGTATCTGAAGGATCCTGACGGAAACGGCGTGGAGCTTTATCGGGACAGGCCAAAGGAAGACTGGCCGCGCAAACCCGATGGCACGCTCGCCATGTTCACGGCCCCGCTGGATCTGGGCCGCCTGCTTCTTGCGGGCGAACAATAAACCTGCGGCTGTCGCGGCGGGCTCCACGATTTTTCCTCGCGCTTGGCGTGCGAGTGATCCGCGTGTTTGAGGCACCGACCCGAATCCCCTTGGAAGCGTGTCACCCTGTGTAGTATTTAGACGTTTCATGAGCAGCCTCTGTTCCCCTCGCCGCAATGTGGTGTCATGGTTCCCGGCGTTTCTGCTTCTCGGGATTTCAATACCCGGCCTGTCCGCCTCAGGGTCGCAGGAGGTTCTGCTCAATGAGGTGGAGACGCCCGACCGAACCACTGCGTATTATATCGATGACACAACCAACACCGGCGAAGTATCAGGAGGTCCCATGGGAGTTGTCTGCCCGATTGATGACAAGCCGGATGCCTCCATCGCGGTGGGCGATATCGCGGCCCCCAACGTTCCGGGACGGGTGCGCAAATTCATTCTGCTGTTCCACCTTCCTGCCATGCCGGACAAAAAGCTCACGGGTGCCGTGCTGCGCCTGCGTCTGGGACATTTCGAGAACGGCACCAAGGAAAAACCGCTGCCTCCGGCATCTCTGGTCCACGCCGGAAATTGGCCGGACGCGAGCTGGGATTCGGAGTTTCACGGGCTCGATGCCTCGAGTTTTTCGGATCGAGCAAACTTCGCCGAGCAGGCTTATATTTGCGATGCCTCCGCCAAGCACGACTTCATCACGGTGGACGTCACCCGCATGATCCAAGGCGACTACGCAAGGAACCCCGAACCCGTGGCCGCGTTCCGGATTGAGGTTCCCGATGAGTTCGATATCACCGACGAGTTTTCAAATGCCTACCACTTTTTCGGTCCGACCAAGCGCGTGGATTATGCTCCCACGCTGGAGCTGGATTTTGACTGATTCCACGAAAAGATCCCGACCATGAAAAGTTTGCCTTGATCGCGCTTTGCGCGGGCTCGTTTGCGCGGGCAGGCACCGCGCCGGTCCTCGCGCGGCCTTCGCGTT
>QYQL01000078.1 GCA_007280915.1 Verrucomicrobiaceae bacterium | reverse complement strand
GAACAAAAACAGCCGCGAAATCGCATCGTCCCGTTTCAGCACCGCATACATGAATGTGATCGCGGATGCGAAAACCATGTGCGGCCAGATGAAGCGGTGGCTCTCCATGATTCCGGATGTCACCGAAAAGATGTCGTGTTGCTTGGAACTCAGAAACGACAGTTGAAACCCAAGGGAGATCGCCAGAAAATATTCGAAATAATTCGAGAATGATGTCAGCGAAAACCCGGGAACCAGGTAATCCAGCGCCAGATAATACCCCCAGAAAAGCGCAGTCATCACCAGCGTGACCGCGATTTGATACGTTTGGATCAAACCGAGTTCACGATGCTGAAACATATATTCTTAATGAAGCGATTGGCTGCAAACGACCCCTTATAATCCAGAAAAATCATACCGCAAGGTTTCACTTTCATCCAGTTGCATTATTGCCTTGCAAATGCTTACGATAATTCGCATAATCTGCGTAATATTTATAACTCCATCCTCATGAGTTCACCCGAAAAAAAACAGAAAGACAATCCGCACCAGGGGATGACATCTGGTGGCGGGGCGCGGGATGAGGGGATGAGCGCGGAGGAAATGGCTGAGCGTCTGGCGGCGCTTGAGATGGAACTGGACCGGGCGAAATCCCGCGAAGACCTGCTGCGTTTGCAGATTGAGGATACCCGGAACAAAGCCGGGCACGCGGTGGCCTTTCAGGTGGAACTGTCGCAGCAGCAGGAGGAGACGCTGGAGGAATTTCACAAGCGGGAGCGGTCTTTGCTGGCCGAGTTGGAGGCGGCAAAAAAAGAGGCCGCCCAGGTGGAAAGCCTCGCGGCGGATTTGGAGAAGCGCAGGGCCGAGTTGGATGCGCTTCTCGATCTGAAAACATCTTTGGAGCGTCAGTTGGAGGAGGCGCATGTGGAGACCGCGCTGGCCCAATCGTATCAGGAGGAAGTCCGCGAGCATCGTGCAAAGCTTGACGAGGTGGCGCGACGCGAGGCCTCCCTCCGGGAGGAGCTTGCCGCTGCAAGGAAATTTGAGGAACAGGCCCGCGCGCTTCAGGAGCGGCTTTCCAGGCAGCGCTCGGAGCTCAAACTCGGCCACTCGTCGCGCGTGTGGGCGCGCAAGCTTCAGGAGGAACTGGAGCGGCAGCACTCCGAGCTTCTTGTTTCAAAGGAGAGGGAGAAGGAGCTGCGCGACAAGCTCGAATCGGCCATCTACCAGACACAAGTTGTAGAGGCCCTGCAGGGGGAACTGATTTTTCAGCGAACCGAGATCGCGGAGATGCGCGACCGCGAGGAGAAGCTTTCGGCCGAGATCGAGGCCGCGCGGGCATCGGGCGTGAGCGAGGATTTCGCTGGTGAACTGGCCATGCATCGCGAGGCGGTGGAAGAGCTTCGCGAGCGGGAAAAGAACCTGTCTTTCGAACTCGACAACGCACGTGTTCTGGCTGCCCAGGCGGAGAAGCTGAGGACCGAACTGACGGCTCAAAGAACCGCGCTCGAGGCGCTCCGGCGGCGTGAGGCGGAACTGGTTGGTGAACTTGAGGTTTCGAACGCCCGCTCCGCCAGTGCGGAAGATTTACAGAGGCAGCTCGGTGAGCAGCTTGATGAGGCTGCCAGAGGTGCCGAGCGCGAGCGCGAGCTTCTGCAAGCAATGGAAGGGCTGCGTGCCCGCCTGATTCAAGCCGGACAACTTCAGGCCGACCTCGATGCACAGATGGCGGCTGTCGAGGAGCTTACCAAGCGTGAGGAATTGCTGAGTGTGGAACTTGAAGCCGCCCGGGCCAGCGGCGGCGAAACCGGTTCCCTCCGCGCGGAGATGGCGGCGGCCCGTGCGGAGATCGCCTCGCTCCGCGAGAAGGAAGTCCTCCTCCGGCGGGAAATCGAATCGGCAGAGGCCCGGACGGCGGGCATGCAGGATCTCGAGCGCGAACTGGCGGGACAGCGGGAGGAACTCGGGAAGGTCCGCGAGCGCGAGACCGCTCTCCGGTCCGAGCTTGACGCGGCGCGGCTTGAGGCGGCGAAGGCAGGCGAGCTTGGCCGGGAGCTGATCGACCAAAGGAGCGCCCTTGACGCATTCGGTGCCAGGGAAAAAACTTTGCTTGCCGAACTGGATGACGCGAGATCGCGAATCGCCGATTCGGGCAGGTTGGAACAGGAGATGGCAGGCCAGCGCACGGTCCTCGAAGGTTTGCGCGAGCGCGAGAAGTCGCTGATTTCCGAATTGGAGGAGGCAAAGCGCCAGGCGGGCCGCGTTGTGGGCTTGCAGGCGGAAATTGAAACGCTCCGCGCCTCGCTCGAAAAAATCCGCGCGAACGAAGAGCGGATCTCCAGGGATCTCGAGGAGTCCAGAATCGAGGCCGCTTCCGCCGCCGCGTTGAGGGTCCGCCTGACTGCGCAGGAGAAGGAGATCGAGGAATTCCGGAAGCTGGAAGCCGGTCTTCGTTTGCGGATCGGCGAGTTACAGGGGCAGTCTGCCAAAGATCTTGAGGAAGGGCTCGACCGCTATCGCCGGGAGCTTGACGAGGTGCGCACAGTAAATCAGAGCCTGATCCGGCAGCTTGGGGATGCATCCCGCGCTGTGGAGGCTGCCGGCCGGCAGCGACGGGTTCCGCGTGTTTCTCTTGCTTTCGCCGCTCTGGCCCTTGTTGCGTCACTTTCCTTCCTAGCCTTCCAGCTCTATCCGGGGAAATCCACCGAGAAGACGGTGCAGGACAGCACGGAGGTGCTGGACCGGCTCAAGGAACAGAACACGAAACTCGCGACGCAGCTCAACGACACGCTTCTCCGCCTGCAGACCGCCAAGGACACCGAGCTCTCGCTCGATCGCAACCGGAGCCTTGCCGAGCGCCTGGAAGCGGCCGAGGCGAAGGCCACGGAGCTGGAAATCGACCAGCCGGTGAAGCTTGCGCTGATCACGAAGCTTCAGTCCGATCTGAATCTCGCCAACGACCGGATCGAAAAACTGTTCTCGGAGATCGCGACGCGGGACATGAGGATCCTTGAGCTTGAGAAGCTGCTGGGCGAAGCCGGTGCGCAGGCGTTCCAGATGAGCCTCCCTCCCCCGCTTTCGCTGAACGAAATGGCGCCGGTGTTCCTCAACAACGCCGCTCCCGTGCCGGAACTGAGCTCCGCCTCTCTCCCCGCCGGGGAGCCGATCCAGTCGCTCCAGTCCCAGGCTGAGAAGGCCTACAAGGACAAAAACTACGATCTGGCGGAGATGCTTTTCCAGCGGGTTGCCGACGCGGCACCCTCGAACAGCCTCGCCTGGTCGAACCTCGCCGCCGTCCAGCTTGAGCTCGGCAAGCTGAACATTGCGGAAACCTCGATCCGGAATGCGATCGTCCTTAAGTCGGATGACGCGTTTTCGCACGCGACGCTCGGAATCATTCTCCTGCGGACCGGCCAGATCGAGAAGGCGATGAAGTCGCTTTTCACCGCGATCTATTTTGATCCCAGCGACCCTGTGGCCTTCAATTACCTCGGTGTGGCATTCGATCAGAAAGGCGACCGCAGCCGTGCGATGGAGGAGATGGAAAAGGCCCTGAAACTTTCGCCGGATTACGCTGAGGCCCACTTCAATCTCGCCGTCCTGCAGGCATCCGGCGATGCCGTGGCCAAACAGCAGGCCAGGAAACATTACAACAAAGCCATCCAGCTCGGCGCGCAGCCCGACAGCAATCTCGAGCAGTTGCTCAAGTAGTTTCCGGCAACGCCGTTATTTTTCCAACTGCTGCAGGACCTGCGGGAAAAGGATGTCAGTTGACTTCTCGAACAATTCTTCCGCCGCCGCGCGCCCGGCCCCGTCCAGCGGCTGGTTTCCGACGATGAGGAGCTGGATGCGATAGGTGGTTTCGCGCGGGGCTCCGAGGTTGACGAAGCGCCCCCAGAAATTCCGGTCCGGATCGGCCTCATCGACCCGGCGTCCCTGTTCATTCATGGTGGCGAACCACAGTGTCCCTTGGCTGTCTGGAGACTTTTTCATCTCGATTTCGATCCGGTCCGGTTTGCCGGTCCGGGGGACATTGTGTTCCTTTCGTCCGATCACCCATCCGGCGTTTTTGTAGCACCCCTCGACATCGTGGTAGCCGGAGATCGGGTAGTCGAGTGCCACCACCGCCCTCATCCCACGGGTCTCGTAGGTCCAGATCAGAGTGGAGAGCCCGAGCGATTCGATTTTGTTCAGCAAAGGGGGGCCGGTTTCCAATCGGGTCCACCCGCCGATGCTTTCCGGCATCCGGAATGTTGCGGTGCTTTTCAGCGAGGACCTGGCCATGCGGAGCGGCTCGACGCCTTCCTGCAATTTTTCCCAGCCGCGGAAAATGCCGATGACACCAAGAATCGCAAATACGATCCCTGCTGCCCTGGCCCATCGCAGCGAAGGCCGTTTTTCCGGTGTTCCGGGGATCTGGATTTCCGGCGCGTCGGGTGATTTGGTATTCCCCCGGGGAAGGACTCGCTCCAGTGCGATGACCAGCGCAATGTAGGCGACAACGAGGATGATGCTGAGCCATTCGTGCTTCCATCCGGTCAGGATGTCGAGCCCTCCATGATAACGAAGCCACGCGCCCAGCGTGATGCGGACCACATTGCCGATGACGACCATGGCCAGCGCGGCAGGCACGACCACGGCATAGCACCAGAGCTTCCGCCGTTTCCACAGGAGAAAAAAGAGGCTGAAGGCTGTGATAAACATCAGCGAGTTGATGCCGCTGCACGCCTCCTCAACGAGCAGTTTCTGCCCGGGCAGTGCGATCACATGTCCCTCGACCGAATGTGTGACTCCGAGCAGGTGCAGGGTGGAACTGCTGAGAATGGTCGCCACCGAGCGAAGAAAGAGACCCAGCCGCACATCGAGGCCCAGCGGAGGCGGAATGATCACCGCCAGCATGACAAACGCGGGGATCATAGACTGCAGCATCGGCCGACCCCCACACCACCAAACGACTGCGACGCCTGCAAGAAGCGCCGCAATCATACCGAGCCAGGGAGACCAGATCACCAATCCGAGTGTCAGGATGGCGAATGAGATTCCCAGAACGGCGATGGTCACGCCCGGAAACCCCGAAGCGAATGGCCGGGGGACTTCCCGAATGCGCGTCCACGCAAAGAAAGCGGCGGCTGCGAGCGCCTCCGGAAAAAACTGATATTCCGGCTGGCTCCAGAGATTCAAAAAAAACGCGCCGACCAGCGGCAGGAAGCCGAATGCCATCGGGAGCAGGCTCCAGTGATTGAGCCATGGCAAGTTGGCCTTTCCGGCGTCCGGGGTTGAGGAAGCGGTGCTCAAGGCGTTGCTCCTCTTTTCACGGTGTCGTGGTTCTGTCTCATGGAGAGACTGCCCATGCCACAAATGACGGGCGTTGAAAAGTCCTGGCTACGGCTGCGTCGCTGAATCAATAAAAAAGACCCCCTGATCCCGGCGGGGACAGGGGGTCCAAAAGCGATGCAAATCAGGCGGCGGTTTTTGGGTTGCGGCGAACCAGAAAGACCACGGCTCCCAGGGCCAGAAATCCCATCACCCAGGTGCTGGTCTCGGGAACGGCGACAACAGGGGAGGCGGCAAGCTGGCCGACCAGCAGGTCGTTTCCGCACTCCTGCGTGAGGCGGAATGTGGCCCCGTTGGCAAGCGAGAGCGCGGACAAATCAAAGGTAAAGACGTAGTTCTTTTCGCCGGAGTTTGTGCCGTTATTAGTAAAGTCGATCCCGTATTTCGTTTTCAGCTCGCCAGCCGTCATCGTCGGGTCTGCGCCGGGTGGGAGTAGCGTCTCAAGGGTCGTCGTGAGCAACACTGGTGAGAGCGACGAACCACTTCCCAGATCGCTGACAAAAACAGGCGCCCCTTTGGCGAGTTCCGGGTAAGAGTTCCCGTAGCTGGGGAGCTGAAACTGCGTGTCCGAACTCAGCGACAAAACTTCATAGGTGATCTGGCCCGGCGTTGTAGGGCTCCACGGATTCTTGAGATCGATCGCATACTCAAAGCCGAACGCGGAATTCAAGT
>QYQL01000130.1 GCA_007280915.1 Verrucomicrobiaceae bacterium | reverse complement strand
CTTTTATGGCGTTGGCCGTCCTGCTTGCGGGACAGCCGCTTCTGGAAGCGCAATCCCGGGTGCCCGTGATTCCGCAACCGGTTCCATCGGTTCCGACAGGCGTCGCGGTCCCGATGGCAACGCCTACACCGCTCAGCCCGGTGGTTGCACAGTCTGAACTGCCCAAGGACCGGGTCCAGTCGTTCAAGCTGCCCCTGCGCCGCCTGATCCCGCTTGAATCGCCGATCCTTTTGCGCAACGCGAGCAGCACCTACACGGTTTTCGTGCCTCAGAGCGCGCGATTCCAGCCGAAGAGTTACGGCCTGCGCCTCAGGTTCACGAACTCGATCGCCCTGCTCAGCGAGCGTTCGGTGCTCCGGGTGGTGATGAACGACGTGATCGTCGCCCAATACTATCTGGACCGGACGAACCCGATGCGCGAAGTGGATCTCGACATTCCCCTGAACATCGTGAAGACGGGGTTCAACCGCATGCAGTTCATCGTGGCCCAGCACTACACCTACAAGTGCGAGGACCCATCGGCTCCGGAACTCTACACAGAGATCAACCCCGACCAGTCGTATCTGACGACCACCGGGGAGTGGAAGCCGGTGACCGAGCGCCTTTCATTCCTGCGCTGGTGGGTGGATGAAAAACTCTGGATTCCTTATCAGTTCAACATCTGCATGCCGTCGTCCGGTGCCATGACCGATCTTCATCTGGCATGGGGAGCCATCGCAACGCAGGGAATCGCCCTGGCCTTGAACAATCAGCCGTTCCGGGTTTCCTCGGCCACCGCACTCCGTCCCGGGATGGACAACATCGTGATCGGCACGATGAATGAACTCTCGCCGTTTCTCACTGCCACCGAGGTCGGGACAATCAACGGCAGCTTCCTCGCGATCAAGACCCTTCCCGGAGATCCGACCCACTGCATGATCATCCTCAGCGGCCGCAACCAGCAGGAGGTCAGCCAGACGGCCCTCGCGCTCGGGATGGTCAATTTCCCGCTGCCGGATTCCAAGTATGCCATCGTGGACCAGATGACGCTTCCCGACGCCTCCTACATCCGGAACGCTCCGGTCAGGGTTCCCGGCATCTACAGTTTCCGCCAGCTCGGCTACAAAACCTCCACCATCAAGGGGTGGAACACCGGCACCTACGCGCTGAAAATCTACATGCCGGGGGACATTTCGAAGGATGACGACAGCAATGTGGAGCTGCGGCTGCACTTCGTCTACGGAGCCGGTTGCCGCAAGGATTCCTCCTTCAATATTTTCATCAACAATCAGTTTCAGACCGCGATCCGGCTCAAGGAGATCGAGGGGGAACTGCATTCCGACCACAGGGTCTATCTCCCGATGCAAGCCTTCCAACCGGGACTCAACGAGATCAATCTCACTCCCAAAATGGTTCCCTTGGTTTCGAACCAGTGCGAGATTTTGCAGGACGAAAACCTTCAGTTTACGATGTATGACGACTCGTCGTTCGTGTTTCCGAAGGCCATGAGGAAGGCCCGCCTGCCAAGCCTCGGGCTCTTTTCACAGACAGCGTTTCCGTATTCTTCACCGCCGGACGGGGTTGAGACCGCAATTTTTGTCGCGGGCAAGGAGGTGGAAACGGTCTGCGCCGCCTGGACGCTGATGGGGAAAATGTCCCAGATTTCCGGAGCGCTCCTGTTCCGCACGGAAATTTCCCAGAAACTGCCCCGCAGCCGCAAGAGCCTGATCGCCATCGGCCCGAGGGATGAAATTCCTCCGGAACTTCTCGGCAAGGCTCCGGTCTCGCCGCTCCAGGTCGGAAAAATGCGCTACGTCGTGAGCACCAGTCCGAAGCCGGAAAAGTTCGCCGCGTCCTCGATCGAGGAATTCCTCCAGAAGATGCGCGGCCAATCGGCGGCCCGCAACGAGCCGGAGCCTCCTTCAACCGTGGAGATGAACATGACGGCCGACCTTATCGACGACGTGGTGGCTGCCCAGTTCGAGTCCCCGTTCCATACCGGCTATCCGGTTACGCTTTTCACGGCCTGGGACGCTGACAATCTTCTCGCAGGAATGAACATGCTGCAGGAGCGGGAGTTCTGGGACAATCTCGCCGGCGATCTGGCGGTTTGGAGCACGCGTCCGGACTCGCTGGCCGTCGCAAAAGTCGGCAGCGATTTCATCTACAAGGCCACCAATCTGGTCACCAGGGTCTCCAGCCGTTTTGACCAGCAGCCATGGTTCTTCGCCGTGATTCTTGTTATCATCCTGGTACTCCTCGGTCTTGGCATCCGCTCCATTCTCCGCAAACGCGAGCATCCGGAATAGGTGAAAATGTCCGGAAAGAGCCTTGTGGCGGGACTCGCCTTTTCGGTGTTTGTCCTGGCCGGGCTTATATTCTGGCTCATCGTGATGAACGATCCCTGGCGGTTGCCCCGAGGAGACTGGTCCCGATACAAAAAACTTTTTGTATCTCCCGAGGGGCGGGTGATTGACACCGGGAATGGAGGGGTGACCCACAGCGAGGGTCAGGGCTATGGGATGATCCTCGCGGAGGCTTATGGCGACAGGGCGACCTTCGACCTCATCTGGAATTGGACAAAAACAAACCTGCAGACCCGTCCGGATGACAAGCTGATCTCTTGGCTCTGGAAGCCGTCCTCCGAGGGGGGATCCGTAGCCGATCCGAACAATGCCAGCGATGCGGAGGTCCTCATCGCCTGGGCGCTGGTGCGCGCCTCGAAGCACTGGGGAGTTTATTCTTACGAGCAAGCCGCCGCAGGGATCCTCGTCGAGTTGAAGCGCCTGGCAGTCAAGGATACCCCCAACGGTCCGGTCCTGCTCCCCGGTGTTCAGGGGTTCGAGTTGGACAACGCGCTCGTCATCAATCCGTCCTATTACATCTTTCCGGCCTTCGATGTGGTTTCAAAGGCATTTCCAGGCGGCGGGTGGGATCAACTCGGCAGATCAGGTCTCGCAATGATCCCTGCTGCGCGGTTTGGAAAATGGAATCTGACACCGGATTGGATCCGTGACGAAAGCGGGATCTACGGGATAAATACCCACTTTCCCCCCTATTTCGGGTATAACGCGATACGCGTCCCGTTACATATCGCCTGGAGCGACCCGCATTCGCCCCTACTCACGCCTTTTGCCGACTTTTGGAAGGAATTTCCCGGGTTATCCTGCATGCCGGCTACCGTGAATTTGGAGACAGGGGAATACGGACCGGATCCCGCCCTCCCCGGCATGCAAGCGATTGCACGTTTTGTTCTCGCCTGCCGTGACGGAAAACAGTTAATTGTCCGCGATATTCCTCCGCTGATGCCTGACGAAACGTATTATTCCGCAAGCCTGAAGCTGCTCACCAAGGTGGCTGTGCGCGAATCTCTGGGAGGAAAGCGGTGAAACTCCGGATTTTTTGCGTGTTTCTGTCGTGCGCCCTTGCGGCGCAGGCGCAGGATATCATGTCCTCGCAACAGCCGGAATCCATAGCGCTCCCGGCTGATGTTGAGACCGCTCCATCGCCCACACCTTCCCTTTTTGTTCCCGTCGTTCCCGGAATGCCCAGGCCGGCTGCTCAGGCGACTCCCCGTTCGCCTGTTTTTCTTCCTGCGGATATTCCTGCCCCGGCGATTCAAGCCACGCCCACGACAACGGACATCCTGCCGGGCGATGCAGCCCTCCTTGCCGAGCCGACCCCCTCGCCGTCGCGCTCCCAGGCGACTCCCTCCCGGCGCACGCTACCGACTTCCAAGCCCGCGCAGACGGTTGAGCCCGCCCCGCGTCAGGAGCCGCAGGTCAGCCAGGCGCAGATCAGCAGTTGGGTGACGCAGGCCACCGAGAAGCAGGATTCCAACCTCGCAACGAAAGCGGGCTGGGCCTATTTCAACCGCGGGGAGTATTCGTCTGCCGGCATGTGGTTCAATCAGGCCCTGGAATGGAACCCCGGTTACGGGGAGGCCGCCTACGGGCTGGCATTTTCCAAATTCCGCGAGGGGGATTTGAGTAGCGCCGAGGCGATCGTGAATTTCCGCGGAGACAGCTATCCGAAGATGCGGGTGCTGAAGGGCGACATCTCATCGCGCCGCGCGGTCGAGGCCTACGAGGCGAAAAATTATACCCGGAGCCGGGAGCTCATGCTGCAGGCCTCGCAGTCGCGCGCTCTCAGCCGGAACGAGCAGACGGTTCTGGCATGGGACTACTACTATCTGAAGGATTACAACAAGTCGGCAGAGCTGTTTGAAAAGCTCTACAGGGCCTCGCCCAGCGAGGCCGCCGCCCAGGGGCTCTACGCCTCGCTCGCCCGCACCGGGAATTACGATAAAGTCGATACGATCGGCGCGACCACCAAGGGCCCGCTCAAGAAGATGTACGGCACGTCGGAAGCCAAGCGGTATTTCAAGGCAGACCTCTTCATCGCGGCAGCGGGGGCCGGCGGTGAAAAAGTTTACCGCGTGCTCGAAAATTACGCCACCCCGAGCGTTGCGATGGGTTTCCAGTTCTGGAGCAAGTCCGGCACCGAGGGAGAGGGCAAACTCAACATGGCCGCCATCCCGGTCATCTCCGGGCGGATCTACCCGACAAACAAGACGATGATCTCCGCCCAGATCTCCCGCATCACCCTCAACTCCGGCGACATGCCGAACGGCGCCCAGGTTGGACAGTATCCGGTCACCTTCCAGAACTACGCGGTCACGCCGACCACCTCCTACAGCAACCTCTACGACTTCTCGGTCCATTTCGAGTATCAGGACTGGATCACCTGGTATGCCACCTTCGGCATCACCCCGTCCGGCGGTCCGCTCAATGCCAAGCCGGTCGGAAACCTCGGGATGATGTATCGCGATGAGAAGGGCTACGTGCAGGCGGAGCTCTACGCGAAGGCCGTCAAGCAGAGCATCCTGTCCTACATCGGCATGCAGGATCCCTACACCGGAAAAAACTGGGGTGCCGTCACGGAGTCCGGCGCCAGCGTCTCGATCTTCCGCTCGATCGCCCCGAGATGGACGATTTACGTCAACGGCAGCTACGGGGTGCTGGACGGGACGGACGTGAAGGAGAACTCCCACCTCTCGGGAACCGCCGCGATCGCCTACGAGTTTACAGCCAAGAATTTTGAATATATCACGCTCGGCCTGGCGGCATCCTACGAGTCGTTTGATAACAACCAGAACCATTTCACCTATGGCAACGGCGGTTACTTCAGCCCCGAGTATCTCGGGCAGGTCCTCATTCAGGGCCAGTTCCTGACATCGGAGGGCCGCAAGTGGATCGCATCCGGCTCGCTCGGGCTCGGCGTGCAGAATAACAAGCAGGCCGCCAGTCCGTATTTTCCGCTCAAGCCCGACGGGCGTATATTCCCTGCGCAGGAATCCAGCACGGCCATCGGCCTGATCTCCGTGCAGGGTGCCTACATGCTTTCACCGCAGTGGCTGATCGGCGGTGAACTCGGCTACGCGGTCACAGCCGACTACAACGAGGGGTCCATCGGCCTCTTTGTCCGGTATTTCTTCGAGCCGCGCAACGGGCTGCTGCGCACGGACCTCGGCCTCGACCGGCCGTAAGGTTTTTCGTAAAATGGTGGAGCAGGGAATTCCGCAATGCTGGCTCGCGCCCGGCGCGCCTCCCCTGGAAGTGGATTTCGGCTGCCACCGCGGGGCGTTTCTCACCGGCATGGCATCCGCATTTCCCTCAAGAAATTTTCTCGGCATCGAAAAGCAAAGCGCGCGCGTCGAAATCTGTAACAAGCGGTTCGTCCGGCTTGGCCTGGCAAACGCTTTTGCCATCCGCGGAGAAGGGGGGCAGGCGCTGAAGGAGTTTCTGCCCGATGCCAGCGCATCGATCCTGCACGTCTCGTTTCCAGATCCGTGGCCGAAGCGCAGGCATGAGCGCAGGAGAGTCGTGACGTCCGGTTTCCTCGCCGAAGCCGCCAGAGTTCTGCGCCCCGGCGGAGTTCTCCGTCTCATGACCGATGACGCGGCCTATTTCGAGCAGATGAGAAATCTCGCTGCCGGAGGATGGGTGGAAATACTCTGGGACGACGGCATCGAGCGGCCAGCGACCACTTTTGAAAAAACATTTCTCGCGCTCGGGAAACCCCCGTTCCGGTGCGCTCTCCGTCCGGCGCTCCAGTTACCCGTTCGGGAGAGAGCCTGAAATTTCCCCGGCCGTCTTGAAGTGGGTCTTCGCAAAATTTTCGAGCGCGCCGGGACCGCTCTTTGAAACGATCTCCGCGGCGGCGGCCTTGACCGCGGCCGAGACCCCTCGGGCGAGCTTCACCCCGGCCTTGCCGCCGGCTTCCTCAAGCCAGCCGATGAATTTTTCCCGGGCTAGGATCGAGGCCGCCGCGACTGCAAAATCCGACTCCGCCTTCGTCCGCTGGTCGAGACGGATGGTCTTTCCTTTTTCCATCAGCGCTCGTTCGAGGACCCGGACATCCGCAAATTTGTCCGAGAGGGCGCGCGGGCAATCCGGGCGGGCCTCACAGAGATTCTCGATCACGCGTGCATGTCCCCATGCGAGCAGGCGGTTGAGGTTTCCGATCTTCCGGTAGAGCTCGTTGTAGCGTGGTGGGGCGATGGTGACGACGCTGTGCGGCGCGCCGGATTTGCGGATGGCGTCGGCGAGATCCCGGATGCGTCGGTCCGAGCCGATCGCCTTGCTGTCCTGCACTCCGGCGTCGCGGAAGGTCTTTGCCAGCCCGGCATCCACATAGACTCCCGCGATGACCAGCGGGCCGAAGAAGTCGCCTTTTCCGCTTTCATCGATGCCGAAGTGCGGCTCGAACAGTTCGGGTGAGTGGACCTCCTCGTAGCCCAGCCTCGCCTCGCCGAGGACGAACGGCTCAAGCACGAACGTGATGAAATCCTCGATGCCCTTTCCCTGGATCACCGCCTTCGGTCCCTTCTCATAGACTGCGATCGTCAGCTTCTGCTTGCGCGCCGAGTAGAGCATATATGGCTTTTGCTCGAACTCATATCCCTGCTCTACCAGGATCGTTTTGAGCGCTTCGGCTTGCTCTGTCGTGAGCGGTGCCGTGTGCGAATGCAAAGGTTTCGACATCTCCGTATTCAGTGCGTAATCACTCGCGTCTGTCCAGATGATACCGAATTTCCACCGGGCCCTTCGCGCATGGTTCCGCAAACGCGGCCGCGACCTCCCATGGCGGCGACGGTGCGATCCCTACGCGGTGCTCGTCTCCGAATTCATGCTCCAGCAGACGACGGTTGCCGCAGTCATCCCGTATTTTGAGCGATGGATGAAGGCGTTTCCCGACGTGCAGACGTTGGCGCGCGCGGACGAACAGGAGGTTCTCTCTCACTGGCAGGGGCTCGGCTACTACTCACGCGGGCGCAATCTTCTCCTAGCCGCCCGGGAGAGCATGGAACGTTTCGAAGGAGCGATTCCGCGTGACGTCCCCTCAACGCGAAAGCTCCCCGGGGTCGGTCCCTACACCGCCGCCGCCGTGGCCGCCTTTGCCTTCGACGAATGCCTCCCTGTGCTAGACGCAAACATCATCCGCGTCGTCGCCCGGCTGGCGGATTTCAAAAAGCCCGTCACCACCGCCGCCGGGAAATTGTTTCTGGAAAAATCCGCCCGGAATCTGCTTCCGGAGTCCGGCGGACGCATCCACACGTCCGCCCTCATGGACCTCGGCGCGACGGTTTGTAAAGCGGGGGACCCGGATTGCTCCGCGTGCCCGGTGCGCAGATTCTGCAAGGCGGAACGTCCGGAAAAAATCCCGGTCAAGCCACCGCGCAAGATGGTGATCCATGAGCGCGATGTGCGCGGCTTTGCCACCAAGGGACAATCCGTTTATCTCACCCTCTCACCCGGCCCCCGCTGGCGCGGACTCTGGCTCCTCCCTCCCGCCAAGCCCGGCGCTAAAGTTCTAATCACAATCACCTTCGCCG
>QYQL01000177.1 GCA_007280915.1 Verrucomicrobiaceae bacterium | reverse complement strand
CTTGCGCTCCAGAGCCAAAAAATCGGAGAGCCATTCCAATCGGAGGTTGATACCTCCACAACCAACACGTAGAGTCCAAATCACACCCGCATGCCATAGCTTATTTTAGCTCCTGCTGGTTCGAAAACGGGGGCCACCCCAAAACGTCCAGAGCTGTTCTGTGGAACAAGCCGTATTTTTTCCGACATTTAACAAAATTGACAGAAGTAGATAACAAGTTTTCAGTGTTGCCTCGCTCGCTCCCACGAGTTTGGCTTCCCAGCCTGCACAATCCACCAGCCCCCGTTTCCTGTTATGCGCTATCGCGCTGGTGTTCGCCCTTCGGGCTGCCTGCGGCAGGGTTGCACCGTTCGCCTCCCGGCTTCCGGTCCCTTCGGGTTGATCTGGCGATCAGCTATGTCGGTGCATCCCAGCACCTCCATTCCCGGCCAGTTCCCGCTGGCACGGGTTCAGTGGTTCAGTTTTCAGGAATCGCAGTTCCTGCGAAGTCGGAAGTATGAAGGGCAAAGGATGAAGTGGTAGCGCACGGCACCCGGGAGTTGCACTCCGCCAGGATGTTTCGCATTCCGAGTTTAGCCGCAGATTTGCGGAATGACGCAGATTATTGTGGTCGAATTCCATGCCGGGAAGGTTGTCAAAATGGAGGGTGCTGCGCCGTCAGCGCCGACTTCGACGCGGATCGCGCGCAATGCGGAATTGGGAATTCGAAGTGGGAAAAGTCGGACGCCACGGCGGGCGTCCAAGGTATCGCTGCTGCTGCGCGGACAATGTTCTTGATTCGGCCGGACGCTCCCCGTATCGATGCCGGCAATGCATTTATCCATTGCCGCCCGCAGAGCCGATGGGTTTTTCCGACCGATCGTGGTGGCCGGAATGATTTGTTTTGCGGCTTTCCCGCCAGGGGTTCTGGCCGCGGGACCGGATTCAGAACCGCTTGCTGCCGGTATGCCGGCGGACAAGGGAAATTCGTTCCGGGGGGTTCCGTTTGGGGCCCCGTTGGCGAAGGTGCAAACCATCTGGCAGCTCGAGCCGCTTTCCGAAGATGGCGAGCCGGGCGACCCACTGAAGCTTTTCATCCGCAACGACGAGACGAAGCGGATCGGGGGCGTCGCGCTGCAGGAAATTGTCTATTACTTTTTCGAGGAAACTTTTTATGCCGTCGGGGTCTGCACGACCGACAGTTGCCAAACCGAAATCCTCCGCGAGGCGGCCAACATCGCCTTCGGTGGCTGCCCGCACGTCAACAAAGAAGGAAATTCCCTCGTCTGGCTGGGCAAAAACGCGAGCATGCAATTGAATGTCAACCCGGTCACCGGAGAAGGCCGGGCTTTGATTTTCAACAACGATCTCCAGGCCAGATACGAAAAGTCTTTCCTTGAGGCCGCAAAAAAGGCGGCATCCGAGCTCTGATACCAAACCCACGGTCTGATGGGTAAAATGTCGCGGCGCGCCGGGACGTCGCGCCCTACCATCGGCAAGGTCGGACCTCCGGACCGACCGCAGGCGTCCGTTGATTTTACCCGCTCCGGTGTCAAAAGGGTATGAGCGGGTTTATTCGCAGATAAACGCCTGGGCGCAAGACGGGCAGGTATTCCTTCCGATTTTCAGCGAATCGACCTGAAGATCCGCCCTGCAGAGCGGACAGGGGAAAAACGGGGAGGATTTGTCGGACGGGCTGGGGATCGCAGCGGCGGGCAGGGGTTTTTCCGTCCGGAGTTTCTTCAGTTCGGAGGTGAGCTGGTCGCATTTCCTCCTGAGGAGCATCCAGGCGAGGGTGGAGGTCACGGCAAGGAAGGCCAAGGCCCAGTAGAGGGGGAGCGATGGCGGGGCCGGAACGAACGGACTGGTGAATACCGGAATGACGGTCACCCCGGCGCGAACATGATCCGGCGGTGGGGACGGTTCACCACGAAAACCGTTTTTCTCTGCGGTCTCTGCTCCGCGTGAGGAATCGCTGGATCCGGGTTCAACGGGGGGCGGAGTGCTTGCCGGTTCGGGGGTTGGCGCGGGGTTCAGGCTGGTATCTTTCAGCGCGACCCATCCTGAAAATGGTCCCTGGTGGACACTCACCCAATCGCCGTCCGCTTCAAAGGTTTCGATTGGCGTTCCCGCCGGGATCTCGATCCGGGCCTCCCCCAGGGGGGTGCGGGTGGTCAGAACAACCGGGACGGCTGACTCCATCGGGCCCTGCGGGGTTCCGGCGCGACCGGTCAAGGCGGCAACAGCGAGGGATCCGGCGACAATCGCCCGGCAAATCCATACGGCTCTCATCGATGTCTTGTCGTTGGTTGGCATGCTCAGGTTCACGGGTCCGGTGGTCGGGCGAAAAACGGGATGAAAGTCGGTCGGTTGTAGTTGTGCTCAATAAAGGCTGGAAAACAAGCGTTCGTTTGGCAACAAATGACCCCGTGGATGATTCAGGAGAAAATTATTCGGCGTCCTACTCGCGGCGGAGTTTTCTTTTCGGAATGGGGGCTCTGGCCTTCGGGGGCGGGGTGGCGCGTGCGCTGGCGTCCGGCGCAGGCAGGCAGCCGCAGTCGGTTCTGATCCTGGGCGACTCGATGGCGCTGTGCGGATTTGGTGAGCGCCTCGACGCGAGGTTCCGCGATGTGGGGATTCGCGAGGTGAACACCTACATGGCCTGCGGGACGCAGCCCCTGTCGTGGACGACGCTCAAAAGCTATGCCGCCGCAAAGACACGCTGCGGGTTTTGGAAAATTGAAGCCAAAAAAGGAGAAGGGCCCCCGGTTTCTTTTCAGGACACCTACGGGATGACGCGTGGACACCGCCCGGCCGCTCACAATGTGCCGAAGATCGAGGAACTTCTGCCTGCCACGCGTCCGGATGTCCTCGTTGTTCAACTCGGCAACAACCTCTTTGATTTGCTCAAAGGGAAAAAGAACTCCCGGAATGGCGAGGTTTTGCGTGCGTATATCACCCCGTTTCTGGAGAGGGCCTCGCCGGCGGTGAAAAAGATTTACTGGGTTGCCCCGCCGACGTGCGGGACGCTTTCCAAGGAGGCCCAGGATACGCTGGTCGAGCAGCTCCGGACTTACGAGAGCAAGGGGATGCAGGTTATAGACAGCCGGATGTTGATCACCTATCCCTACCGTAACCTACAGCCTGACAAGCAGCACTTTATCGGGGCCGACATGACGGTGTGGGCAGACAAGGTTTTTGCTTTTATTCAAGGCGACTTGGATCGCTCTCCGCTGAGGGCGGCAGGCGCGGCGGCCGCCATCGATGAGACCCCGCCGCCGCCGGCGGCCCAGGAAGAACCGTCGGCAGTCCTTTGCATCGCATGCAGTTTGGAAAGCATGGCGGTTCCGTTCACGAACAGGGAAATCGCCCCCTACACCGAATCGCTTGTGGCCTTTGTGTATCGTGTCCACCGCGTCCTGAAAGGCACATTCAAGGGATCGCATATCGTGGTGCTTCATGCCGCCCACATCGGAGGAAAGCGCCAGGCGATGGATGGATTTTTCCTGAACCAATCCTGCATGCTGCGGCTCCTGCCCCTGGACAAAACCCCTTGGGCGACATTGAAGGCCAGGGATGATTTGCGGTTCGTGGATCTTGAGCGATTCATCTGCGAGGAAGACCATCTCAAACTCCTCAAACAAACCTTGTGAAGGGAATTTCCTGCCTTCTTGCGGCATGGCTTCTGGCTCCGGTTTTGGGAAGCGCACCGGCGGTTCCGCGCACTTCCGCTTCGGGATTTCTGGAAGTGACCGCTGATTCTTCAAGCCGTTATCTTCCCGAGAAAAGAACGGTTGCTTTTCCCAGGTTGGCCCCTCCCGTAAAAGTTCTGCTGATCGGGGATTCCCTGAGTTTCGGGCCATTCGGCGAAGCGCTGGAGGGTTATTTGCGCCAGAGGTTTGATGCCTCGGATATTTGCGTTTTCGCGTCGTGCGGGTCCTCGCCCGAGCACTGGATCAAGACCAGCCCGGTCTTCATGACCCCTTGCGGCTACCGGGAATCCACACCGGCTGGCGCGTGGAAAGAGGACTTCGCAAACGGCAGGCGTCCTCGGCCGTCCAGAACGCCAAAAATCCCGGAGATCATCGCCCGGTTCAGTCCCCGGATGGTGGTCGTCCAACTCGGCACCAACTGGATGGACGGCCTGCCGGCGACGGTGGTTCAAGAGGGCGCGGCCTACAAGCAGATCATCCGCGAGTTCATCAAGGAGTTGCGTGCCCAGTCGCCGCCGCCCGCGCGCATCGTGTGGGTCATGCCTCCGGAATCCTCAAAAT
Organism: Verrucomicrobiaceae bacterium; assembly: GCA_007280915.1. GTDB lineage: Bacteria > Verrucomicrobiota > Verrucomicrobiia > Chthoniobacterales > Terrimicrobiaceae > QYQL01. Next base: position 11,807 of record QYQL01000177.1, on the reverse strand, counting down.
ATTCCGCCACCGTCAAGGAAGAGGTGGACCGCTGGATCAACGAATGCGCGAAAGAACTGGGGTTCCAGACGATCAGCTCGCGCCGGATCACCAAAAAATATGTGCCCGGAAAGACGGGGGACGATGGCATCCACTACGGCGAAGCCGAGGCGGGAAAGTGGGCGCAGGGCGTGAACTGGTGCCTCTATGTTTTCGGACCGGATTGAGCAGGAGCTTTGACGACCGGAACCTTTGCCCATCCCTGGCCTTCGGTGAACTCCCTCGCTGAAAAACACCAGACCACGATGCGGCAGCCGGCGAGGTTGTCTTTGCGACGGGCGAGATTTCTGCGGGCGGGTGTCGCCCCGGAGCCCCGCACCGCCACGACATCCACCGGAAACCCGAGTTCGAGGGCCAACTGATCGGGGAGACCGGCCCCTGCGGCCTGCATATCGCCCCCGGCATGAAAGATCAGGTTGTGGCTGTCGCCGAGAAGGATGACCGGGGATCCTTTCAACGGCGCGAGCGGCGTCTTTTCCGGCGCACCCGCTGCGCTGACGAAACGGGCGGTCACCTGATCGGGTTCAGGCTTCGCGCCGGGGAGGGCGGCAGCAAGATCCCCCTTGACCGTCACCGGAACCGATTCGGATTTCATCAAAACTTTCGGCTGCGCGGCCACCCAATCGAGGTGCTTGATCCGGCCGGCGATTTCTTCGGCTGCAATACGGATTCCTTCCGGTGCCCAGTGGGTGTCCTGCCTGCAGTAGAGGGGGCCCAGCCCCTCCGCCCGCGCGGTCAGAAACGGATCGGTGAGGTCGAGAACCCGGATGCCGTTTTCTTCGAGGGCCTTGTAAAACGCGCGGTCGGTCTCTCCGGTTTGCGGGGAAAGCGGTGCCGGGACGTCGAGGGAAGCGTCAAGTTTGTCCGGGTAGATCGTGGCTTTGGCGGGGACCGGAACGAGGATGAGATCGATGCCGGCGAGGTCGAGCTGACGCTTGAAATCCAGGATCGCCGGCAGCGGATCGCCGGGGACCTGAGGCTCACCGGAGGCCCAGAATTCCGGCGCGATCAGGTGCCGGAGTTCCTTGTCCAGAAAGAGCCAGCCGTCCACGCCCGGAACGGTCATTGATTGCGATTTTTCCGCAGAGGCCACCGCCCGGGCGGCAATTTGTTGGAAGGAGCCGGCGGACGGGCTGACTTCCGCTGCAAAACCCCCGGCCATAGGACCCCATGCGACCAGAGCGGCGGCGACCGGCAGCCCGGCACGGGTCCATGTGAAATTTGTCATCGGGGCGGGCTTGGTAATTTGACGAGATGTCTTTACGGAGTGCAAAATTCTAAGCAAACATAATCATCATTGTCTTGTGGAAAAAAAGTCCAACTGCCCGTCGGTGCGGCAACCCGGCAGCGGGTGTAAAACGAAGTCCGCGCGAGTGAGTCATGGTCTTTAGCTCGCATCTCTTTCTCTTTTATTTTTTGCCGCTTGCGCTGGCGGGCTACTACGCGCTCCACCGCGCGCCACAGCGCTGGCGGAACATCGTGTTGATTCTGACCGGCTACGCGTTCTACGGGTGGGCCGAACCGGTCTTCATGGCGCTGATGTTTTTTACGACTCTTGTGGACTGGACGGCGAGCCTGATCATCGCCCGCGACGACTGGATGATCTGGCGGGCGTGGGGCGGCCCGGTCGTCACGCTCGAGCGCAGCGGATCCCGCTCGCGCCTGCAAAAATCGGCGGTCACCGCGTCGATTGTCCTGAACATCACCGTGCTCGGTTTTTTCAAGTATTTCAACTTCGGGATCGACAGCTTCAACGCGCTGGCCCGCACGCTCGGGGTTGAGAGCTGGCAGTGGAACACGTTCTTCGATGTCGTCCTGCCGCTCGGGATCAGCTTCTACACGTTCCAGGCGATGAGCTACACGATCGACGTGTATCGGGGCGAGGCGCGCGCGATGCGCAACCTCGCCGACTTCTCGTGCTTCGTCTCGATGTTTCCGCACCTTGTCGCCGGGCCGATCCTGAAGTTTTCGTTCCTCGCCGACCAGATCGAATCCCGGACGCTGACCTCGGAAAAGTTCGCGCGCGGGGCGGCGTTTCTGGCGCTGGGATTTTCCAAGAAGATCCTGCTCGCGAACCCGTGCGGGAAGATCGCGGATCTGGTGTTCCAGACCGGATCGCCGGAGTGTTTTGACGCGTGGTATGGTGCCGTCGCCTACGCGTTCCAGATCTATTTCGACTTCAGCGCGTATTCGGACATGGCGATCGGGCTCGGGCTCATGCTCGGGTTCGTCTTCGCGAAAAATTTTGATTCCCCGTATCTCGCGACCTCGGTCACCGATTTCTGGCGGCGCTGGCACATCTCGCTTTCGAGCTGGCTGCGCGAATACCTTTATATCCCGCTGGGCGGAAACCGTCGCGGGGTGGTGCGCACCTACATCAACCTGATTCTGGTGATGCTGATCGGCGGTCTGTGGCACGGGGCCTCGTGGAACTACGTGATCTGGGGCGGCATCCACGGCTCGATGCTCGCGGCCGAGCGCTTCCACGGCAAACACGGGCCCTTCCACCGCCTTCCCCGCGCGGTGCAGGTCGGGTTCACGTTTTTGGTCGTCGTCGTCGCATGGGTTTTCTTCCGCGCCAAAACCCTGCCTGCCGCGATCGAATACTGCCGGTGCCTCGCCGGGCTCGGGCAGGCGGCGGACGGAGCGGGGCTGATCGCGGGCGTCATTTTCCAACCCTACTACGTCGGGAGCTTCCTGCTGGCGGCGGCCGTGGCCTGGGCCGCCCCGCAGACATGGGATTGGACGCGCTCGCTCAATTTCGGCAAGGCGGTTGTTTTGGTGGCGCTCTTCTGGCTGGCGGTTGTCGTCATGACCACGCAATCCTACAACCCGTTCATCTATTATATTTTTTAGCGATGCGCTTTTCGCCTCCGAAAATGGATTTCAGCCGCGAGGAAGCCGCGGAGCGCGAGATCGGCCGCACGCGCGTCCGGCCGTTTGTGCGGCGGTTTCTGGTGGCTGCATTCCTTCTCACGATCATCGGGGTTCCGGCGGTGCAGTATGTCCACGAGGCCGTGCAGACGCGTCAGCTGAAGCCGCGCGCGCTGGATTTTCTCTCCGCGTTTCCCGTCGCCAGGCGGGAGTTCGCGAAAGCGGACGGGATCGCCGGGGGAGCGGCTGCGGCCAGCGCCTCGCTCCGGCGCGACTTCAAATCCTTCGAGAAATCGCTCGAGGACGAATCGCTGCTTGCGCGGCACGCTCTGCCGCCCGTGCAGGAATTCGCCACCCGCTTTCTCGGCCTCGGCAACGAGAAAGTTTATCTCGGCCGCGACGGCTGGCTTTTCTACCGCCCGGATGTGGATTACGTCGCGGGGCCCGGGTTTCTTGATCCGGCGGTCCTCCGCGAGCGTGGAAAGGGTTCGGGCATTCATCCGGATCCGCTGCCCGCGCTTCTACGGCTCCGCGAGGATCTGGCCGCACGGGGGATCCGCCTCCTCGTTGTGCCGGTTCCGGTGAAGCCGGTCATTGAGCCCGAGCATCTCAGCGCCCGCAGCCATACAAACGGAAAACCGCCGCAGAATCCGTCCTTTCCTCGCTTCCTCGCCGACCTCCGCCGGAACGGAATTGATACGCTCGACATCACCCCGGTGCTCGCGGTGGACAAGGCCGCCGATGGGACCCCGTGTTTTCTCAAGACCGACACGCACTGGTTCCCGCGAACAGTGGAACGCTCCGCGGAACTCATAGCCGCTGAAACGCACATCGTGCCCGGCGCGCCGGACAGCATGTTCCGGCGCGGCCCTTCAAAGAAAGTCACCAATGCCGGCGATCTGGCCGTTATGTTGCGCCTCCCTCCGCAGTCCACACTTTTTCCGATGGAGACGGTTGAGATCCATCCGGTGACAGAGGTTGGAGGAAATCCCTGGTGCGCCGATCCCGCTGCAGAGATCCTTGTTCTTGGAGACAGCTTCACCAATGTTTACTCCGGTGAGGATCTCGGCTGGGGCACCGGCGCGGGGCTGGCCGAACAGCTTTCCTTCACGCTCCAGCGCCCGGTCGATTGCATCGCCGTCAATGCCGGTGGGGCCTCCACCGCCCGTCAGACTCTGGCGCGTTCGCCCGGCCGCCTCGCCGGAAAGCGCCTGGTCGTCTATGAGTTTGCGATGCGGGATCTGGCATCCGGCGACTGGAAGCTCACGCCGTTGGTTGAACCAAAGGCGGAGGAGGTTCCCGGTGCATCTACCGTCACCGGGGTGATCCGGGAAATCTCCCGCGCGCCGCGGCCGGGCACGGTTCCATACAGGGATCTCCTGATCTGTATCCACCTAGACAGCATCGAGAATTTTTCCTCGACGGAAATCCTGGTCTTTCTTCCCGGGATGAAAAACAACGTCCTCACTGCGGCCAACTCGCTCACGCCCGGCGAACGCGTCACTCTGCGGGTTGTGCCATGGAACACGGTTGAGGAAAAAATCGGCGCGATCAACCGGATCGAACTTGCAGGGCCGGCCGCCGATATCGGAGAAGTTTATTGGGCGGGCGACCTCCCTTCCGCCCACCCTGAGAACCCGTGAAAATAAGATGATCCAGTGCCCGGTTTTCCTACGATCTAGCCCACGGAAGGGGATCTTATTGGTTTTAGCCCTCGTTGTTTTCGCCTCGGCTCCACTGCCGGCCGCGACCGCCGTGGATGCGGAAATTCCCCTCAGCAAAACCGAAAAACTTTCTGCCGGAAAATACGAATGGCAGCCCTCGCGTTCGCCGGATGGGACGGTGTCGGTGCTGGTCGATCTCCCGACCCAGATGCTCACTGTTTTCCGCGGGGAGGCGCTCATCGCCCGTTCCAGCATCAGTTCCGGGAGGGCCGGGCACACTACGCCGAGCGGTGTTTTTACAATCCTTGGAAAAGAGGTGATGCATCACTCCAACCTTTACCACCATGCTCCGATGCCCTTCATGCAGCGGCTCACCTGGGAGGGGGTCGCCCTGCATGGCGGCTATCTCCCGGGGAGGCCTGCCTCCCACGGTTGCGTCCGCCTTCCCCACGCATTTGCGAAGCTCTTGTTCCAGATCACTTCCTGCGGGGATCAGGTGGTCGTGACGAACACACCGGCACCAACGAACTCCACCAAGGCGAAGCCGACGGCAGGAGGCCGAGCAGCCCCGGCACAGCCGGCACCACATATTGTTGCGGACACGCCGGCAAAGAACGCTCCGAATGCTGCGGACGACACAAAAGCCCGCCCCGGCAAGAGCATGGTCGAACTCGAGATCGAAGAAGTGGGCATCAGAAATAATTCCAACCTCACCCGCTCAGAGCGGCAAACGGAATTGCTGCGGGTCTGGAGCGAGCAGAGAGCCCTCATGGGGGTCCGCTAGCCCGGATACTGTTCACTGACGCGGCATGGCCTTCCCTGGCCATGTTGGTTTTCTCCATCGGCGGGACGCCGATGCCACATTGCCTCTGCATATCGCCGGAAAAATGCGCCCATTGGCAATATTTCTAGCTTTTCAAAAGCTATTCGAAAAATACAATCCGGCCATGAAAAAGGCCATTCCGGCAGCGGCTCTGTTTGGTTTGATTTTTTTTCAGGGGACATGGGCGGCCGACCCTTCTCCCTCGACGCCGGACGAGCAGGGTGATTTTTTAGCGGGGATTCCCCTGCCGGGCAGCAGCGTTCTCGCGCCACTTCAGGAATCGCCCTCCTACAAGCTCCACCAGAAGGAGCTGAATGAAAAATGGGCCCACTGCAAAAAGGCCCGTTATGACGCGATGCAGAAGTGGGGGGAGGAGCACCTGAAAAAAGAGGCGTCCTCCCGCGATGTGGTGCGATACCTTTTCGGTGGCCCGGATTTTCTCAACGCGTTCGCCTTTTTCCCGGATGCGCGCGTGATGGTGCTGGGCGGGCTCGAGCCGGTCGGCGAGGTCCCGCCGCCTGAATCCCTCAAGCACAGTTCATTTGCCAACTCGCTTGACGTGTTGCGCCAGGCCCTCGGGACTTCCCTTTATTGCGGCTACTTCATCACCAAGGAAATGAAAGGGCAACTTCACCAGGGAAGCTTTCACGGGGTGCTGCCGGTGCTCTACACCGAGCTGGCGCTGACAGGAAACCGGATTGAATCCGTCGAGATGGTGAGCCCGTTCGGATCACCCGGCGTGAAGATCACCTACCGCCGGCCCGGGCACGGATCCCAGACGCTCTACTATTTCCAGGCCGATCTCGCCAACGGGAGCGGATGCCAGAGATTTCTTTCCTGGCTTGGGGATCTTGGCTCCGGCCCCGCCTACCTGAAGGCGGCGTCCTACCTTCTCCACAGCGATTCGTTCTCGCAGACGCGGGATTTCCTTCTGAACACCTCCACGCTCGTGGTCGAGGACGACTCCGGCATCCCGTTCCGGCACTTGAACAACGGGAACTGGAAGGTCCAGGTTTTTGGTGCCTACACGCCGCCGCTGCCGCTTTTTTCCAGCCACAAGCAGCTCGATTTCGATGCGGCCTATTACACCGGAGCAAACGGCGGGCCGATCACCTTCGGAGCCGGATACCACGTCCAGCCGAAGCAGGCCAACCTTCTGCTGGCGACAAGAACCGGAAAAATCGAAGCCCGCCCGGTCGCTGTCGCTCAGGCCTCCGTTCCCGCGCAGAAAAAAAACTCTCAAGCCACGGTGAAACAGACTGCAAAACTGGAGCCTGCGAGCCAGAAAAAGACCATTCCTCAACCCGATACCGCCACCCCGGCCGGCCGGGAAGACCGCCACAAGAGCCTTGCCGTCTTGGAGGACGAGGAGCGAAGCATTCGGGACGATCAGCAGCTCAGCCGCCAAGAGCGTATCATACTCCTGCAGTCCATCTGGCGGAAACAACTCGCCGTGATGGGTCTGCCGCCTGATGCCGCTGGAAAAAGCACGGAAAAAGCCACGCCTTCCACAAAGCAGATACCCATCCAGACCGCCGAGCCGAGCCCGCCAGCATCAGGAGCAACGGACACATAGAAGCCCGCACCACAAAGACAACAGTGCGGAGTGGAGGAAGTCTTCTTGGCGATGTGGTTCACCGGGCGGGTGAGAAAAAGATGCGTTGGCAAATGCCTTTGTTCGTAACCGTTGTGCCCTGGTGGTGAAGCGACGGAATTTTTCTCGGTTTTGCATTCCTCATTTCATAGGAGGAAGCGTGGCGGTTGCGCTGGAGGATTCGCCTTCGAAGAGGCGGACGTTTGCGAGGACGCTTTCCGCCCAATTCCGTCGCTCGGGGCCTTTTTTTGCAAGAATCTGATCCAGGGCGTTCTCGATGACGCTGGTTCTCGGGGGGGCGGTGATGGAAGTGAGGCTCGGGGTCAGGCAGGCGGCTTCCGGTTCGCAGGAGAGGGCGGTCACGAGGACATCGCGACCCGGGCACAATCCGGATTCCCAGAGCACCCGGTATCCGCCGAGAGCGGCCGGGAGATCCGAGAAAATGATCGACGCCGGTTTCTTGAACCTGGAAAGCAGCTTGCGGGTTTGCGCGATGGAGGCATCGAGGAAATTTGCTTCCGCGGTCTTTGGAAAAAACTTCTCGCCCGATGCGCCCACGCTGGAGAGGCGCTCCGCCCATCGCTCCGCGAGCTGCTGTTGGCGGCCCAGAAGGGGCTGGGAACCGACAAGGTGGATCTCTCGGATTCCTTTCGATGCGAGGTGGAAGATGAGCAGGTCCACAGCGCCGACCGGCATGTTGTCGATGCCCCAGATGTCGAGTTCCGGGAGATCCTGATAAAGCGTCACGATCCGTTCGCGGGACTTGCGCAGCAGTCGTTCCAAAAGCGGCGGGATGCCCACATGTGGCGGGTTGAAGAAAATCGCGTCGTAATTGCCCCGCAGGGCCCTGATGAGACGCGAGTCGCTCACTCCGTCGTAGTCTACAAGTGTGGCGCGGCCCCCGCGCCCTGTGACCACGGTATCGAGCGAGGAAAACCAGAGGAAGCTCGTCGGAGCTGCGGCGGCCGGCACAACGCAAGCCACTTCAAGCGGACGGATTTGGGCCTTGCCTGCGACTATCCGCTTGCGTCCCTCCAGCTGCAGGAGGCCTTTTTTCTCCGCCGCGCAATAGGCCCGGTGGATCGTGAATTTGCTGACGCCCAATTCGGCGGCGAGCTCCCGCGTGGAGGGCAGCGGCTTTCGCGCATATTCGCCCTTGCGGATCCGCTCCAGAATGATTTCCAGCACCTCCGGGGTGCGCTTTGCCGGGCGAGCCATAGAACCCAAAGCCTGCCTTGTCCTGGTTGCGGATAAAAGGCCAAAATTCGCTGGTTCCTCCAGTGGATCTCGCCACAAAAGCCAAAGGAATCCGAGATAACGTGCCGCATATGGTATTTAATTATTGATTGCCGGGATTTACCAAAGCAAACTTGATCAGCTATGTTGTTGAACGATGAGCCTGCGCCGGACCTGCTGACGAATTCTGCGATCCAGGTGCCTGGGCTTGGGATTCAGTGGTTTTACGAGGGAGTCGAGGTGGCGGTGGCTGGAGGACGTCCAAGCGATTTGATGGCGGGATGCGAGTGGCGGAAGACTTCGGGTGGGCTGCGCTGCGAGATTTCGGTCACGAATCCGGGGGCGGAAAGCCTGCCGGTCAGCGAGATCCGCTTGTCGTTCCGCATGGTGACGGACAGAAAACTCGACAAGGTATTTTTCCAGTCGTGGGCGATGAATGGCGAAACCGGGCTGCGGGAGGCCGGGGAAAAATGCCGATCATCCGGCGTGATGGGCTGGACGAACGGCGGGGGAAGCGTGGCCGTTGTTGCTGGATTTCTTGATCATTCCACATCGAACACGCGGGTGGAAGCCGTGTGTTCTGTGGCGGGCATCTGGCGGGTGACGGCCACCATTTTCCGCGAAGGGATTGAGTTGGCTCCGGGAGACACGCTTGAGGTCTCTCCGTTCTGGCTGCAGACCGGCCAGAGCCTTTCCTCCTTGCTTGAGCAATATGCCGAAGCGGTGACAGCTACGATGGGGAAGCGGAAGAAGAAATCAGCCGAGAGCGGCTGGTGCAGCTGGTATCACTTTTACGGCAAGGAAACATTCAACGATGTCGTCTCCTGCGCGGGAGAGCTCGCGGCTTCGCCGGCCGCCGCGTTTTTACGCACCGTCCAGATCGATGACGGCTGGAACCGCGCGGAGACGGCAAATCTTCCCGAGGCATGGGGAGACTGGGAGGCTCATCCCGATAAATTTCCATCCGGCATGGCGGAGGCCGCCCGGCGGATCCACGGCTTGGGTTTCCGCGCGGGCCTGTGGCTTGCGCCGCTCGCTGTGGCGAGGGAGAGCCGGCTTTTCCGGGAACACCCCGATTGGCTCGTGCAGCAGCGCAATCTGGAAACAGGTGAGACCTCGCCCGCACCGACCGACAACCCGGATGTCTTTTCCCTCGACTGCACACATCCGCAGGCCATCGCCTGGCTCCGGGAGACATTTCGGCGCGTGTTCCGCAAATGGAAATTTGACTACGTCAAAATCGATTTTCTTCATTATGGAGCGCAGCCGGGTATTCGGCATGATCCTGCGGCGACCTCGATCGAGGCTTTCCGGCGTGGGCTTGCGGCGATCAACCGCGAGGCGGGTCCCGGAAAATTCATTCTCGGCTGTGGAGCGCCGCTGCTCGCGAGCATCGGGCTTGTAGATGGCATGCGGGTGGCCTGCGATGTCGGAGGGCGCTGGCTGTTCGATCCCGGCTGGCCTGACTGGCCGGTCGGCAATTGTTCGATCCGGCCAACCGCCATCGGAAAAAAGAACTTCCTCTTCATCGGGGCCGCCGAAGCCGGAAAGAAAACCGCCATCCTCTACACCATCGTGGAGAGCTGCCGCCGCCGGGGCATCGATCCCCTGGCTTACCTCCACGACGTGCTCACCCGCCTCCCGCGATATACCAATCACAAGGTCCACGAACTCACCCCCGAGAACTGGGCCAAGGCTCGCGTCGGTTCCCAGAAACAATACGCCGCTGCGGCGTAAGTGTTGGAAGTGTCAGAACTCCGCGTTCTGACGGTTACGCAAAATATCCAGCGGTTCTACCGACCTGTGCTATAAAGCCCGCTTACGCTGCTCTATCTCTGCGAGAATTTTGTCTGCCAGGTCCCGGTTGCTTTTTAGCCAGAAAACTGAGATCGCCCGCGAAGGCGCGAAGCCGCAAAGGAAAAGCAGTTCATTTCACCACAAAGAACACAAAGGCCACAAAAAAAGAAATTTGCAAATGCACCACTCCGAATCTTGCCTCACTCGCCGGGTGAATCACATTTCTACCCGTTTCAATAAGTATCCGCCTTTCTTTGAGTTCCTTGAGCTCTTTGCGGTGGAATTCATTTGCTTATAAACAAACAGGGCGACATCCGCTTCCGGGTGCCACCCTGTGTTAACTCCCAAGGGAGAATCAATCCCGGCGGCGGCGGCGGAATACTACCGCAGTCGTGAGACCGAAGGCGGCGAGGATCCATGCGGCTGGCTCGGGGACGGCCACCCAGTTCAGGTTGTTGGTGCCTGGGGCCACTTCGAAGGAGCCGTAGGCATTGTAGGCCTGGTTCAGGCTGTCCAGACTGATCGAGTTCAGAGTGAATAATGATCCTCCTGTGATGCTCCCAGAGACTCCGAAGATGGACCACGAACGGTTGGTGGTCCAGAATGTGTCGGCGTAGTTGGTGGTGCTTCCGGGTCCATTCAGAACGAGGTCCATTTTGGCCCCGGATGTGATGGTCAGGTCCCCGCCCACATTCACCGCGTCGTAGTATGTGCCTTTATCTAAGGGAGCGTTCGTGTTGCCGGTCAGTTCGAACTTGAACACAGCGGTCGAATCGTAGGTGAGGTTGCTGACAAACGTCTGCAGGCCCGGGCTGTTCCCCGGATTGTGCGTCCCCGAGATGGTCGTCGCACCGCCGACTGTTCCGTTACCGCTGAGGGTGGCACCAAGATCAATAGTCACTGCACCGGTGGCAGTAGACTGGTCGCCATTGATCACGAGTGTTCCCGCAGTCACTTGGGTTGCTCCGGTATAGCTATTCGCCCCGGTGAGCAGCAGGATGCCCGTGCCGGATTTCCGCAGGCCCGTGCCTGCAATGATGCCTCCGTAGGTTGTCGAGACGCCAGCGACGTTGATCTCGCCCCCCGTGCCGCTGAGGAGTATCCCGCGGGTGGAGGAAAGAATCACTGTGCCGGTCGTCACAAGGCCACCATCATTGAGGACCAAATGGGCAGCCGTGTCTGGAACGGGAGCCGCGCCCAAGGCGGAATCGTCGCCGATCGTTATTGAGCCGGTGCCGCCGCCGTTGACCGTGGTGTTGCCGGAATAGGTGTTCCCGTTGGCGAGGATTAGATTGCTGCTTCCGTTCTGGACAACTTTTCCTGTGCCGCTAATCCCGCTGGCAAAGTCAAGCCCCTGTGTGACCACGTTGCTGCGGTTGAAGGCCAGCGTGGCGTTGTTGGTGATCGCGCTTGCTGTATTGAGCGAGCCTGTCGCTCCGCCGTTGCCGATTTGCAGGATACCTGAGTTGATCGCGGTCGCACCGGTGAAAGTGTTGTTGTTGGATACCGTCCATGTTCCTGTGCCATCTTTTATCAAGCTGGTGAGGCCACCGCCTGGGTTATTGCCGATGACTCCGGCGAATTCGCCCGTCCCCGAACTGGATCCTTCGAGAGTCAAACTTTTGGCGTTTGCAGAACTTGTGGTGAAGGCCAGATCGCTGGTGAACTTCAGCAAGCCGGCTCCCGATTGATCGAGTTTTCCGCTCCCGGTGCTGCCGTTCATCGTAATCGCACGGGTCAGGGTAGCTCCTGATCCGGCATATTTCAGCGTGCCAGTCTG
>QYQL01000181.1 GCA_007280915.1 Verrucomicrobiaceae bacterium | reverse complement strand
TGGGCGATGAATGGCGAAACCGGGCTGCGGGAGGCCGGGGAAAAATGCCGGTCGTCCGGGGTGATGGGCTGGACGAACGGCGGGGGAAGTCGGGCCGTGGTGGCAGGGTTCCTTGATCATTCCACATCGAACACACGATTGGAAGCGGTGCATTTTGCCGGTGGGGAATGGCGGGTGACGGCCACCATTTTCCGGGAAGGGATTGAACTGGCTCCGGGAGGCACTCTTGAAGCGTCCCAGTTTTGGCTGCAGACCGGCCCAGAGCTCTCCGCGCTGCTTGAGCAATATGCTGACTCGGTGGCCGGGACGATGGGGAAGCGGAAGAAGAAATCAGCCGAGAGCGGATGGTGCAGCTGGTATCATTATTACGGCAAGGAAACTTTTGACGATGTCGTTTCCTGTGCGACAGAGCTCGCTGCTTCGCCGGCCGCCGCGTTTTTACGAACGGTCCAGATTGATGATGGATGGAACCGTGCGGCGACTGCCAATCTTCCCGAGGCATGGGGAGACTGGGAGGCCCATCCGGATAAATTTCCATCCGGCATGGCGGAGGCGGCGAGGAGGATCCATGAGATGGGGTTCCGTGCGGGCCTGTGGCTTGCGCCGCTTGCCGTGGCGAGGGAAAGCCGGTTTTTCCAGGAACACGCCGACTGGCTCGTCCAGCAGCGCGATCCCGAGACAGGCGAGACCTCGCCTGCGCCGACCGACAACCCGGATGTATTTTCTCTCGATTGCACGCATCCGCAGGCGATTGCCTGGCTCCGGGAGACGTTCCGCCGCGTTTTCCGCGAATGGAACTTCGACTACGTGAAGATCGATTTTCTTCACTATGGAGCGCGGGAAGGCATCCGGCATGATCCTGCGGCGACCTCGATCGAGGCCTACCGGCGGGGGCTTGAGGCGATCAACTGCGAGGCCGGTCCCGGCAAGTTCATCCTCGGCTGCGGGGCACCGCTGCTTGCGAGCGTGGGGCTTGTGGACGGGATGAGGGTGGCCTGTGATGTCGGCGGGCGATGGCTGTTCGATCCCGGCTGGCCGGATTGGCCGGTCGGCAATTGCTCGATCCGTGCCGCGGCGATCCCGTCGCTCTGGAGCCAGTGGATGCATGGCAGGTGGTGGCAGAACGACCCGGACTGCCTCGTCGTGCGCGATTCATCCCCATCTTATGAGCGGGCGTTTTTTGAAAGGCTGGAAAAGGAAACTGCCATCAAGAACCCCGGCTATATCACGACCGCTCCCGGGCTCACGCCCGAGGAAGCCGGGCTTTGGACGCGGTTGGTCTGGATGACGGGCGGCATGGCATTTCTTTCCGAGGTCTGGAGCGGGTTGCCTGCGGACCGCCGCGACATGCTGATGAAATGTTTTCCAGCGCACGGAAGAAAAGTCTCCGTGCTCGACTGGTTTGGGATGCCCGATGCGGCGGTGCTCGTCGCGCGCGGCAGACCGTCTCTTTGCGCGATCTTTCATTTTGGCGATTCCGTGCTCCGGCCGGAAATTTCCGCAAAGAAACTCGGCCTCTCCAGAAGTTGGACACTGCGCGAACGCTGGAGCGGGGAGGAGCTTCACGGAAATGGTGCCGTGGTGGTGTTCCCCGAGATGCCTCCACATTCCGGACGGATCTGGGAAAAGGTTTGATGAAGCAGATAGCCGCAGATGCACGCAGATTTTCACAGATTCGAATCTGACATAAAAATAGTTATGAAAAATGCGCTACCTCATACCATTTTGGCACCTGGCTCGGTGGAACAAACGGACGCCTGCGGTCGGTCCGGAGGCCCGCCCCTACCAGAGGTCCGGGTAGGGCGTGACGTCCCGGCGAGCCGTGACATTTTACCTGTCAGACCGTGCGTTTGGCATTACCCCACAGGCGAACAATTTTTGCGTGCTGCTTGCATCGCATGTTCGTCAATCTGTGCAAATCCTGTTAATCTGTGGCTAAGCCTTCTGCAGTGTTTAAGATGAAGACGTTCTCTGTCTTTCTGTTGTGCGTGGTTGCGGCCTGCCTTCTGGTCGGATGCCAGCCGCGCGGGAGCAACGAGCTTCGCGATCCCCAGGTTATGTTGGATCTGCTCGCCGGGGCGGCCGGAAAAGAAAACACGCGCAGCGTGATCCCTCCCGGCATTTATCGCATCTGCGACACAAAAGCTCGTGCGGTTTCTGTGGACGGTTTGCGAAAGAGCCGGATCGTGGCGGACGGCGTGACGGTCATCCTGAAGACCGGGCAATCGTTCAAGCTGAATGACTGCACGGATGTGACGCTCACCGGCCTCACGGTGGACTTCGATCCGCTGCCCTTCAGTCAGGGGAAGATCACGGAAATCGACCCGGTCGGGAAATGCATCACCGTTGTGCTGGACGAGGGCTATCCCGCGATGGAAAGCCTCCCGAAGGAGAGCCGCATTCAATTCGGAGTATATGATCCGGTGACCGCCGAGCCGAGGTCCCTGCTGCACGATGGGTTTGCGGATGTCGTGCCGATCGGAGAGCGAATTTACAAACTCTCGCGGTCATCCAACGGCTTTTTGTTCGATTCGTTCGGCCGTCCTGACGGCGCGCGGGTCGGCGACCGGATTTCCCTTTATAACCGGCAGAACAGCGCGATCGAAGTCCGCCGGGGTAGCCGGGTTCATCTCGACGACGTGACGGTGTTTGCGGCTCCCGGCTTTGCCATCTGGGAGGTCGAAGGGGAGGGGGGTAACCACTACAGCCGGTGCCGGATCATGAGGAAGCCCGGCACCACGCGGCTCCTCTCCGGCTGCGCGGACGGATTCCATTCCTATCAGGTTCGCACGGGTCCGTTGATCGAGGGATGCGAGTTCTCGGACATGGTGGACGACACGATCGCCATCCATGGGTTTTTCAGCATTGTCTTGGAATCCCCGTCGCCGCGCACCGTTTATGTTGTTGCGCCATTCGGGCAGGATTTTTCTGCAGGAGCCGGAGTGTCGTTTCACGAAATGCCGCACGGAAATCTTCTTGCGGAAGCGGTTGTCAAATCTGTGGAAGCCCTTCCCGCCTCATCGCTGTCGAAGCCGGTTGCGGAAGTTCATCAGGCTTTCATCAAACAGCGGCTCAACATGCGGTCCTTGCCGAACACGCAGGCGACGCTGAAGGTGGAACTGGACCGCGACATCTCCCTGCCGCCCGGAAAGCTTGTTCTGATCTCCTCAAACGAGCAGTGCGGGAGCGGAGCAGTCATCCGAAACAACACGCTTCGCCGGGGCCACATGCGTGGAGTGCTTGTGAAGGCCGACAATGTCCTCATCGAGAACAACCGCTTCGAGAGCACCGGTGCGAGCGCTATTTTGGTTCATCCCGAGCTTTTCTTTCTGGAAGGGCCGATCTGCAAGGGCGTGACCATCCGCGGGAACAAAATCACGCACTGCGGATGGAAGATCCTGAACCAGCGGTTCGCGTTTCCCGGGGTCGGAGCCATCCAGACCGGAACATGGATGGCGCGCAGGCAGTTCCCTCCGCAGTTCGATCCGTATCCGGTGATTGGGGATGTCTCGATCACGAACAACGTCATCAAGGACAGCGGAGGCTACGGTATTGTGCTCGGCAACGTGTCCAACGGACGGATCGCCGGCAACACGATCGAGAACCCGTTCAACAAATCCGGTGCCATCGAAAGCACCGGCCTCGACAAGATGTTCGACTCCAAGGAACACAATCTGGAAAAGCCGGCGGATCCGCGCGCGACGCCGGCTGGGATCCTTGTTTACGGATCCAAGGATGTTGATGTTTCGGGGAATTCGATTTCTCCGGCCCCCGGCCAAGGCGGGTTGCCTGCTTTGATCGTCGGCCCCTGGTGCGAAAATATCGGGACATCCAAATAGAACATTTTAACCAGACTCACAGCATACAAAGAAATCGTTGTAGTCGCCTCGCTCTGTCGAGGCGTATAGAGACAACACGCCGACAGAGCGGCGTGGCTACACCCTAGCCCGATATGACACCCCCGGATACAAAAGCCCAGAACCACGAGAAAAAGCCTGCCGGAAGTTTTTGGAAACACCTCGGTCTGGGTGCGGGTGGCGCGGTGGAAAATTCCTTTCAGAACACTCCGCTCACCCTTGCCAATCCGATTTTCAATGTCGGGCTGGGAGTCAGCCCGGTGATCGTTGGATTTGCGATGGCCTTTCCCCGGATCTGGGAACTTTTTATCGACCCCCTGATCGGGACAGCGAGCGACAGGACGAAGAGCCGGTTCGGACGCCGCCTGCCCTACATCGCCTTCGGCCTGCTGGGGAGTCTCCTGTTTTTCGTGGCGATGTGGTGGTCGCCTTCCGGGCTGTCCAAGGAAGGTCTGGGAATCTGGCTCATCGTCACCGCGTTCCTCTTTTATACGTTTTACTCGTTCTTCGCGATCCCCTATGCGGCACTCACGATCGAGGCCAGCGAAGCGGGACCGGATCGGATCGGCGTGATGACCGCGCGCACCGCCTTTGCCAACCTCAGCCTGATCGTTATCAACTGGCTCTACTGGTTCTGCCAGAGAGACTGGTTTTCCTCGCCGGTCATCGGCATGCGGTGGGTCGGGCTTGGGTTCGGGCTCGCCGTCACCTTTTGTGGAGTCATCGTGGCCGTCACAACTCTCCGGAACGGGCTTCATCTCCGCTCCGGACATGAGGGTTCCTCTCCCATTGCCAAGGGAAGCTACCGAAAAATCCTCACCCTCGGTCCGATGCGTTGCATCATGGTGGCACTGATGAGCACCCTGGTGGGATTCACGCTCGTCGGGCATCTTGGTTTTTACCTCGTCGCTTTCCATGCCTGCGGGGGAGATCTCAAGACGGCCTCGCTGGTGGGGGCGATCAAGGCGACTGTCACCCTGATCGCGGCAGTTCTTGCGTGCCCGCTGATCGGTGCCGCGGCCAAGCGCTTCGGAAAGGACCGGATATTCAACATCCTGATTTTTGTCGGAGTGATATCCAGCCTTTCCATGTGGTGGCTGATCACTCCGCTCAACCCTTATCTGAGCATGATCAGCGACCTGGGCATTTCGCTTTGCCTGGTGGGGTTCTGGCTGCTGATGCCGGCGTATCTGGGGGATATCAGCGACTACTACGAGCGGACAACCGGCCAGAGTTGCCAAGGCACAATGTCTGCCCTCTACGGCATCGCGGTGAAGATCGGCGCGTCCGCGGCCCTTTTGCTCACCGGCTACATCCTTGTCGTCTGCGGGTTCGATGCCGAGATGCCCCATGAGGCGATGACGCGGCCGATTTTCTTTATGAGGATTCTCTTCGCCGTTGTTCCGAGCGTCGGACTCGTCATCTCCTACCTTGCGATGGCCCGGTTCCGCATTGCGGCGGAGCCCGGCGGGGAGGGGTAGATTTGTGGAAATCCCCAACCCAGTAATCACCGTCGCGCGGGGAGCGTCGCTCCGTCCACCCATTTTCCCGAAATAAAGATCCGGGGGGGATCTTCCTGCCGACCATAAACATTCCGGTGGATCTGGTCGATGACCAGATCCACCAATGCTCCCAGTTGCACATCCACCCGCTCGTCGATTCCGGCAATGCCGGATTTTTCCGGCTCCAGCAACTGCAGCGCGACAAACGCCAGATCGCCCGGCACCGAAACGGCGATTCTTTTCAGAAGCGCCGGAGTATGGGAAAAGGGCGCCAGCAAAACGTCCGGGCGGTATGTTTTCAACCAGTGTGCCACGGCTTTGCCCGACCAATCCGGGAGAACGAGCGGCGGGATTTCGGCGAGCCGGTTCTGATGTTGGAAAAAATGATAGGCCCCCTCGCGCCAGTGCCAGTTCTGGAGATAATCGTTCGTGTAAATCATGAGGCCCGGCCTGCGGTAGCCTTTCTCGCAAACCTCGTCCAGGGCGAGCAACGTGCTTTGGTAATGGAAAGCTATACAGT
>QYQL01000056.1 GCA_007280915.1 Verrucomicrobiaceae bacterium | reverse complement strand
ATTTTTATGAAAAGGAAAACAGGCTTCTTGCGGAAGTGCATTGGGCATTTCCAAATACCAAACACCGGGACTTCCACCATATCGCAGAGATGGTTAACAATGACCTTGGCGGGGCGATTCTCGGCAGGGTGTGCCTTCAACCAGAGTCGCGATGCTTGCGGGCAGAGTTCGCCAAGCCGCTGAATTCCCTGGCAACCGCCGCAAGCGCGGCAGTGGATGAAGTAACCACCAAGGAACAAAAGAATCGGGAAACTGGCGAAGCCATGGAGCGAATTCGCCAGGCACACGACTCCTACACGAAGCGTTCGGCTCTCACTCGGGCATTTCTGTTTGTCACTGGTCAACGTCCGATTGCACCTGAGGAAAGCGGCCTCTCATACTGCGATGTGCCTTCCCTGCTGGACTGGCATGACGTATTTTCGCGCTTGGAATGTGACCCGGCTCTCTCCGATTTTTTGGTTTTCGATGCCGGCGGCTACACACTCGACGTATATGGCACCTTCGCAGGGGGTGAGGTTGTTTCCCAAAGTTTCGACGATGCAGGAAGCACAAGGCTTAACGAAAAGCTCATCTATGAGGAGCGTAAGTTGAATCCGGATTTATCAAGCGAGGAATACGAGGGCAAAGCAGAGAGACAAAAACTGCAAATCTGTGGAAATCCTGATTCGAACGAGGGACATCCCTTTTATCATCCACTTAAGACCGCTACGCATGATATTTATGCGAAACACATCAAAGATATTCTGACGCAGGCGAAAAATCAAAGTGAAGGGAAAGGCTTTCCAATTATTCTGACGGGAGGAGGTGGCAACAATCTATTTCTAAGGGATCTGATAAAGAATCGACTTGCTCGTCTCAAATTAAAGACCGTGCCGATTAATTCCCCTATGCTTTACAAAAACCTTCGTCAAACCGGGATTGCCTCGACGACAGACTTGAAACTTTTTTTGGACATGGCATCCGGATTCAATATTGAAGCGGAGGAGCCTTACCTTGCGCCGAGCACTGATGTTCTCGGCGGTCTCGTGCAGTTGGTTTTTGAGCAATGAGGAAAATGCCATGCAAATCAACTGGATATTCAGCATTGCCGGGCTCTTGGTTGTCGGCTTCCTCGTCTGGCTACTCATGCCCTCGGCTGCATACAAAATCGCTCGAAAATGGCTGCACGACCATGACTATAGCCACTACAAACACTGGACCAATTACACTTTTTTCAAATCATTTCTCACAGAACGCTCAATCATTATGAATGCCATTAACAGTCCCAGTTTCACTCAGGATGATTTGGATCGCCTGAACGAACTGATCGGAAAGTTCGATAAACCAACTCCACCCGCAAACGCCATAAAATCATCCGTTGGTGTCCCGTATGACAGCAACCGGATGACATGGCCAAACGACACTGACAAGGTCAACCGTTCATTGTGCGATTTCGTTTTGCATTCACGTGTGATGGGGGTGGAGTGGCGAGGTGACATCCTCAAGAAGGAAGTGGTCATCGCCTGTAGCGCTGACCGTCTACTTCTCAACAATATCGAACGCGAGACAGCCGAAAATCCGCTTGCAACGGATTTCCTGTCATTTTTTGAAGCTAGTGGCCAGATCGTGCCGGATTTCTTCCTGCAACCATCAGCGGTTCAGGGATTTCTTGACTTATCGGGCTCAAAGCATCGACCTGAAGAATTGTTCAAGCTGCTTGCCCAACATCACCCTTTTTCGGACTTCTCGGTGGTGTTACCCCGTCTCCAGGGACGCTATGATGCTGATACCATGACATCAAGCGACGGGGCTCAAGCCTGGCCGAAATCAATAGTCATTGCCGTTGTTCAACCGGGACTCGTAAGAACGCGGAGTCCGCAGTGGAGAGTCAAGGCTTTGGTCAGAATCGAAACCCCTTCCCGCTATGAGCGCTGACGCTTCACCTTCCGAATCGAATATGCCACCCGCTAGTTCCCCTCCCATGGAGGAGAAGATAGCGGATGTGCCCCCTCCCGAGTTGGAAATCCTTTCCCAGATCGCAAGCTTTGAACTTGGACTGACAGGTGGAGAGTCGCTTTTCGATTCTCCCTCCGCAGAATATGCACTGCTCTTGCCGGGCTGTGCCGATCTGCAGGCAGCATCCATAGAGAGGATGGGTTACCGAGGCAAGTTTCCAAAACCTGCTGAGTGGGAGAACCTCCTCTCAATGCTGGAGCCCGGTCAGGAATTGCTTTGGATTATCAGCAAGAGAGGCGATACCGGATTTTTCTACCACCTTGTTCTGAAAGGGGATGGTCAACCTCAAGGACATTCCGGAAGGACTGTCGAGCTTCGCTCAGTTTTCCGATCCATGCTCGGCCAATTTACCAAGCGCTCGTTCCCCGAGAGCAAAGCCGAGGCGTATACTGAGGAGAAGACAATGGATCTCCTTGAGGGGATTTTCCAGCACGCAAAAAGTGAAGTGGTTGTTACTTCCGGCCAGCCTTCTCCTTCAATCTTGGAAGACAACCGAGATTTTCCCGAGCCCAACGAGAACGCAACTCCAGATGCATCCCTAAACGATATTGTTGAGCCATTCGCCGAGGAGGACACCTTTTCAGTGGTTTTTACCGTTGGACGAGCTGAACCGGATGCGGCGAATGCCCAACTCGAGCGCATGACCGACCTGCGAACAGCGCTTTCCCCATTCCTCAAGATTCAGCATGGACAATCGGTCTCCGATGCAACCGCCAAGAATGAAGGAACCCAGATTGGCACTGGCCTCTCCGTAGGCCAGGCCGAAGCACGAGGGTTGTTGCCCAAGCTTTTTCAAGGAATCTTTGGGGCCAATGCCGATAAGGTTCTGCAATCGCGCTCCCCCATCGGCGAAGATAACGAGCCGCTTCAAATCCAGGATCAACTTGAAACTGGAGTCATGAAGAAATTTCATTCCTGGTATCGTGCAGTGCAGGGCAAGTATGCGAAATTACCCATTGCTCATGATCTCAGCAGATTAACCGATGGTTTTGGCGATGCTGCCAGATCTGGACAGCGGTCTTCGAATGCGACTGACATCTTTGGTATAACCGAGACTCATCAGAAGGGAACCTCAAGAAACATCACTTCCAGCGACGCAATGCTGGAGCTTATTGATCAGAAACTTCAGGAGGGCATCCGGTCTCTCAAGAAGGCCACTGGCACTGGCGCATTTTTTCTCGGGGCTGAGATTTTCAGCCCCAAAACAGAGCTTTCATTGAGGATCGCTCGAACTATCGCCGGAACCCTGGCGGGCGCACGCACTCACGCCAGACCGTTCCAAACAGCCATCTATCGGGGACCAGGGTTTGCTGATCACCTGACCAAGGCCTGTACAATTGAGCAGAGCTACCCCTCGATAACCATCCAGAGTCGCCACATTGCCGCACTTTTCCTTCCCGTTCCAGAGGCGGACCTTCCTGGCCTGAAGACCAAGAGAAATGTCTTCTACGGCAAGCCCAACCCCTCCAAACCCAAACAATCCCAGGACCAATCCAAGGAAATGCAAGCCGATAGCAAGGATACAGTCACTCTGGGCGAACTTGCACACCTGAAAAGCGGTTTCAATTCGAGGGGCATCATTGGGCCCTCTCAGACTGATTGCAATGCCGAGTTCCGGATTCCCGCCTGTGACTTGACCAGCCACCTGCTTATCGCTGGCACAACAGGCAGCGGAAAAACACAGAGATCCGTAACTTTGCTCAATGCCCTTCCGCGAGATCGCTTTCAGGTGATTGTCATCGAGTCAGCAAAAAAGACATATCGTAGACTCTTGCAGCGAGAAAATACTCCACCCCAGATACTTGCCCTTGGAGTAAGCGGACCAAACGCGCTTCGCATCAACCCGTTCTATTTTGAACATGGAACGAGCTTGAAACGACACATTTCGATCTTTTCGGATGCTCTTGCGGACCTGCTTCCGGTTGAGGCATTGATCGGTCCCAAACTTCGCGAGGCAATCCAGAGCTGTTACACCCGATACGAATGGGACATTGAAACCGGTCTTTTCCGTGGCACTGGAACTCCTACCTATCCAGGAATGGCTGATCTTCACATGGAGGCTATCGCCGTCGCCGATGCCCTCAGGTATGGACCAGAGCTGAATTCCAATTACAAGGGGGCGCTCCTGGGAAGAACCAAGCTCTTCATCGACGAACTGTATCAAGATATTTTCGGATGGGGCGGGAACAGTTCGCTTGACGAAATGTTTGGGGGCAACGACATCATCCTTGAAATGGATGCTTTGCCCCCGAGCGAAGCAAAAATGCCTTCGTTCGTCCTTTCGCTACTGCTTGAGCGAATGCGCTCATGGCAACAGAGAGCCAAGGACAGGAGGCAACAGAAACGAGATCTCATCATTGTCATCGAGGAGGCCCATAATCTCTTGGAGAAAGCTTTAGAGAAGCAACAGTCCGACCGCGAGATGGGATCAGGTGGATTCCTGCTCAAGCAGATTGTCAGACTCCTTCAGGAAGGTCGGGAAGCAGGTCTTGGGATTATGGTTGTCGATCAGTCTCCAGCGAGCCTTGCCGACGCGGTTATCCGCAACACAAATACCAAGATCATTCTCCGCATCACCGATTCAGAGGAAGCGGAACGCATCGGAACTACCCTTGGACTTACAAAAGAGGAGTGCCGTGATCTTCATGAATTGGAAGACGGAGAGGCAGTTGTAAAAGTAAAAAATGCAGGCAAGGCACTTAAACTCTGCCGTGCACCATTGGTAAAAGAATACGAAACGAAGAGAGGTTGGGGCTCTCAAGCTAAAGGTTCTGCCCCGGACTACTACTTGGCAGCCAGGGCCATCCGTGAAATCAACAACTTGGGCGGATCAGATATTGCCGCAAGAACCGAATCCTTGTTGTCATCTCTCAATGTGATACTTGCTGCCGCAGGTGAGAATGTTGAGCTGAAACGCTTTTTTATTCAGAAGTTATTCGCAACGCTTGCTGAAACGCACAGTGGACCAGAGTCCGAGAGCAGCAATCACCAAGTGAAAGGCTCAGCATATTCAAGAGCATATGCTCCTACCATCACGGAGATTCCCGCAGTTGGTGAGATTGCTCTGCTCGTCGCAAGTATGTTGAGATGGTCAGAAGTTGCGTGGTTCACACAACAACTCACATGTATTTTGGAGGGAATTAGTTGGGAGAACGCAAATAAATGCTTTGAGTTAAATTCCTTGCCGCTGCTCCCTCTCGTCAAGGATTACCTTCAATCTTCCATTCACTGGGCAGTAATGGACGCCGCAGCATATTTTACCGGATATCTCGAACAGGCAGCGGGACTTTCCAATTCTGATCCGGTGCGAGAAAATGCCTATTCAGATCTACTGACCATGGTCGCCGGAGCCCCTCCCAATCCACGATTTGAGGTGCTACGAAAACTTCTACATTTATTCAGTCGATAGATATGGACCCATTAACTACGACCACCATTGTTAAGAGCGCAGCAACCCCCGTTGCCACAACCGCCATCAAAGAATCTGCATCACCTGGTGCTGCACGAAGTCTTGGGGTCAGTCTGTCGAATGCTGAAGTCAAACGACTTGCACCGATTCAATTGGTTAATGGGCCATTTTTTCAAGCAA
The DNA here is from genome assembly GCA_007280915.1 of Verrucomicrobiaceae bacterium. Taxonomy (GTDB): domain Bacteria; phylum Verrucomicrobiota; class Verrucomicrobiia; order Chthoniobacterales; family Terrimicrobiaceae; genus QYQL01. Next base: position 497 of record QYQL01000056.1, on the reverse strand, counting down.
GTGTCCTCGTTAAAAATGTTCCGCTCGGAACGAAACATACTTCATTCTTCTCTGCATCAGAATTTAAAAAGCTGAATGTCATTGAGCGTCCGGAGATATCCGGTTTGCAAATCAAGCTGGGTAAGATGGAGATCAACTTTTCCCTTCGGGATGGCGATTTACTATCCACAATCGGGATCAAAAACATCATTTCCTATGGATTGACGCCCGCCATCGATCAATTCATGCAGATCCGGTTGCAGGAGCTTTCTGGAGGCCGACTTCCTGTAGTTTCTCGGCTGAATAACGCACACATCGAACTTCCTACGAATCTCGCAGTGGCGATGAAGCCTTCGCAAGCTGGAGCATTTCTTGCTGAACTTGAAAAGGTCTCAAACCACCTCGAAAAGCTCGATCAGCCACTATGGTTTTCGGCAAAGCGGATCGACTATCTCGTCGGGGACCAATACGTCCCAGGCCGAGTCTGCGATCTTCCTATTGTTGGAGGAATATCGAAT
>QYQL01000164.1 GCA_007280915.1 Verrucomicrobiaceae bacterium | reverse complement strand
CTCCAACGGAAAACTTGAAGGCATCAACAACAAAATCGGTGCCATGCAGCGCATGCATTACGGCCTTCGTGACTTCGAGTTTCTCTCCTTGAGAATCCTGACTCTTCATAAGGCTAAGCACACTTTTTGCGGATGAACCGAATTTCCGGTCGCCTCGAACGTGCTGCCGTCAATCACATCGCCGCCATTCAACAGACTTTTAGAAAGGAGATCGGCGTGGGCGGTGCCGTTGCTGGTGTTCGTATCCGCTGTGCCGGTATCCAAAAGAGTTAAATCGCTCCAATCAACGGGCTGGCCTCCGTTCTGGACCGAGTAATTAAACAGCGTGTCGAACTCCTTTCCGCTCGTCGCGCCGGAGTTCGGGAAGGGAGCTTTGGTGTTGTCGCCCGCGGAACTCCACGTTACGTTGGAGGTGAACTGCGCCCTGGTCGCGTCATCCAAGCCGAGGATAACGGACGGTTGGGAAGTTGACGGGGTGTTTGCCGCCACAGTCCAGCCGGTGGTGGTGGACTGACCCAGCACGCTCCCGACTATCGCGTGGTCGGTAGTCGAGGTGGCATTGTATGTGAACATCGCCGCGCCGAAGGTGCCGAAAACTCCGCTCACATAAGGTGCGGCGTTGTCAGCCAAAGCGTCTTGGAGTGACGTATAATTGCCACTGAGTGCCAGCGTGGTGCTGGTCACTTTCCCGACAACATAACCATCCGAGCCCGGGTTGGTCGCGTTTGCGGAAAAAGTGTAGAGCGGCGTCGTGGCGTTTTGACTCTGATACACTTGGATCGAGGAGACTCTCACCACGTCCAAATAGTCCGTGCCACCGCTTCCTCTTCCGTAGGAATACGAGGAGTTCCCGAGAGCCACAGAGCTGTAGTTCCATGTATTCGGGTTCGCGCCCGCACCGGTGTAGTAAGCCGCGTTGAACATGGCGGACCCGGTGTCGAAAAGGTAGGGACGCACGACCGGCAGCCCTTCGAATTGAGTGTCGTTGATGCCGAGATAAATCCATAGTTGCTGACGATAGCCGCTTCCGCTTTCGTTGGTTACCGTCACCAAGCTGAGAGGAATCTGCGCCCGGGCCGCCGCGCCAGAGCCGATCATGAAAAGCATGATCAGAATCAATCTTGTCTGGATCATGCAGGCGGTCTAGGCACAAATCAAACGGCAGTCAAGCGCCCGTGACAGAAAGGTTTCTGATGCGCCTTCACCCCGTGGCTGTGGAGGAGGGCCACGACATCCGCCAACTCGTCGTCGGGGAAGTTATCCGCCCGGATGCGTGCGTTGAAGTGCGGCCAATCACGCAAACACCTGCCAGCATTCGGAGCAAGGGAGGGTGGGGGTTACACCCCATGGCGCGAATGGAGCGGCAACCCCATATTTCATCAGAAAAGTGGAAGTCCCCACGGTCGGCGGTCATGTAAGCCCATGGGGAGGCTTTCAAAAAAAGGAGATATTATGAAATGCAAACGACTATTCATCGCCGCCTTTGTTGCGGCATCATGTTGCAGTGTGCAGGCAGCGGACAAACCGGGGGTTCACGACCTGAAATACCGTTCGCCGGAGAAATTCCACGAGTTTCAGGGGATGAGGGTCCGAAATCTTCAGGATGAGGAGCTCGGACGAGTGACCGATATCACGGTGGATCTGCAGAACGCGCGCTTGGTGGAGGTTCTGGTGACAAGGTCTTCCGGCTTTTTGGGACTTAGTTCCAAAACAACGGCTGTGCCTGCCCGTGCTCTCACTACGGATTTTGCGCCCGACACTCTGCGTCTTGATGTCTCCAAAGAGAAATTCCAGTCGGCTCCCAAGTTCAACCTGAGAGATATCGAGGGGGCCTCGCAACCCGAGCGAGTCGCCGGTGTCCTCCGCTACTTCGGGTTTGAACCGTGGTTTTATCTCAAGGGGCAGACTGTGGAAAAGAATGCGGAGATCGTAAAACTCGGCCACGTTCACCGGGCTCACCTCCTGCTCGGGTTCCCGATCACGAATACGCGGGGCGAATATCTCGGAAGGGTCGGACTCGTGACGGTGGACCTTCCCACGGGACGGGTTCTCCATGTCATCATGGTAACGAATGCTGCGGTCAGCCCCCGCAGCAGCATCCAGGCAAGGGCTCTTCGGTTCAATCCGGAGAAAACCGGTCTGGTGCTTGATGACAGTCTGGTTGAACTCGCCGGCGAACCTCATTTCAAGTGGCTTGATGAGAACCATCAAAACTTCCAACAGGAGACATACGTGAACCGGGATGCGGATGCGGACAACGGCTTTCACTCCAGGCAAAACAAGCAGGAGGGCATCGTCGGGGAGGTTGCCGTGATGAAGCAGGGAGAGAGTTTTCGAGACCGGAAAAAAACCGCCCGAATCCTGCAAGCGATCCAAAGCGACCCCGAACTCTCGGCGAACGCCAGGAACGTCGAGGTCGTCACCTACAATGGCCAGACCACCCTGCGCGGCCACGTCAACAGTGACTCTGGCAGTCGGAGAATAGAATCCATCGCTGCCAAGGCCGGCCGAGCGGAAAATGTCAGCAATCTCCTGAAAGTCCGCCCTCTTTACGCCCCCTCCCGGTGATCGTTCCGGTGAGGAGATTTGAGGGGAAATTCAGGAGCCGATGCCCGTGCCGTTCCCCGCAAAGACGATTGCCTCGTTGAGTGACTGAAGGAATTCATTCACCCGGATGGGCTTCGTGAGATAGCGGAAGAACCCCGCTTCCAGACCCTTTTCAATGTCGCTTGACATGGCATTTGCACTGAGGGCGACAATGGGGATGTGGGCTGTGGCAGGATCCATGCGGAGAATTTTCATCGTCTCGGTTCCGCTGATACCGGGCAGGTTGATATCCATCAGGATGACGTCCGGAAAATACCCGCGGGCCAGCGTGATGCCATCTCTGCCATTCTGCGCAGTCAGCAAACGCATGTCTGCGCGGCGTGCGATCAACTGTTCGATCAGCTTCAGGTTTGCGAGGTTGTCCTCGACATAGAGAAGTAGGATGGGGCGGCGGCCGGCAGGAATTGGCAATTCGACAGTCGTGGCCAGGGCTGCCTTGACATGGTTGGAATCGGGATCCGCCTCGGCAAGGAGCTCTATCCAGAAGACGCTGCCGATCCCAACCGTGCTTTCCGCACCAATGACTCCCTGCATGAGCTCCACAAGCCGCTTGCTCACGACCAAGCCGATTCCCGTGCCCTCTTCACCTCCGGCCTCCTGGCCGAGTCGGTTGAATGGTTGAAACAGCTGAACCAGCTTCTCAGGAGGCAGGCCGGCGCCGGTATCATTGACGCGGAGGCGGACGCGGCCGGGAGTGGACAGCACGCATTCGACGACGACGGATCCTCCCCGCTGGTTGTATTTGATGGCGTTGGAAAGCAGATTGACGAGCACCTGCTTCAGGCGCGTGCGGTCGGCCTTGATGTAGCAGGGAGTTTCAAACTGCGGAAATGTCATGCTGATGCCACGCTTTTCCGCAAGAGGCTCGATCATGGCCCGGCATTCGATCATGACTTCGGTCAGTAAGACGGGCTCCAGCGAGAGCGAAAGCCGTCCCGATTCGATGACGGCGAGGTCCAGGATCTCGTTGATCAACTCCAATAGATACCACCCCGCGTGGAGAATCTGGTCGATGCTGGCTTTCTGGGTGGTTGTGGGAACCGGCGTGCCGGAGTCTATGAGCTGGGCGAAGCCGAGGATCGCATTGAGGGGCGAGCGCAGTTCATGGCTCATGCTGGAGAGGAAATCCGATTTCGCGAGGTTCGCCTTTTCGGCGACCGCCTTGGCCTTTTCAAGTTCGACTGTGTTTTCCTGGAGGACCCGGTCCCAGCGCTTTCGCTCTGTCACATCGCGCGCCGCCGCGAAGACGCCCTGCAGGATGCCGTCGCGGTCATAGAAGTTCGTGGCGTTGTAGGAGACAACGGTTTCCTTTCCGTCCTTGGCGCGCGCGGTCAGCTCATAGTTGGTAATCTTGCCTTCGCTAAGCACCTTGGTGATGCTTGCCGAGGCTCGCGCCGGATCGGTGAAGTAGTTTTTAAAGGGGGCTCCGATCAGCTCCTCGCGTGAGCGGCCGGTGAGGACCTCCATTTGATTGTTCACGTCCGTGATGATGCCGGCGGGATCGGTGGTCATGATCGCGTCGATATTGGACTCGATCAGCGACCGCGTATAGAACTGCTGGTCGCGCAACGCCTGCTGCGCGGCATAGTCCCCGGTGACATCCCGGAACACAAGAACCGCTCCGATCACCCGTCCATCGCGGTCGCGAATCGGCGCGCAACTGTCGGCGACATCGCACTCGCTGCCGTCCTGCGCAATCAGGACGGTATGGTTGGCCAGCCCCTTTATGGTGCCCTGTGCCAGGGTTTCCATGACCGGGATGGTCGCGGGCTGTCGGGTTTCCTTGTTGATGATGTGAAAAATTTCGTCGATTGATCGACCGGCGGCACGGGCATGCGTCCATCCGGTGAGCCTTTCGGCGAGGGGATTCAGGAGCGTGACACGCGCTTCGCCATCGGTGGCGATGACGGCGTCGCCGATGGAGTTGAGCGTCACGGCGAACTTCTCCTCGCTGACCTGCAGGGTGACGTTCGCCTGCATGAGCTGCCGGTTCGTCTCCTCCTGCACATCGAGCAGGTGGCGGCGTTCGGCTTCAACCTGCTTGCGCGCGGTATTGTCCGTGCCAATCAACAGATACCCGATGATTCCGTCCTGGGCATCACGCAGCGCCGTGACAGAGACCACAGCTGGGAAGCGGCTGCCGTCCTTGCGGATGTAGGTCAGCTCGTAGATGTCTTCGATCCCGCGCGAGGCCTTGAAGACCAACGCTTCGAAGCCGGGTGCGATCTGGGTTTCCAACTCCAGGCTCAAGGCGGCAGCGCGCGCTACGACTTCGCTGGGGTCGGAGATCTCGGCCGGCGTGATTTTGTTCAGGACATCCGCTGCGGTGTAGCCCAGCATGCGTTCCGCGCCGACATTGAAGATCTGAATCACGCCCTTCTCATCGGTGGCGATGCTGGAGAAGTTGGCGCTGTTGAGGATGGCATTTTGAAGGGCTCCCGTTTTCAGGAGAGATTTGGCGCGCTGGACCTCGCTGATGACTCCGGGGGGTGATGTGGCTTCGCCTGGCAGCTTGTCAACGCGGTTGGCGGGGGATTGGGAATTGTCGTCTGGCATGGTTTTGGGTGTATATTTCCAGATCCCCGTGACGGGCCTGTCTGAGCGCTCTGCGGGGACCTTACGGGCTCCGTGAAGTGTAAAATATGGGGTGTTCGCCCCATAGGAAAGCGCCGGGGCACGAGGGATAGTCCCTTCAATATGAGTGAATCGCGGAACTTGAAGATTGTCGGACGATCCACCTCTCCCGGCCTGGTGATCGGACCGGCCTTTGTATATCATGACCGCCCGGACAAGCTTTCGCCTCCGCGGGCCATCGGGCGAAATCAGGTCGAGGAGGAGTTGAGTGACATCGAGCGCGCGGTGAGGATCGTGCGGGGCGACCTGAAAATTTCGGCCCAGCGAATAGAAGCCCAGACGGGACCGAAGCTTGCGGCGATTTTTGACGCGCACGAGGAGATGCTGCAGGACCCCTCGCTGCGGCGGGAAATTCGCGATGAAGTGGAGGGAACGCTGATTGATGCCTCCCAGGCGCTCGCGAGGGTGTTCCTCCGATGGGAAGAGAAGTTCCGTGCGACCGGCGAGGAGATCCTCAAGGATCGCGCGGATGATCTCATTGACTTGCAGGGCCGCCTGCTTCGGGAAATCGCCGGCGTAAAAACGACGGCACTGGAAAAGATGCCACCCGGTCGCGTTTTGGTGGCAAGCCGCCTGTTTCCATCCGATACGGTGGCGCTGCCCCGGCGTGGAGTGCTGGGAATCATTCTGGAATTCGGCGGGCCCGGGTCCCACGCGGCGTTATTGGCGCGGGCGCTCGGCATTCCGACCGTCGCCCTGATTCCCAACGCGACGGAGAGAATCGCGGATGCCCAGGAGGTGATTGTGGATGCGTTCGCCGGCGAGGTGATCCTCAGTCCGGACGCGGCTACACGATCGCAATACGAGGAAAGCATCCGGATGGCGCAGGAGGAGTCGCTCCAGGCGAGACACCTTTCGATGGAGCCGGTCCGGACGACCGATGGAAAAGAGGTTGCGGTGATGGCGAACGTGGGGTGCGGCGAGGACATCACGGTCGCCGTGGAAAACGGAGCCGACGGCATCGGGCTGTATCGGATCGAACAATTTTATCTTGCCCGGAACACCCCACCTTCGGTTGCAGAGCTACTTACGGAGTTGAGGGGTGCCCTTGCGCCGTTTCATGGAAAAATGATCACGATCCGCCTGCTCGACCTTGGTGCTGACAAGCCCGTGCCATTTGTTCAGTTCCCGAGCGAGGACGATCCGTTTCTCGGGCGGCGGGGCGTCCGGCTTTTGTTGCAGTATCCCGATCTTCTGGATGTCCAGCTCAAGGCGCTTTTGGAACTTGCCCGCGAGCATGACGTCCACATCCTTGTTCCGATGGTCACCCTGGCCGGGGATATGGAGCGGGTTCGGCGGAGATTGCGGGAGATCGCCGATGCCGCCGGAATCAGCCGTCTTCCGCCGCTAGGAGCAATGATCGAGACACCGGCCGCAGCGCTCTGTGTCGCCGAACTGATCCCGCATTCGGATTTTTTCAGCATCGGAACAAACGACCTCACGCAGTTCACGATGGCTGCCGGGCGGGAAAACCCGCTGGTGAACGACTATTTTCTGGAGGATCATCCCGCCGTTTTGAGGCTTGTGCGCATCGTTCTCGATGAAGCCGGCCAAACCCCGGTTTCCGTCTGCGGCGAACTTGCCGCGGATCTGAAGAGCATTCCCTCGCTTCTCAAGCTTGGTCTCCGCAGCCTGAGCGTGGCCCCGCCGCTTGCTCCCGCTGTCAAGGAGGCGATCCGGCGGGCTTCTTCGGGCTGAAACAATGGTGACCCGATACGGAACCGCTTTCTGAATTATGTTATACGCCATCGCGTTCACATTGATGGTTCTGTGGCTGTTGGGGCTGGCCACCGGATACACGTTCGGGGTGTTCATCCACATCCTGCTGGTCGCGGCGGTCATCACGGTCCTTGTGCATTTCATTTCGGGGCGCAAGTCCATGTAGGGATTCTGAAGAACCACATGCGAGGGACGATGGATTTGCGGTAGGGTTACACCCTATGGCGGAGTGCATGGTTCCCTCATATTGTCAGCTTATGAAAAAGATTATCATCTGTTTGTTGGCGCTGGCCGGATCGTTTTTCCTGGCCAGTTGCATCAGCGTAAGGACTCAAAGGACAACACCTGCCACTCACGTAACAAGAACGACAACCGAACAAACCACGGTCAGCCATCCCCGTTCCACCACCGTGGAAACACAAACCACCCGCTACTAAATAATCGTCACTTGCACGCTGCTCTCGATGATGCCGGCGGCGATGGCATGGCGGGTGAGGCTGGCGGTGTCATGGATATTGAGTTTCCCCATCATGCTCTGGCGGTGTTTTTCCACTGTCTTGATGCTGATGCCGAGTTCGTCCGCTGTTTCCTTGTTTGCTTTACCCTCGGCGATGAGTTGGAGGACTTCCATTTCCCGCGAGGTGAGGCGCGCGGCGTTCTCCTTCGGCAGGCCTCCTCTGGCTTTTGACTGGCGCTCGTGCTGCGAGCGGCGCTTGGAAATGCTGGGGCTGAGGAAGAGTTTTCCCGAGTGAACTTCCCGGATGGCATCGGCCAGCACATGGGCGTTGCTTTGTTTGATCACGTAGCCCGCAGCCCCGAGTGACATGGCCTTTTCCACATAGGCGTCGTCACCGTGAGCCGTGAGCACGAGCACCTTCGCGCCCGGCCTGGCTTGGAGAATCTGCCGTGTCGCTTCCAAGCCGTTGAGCAGCGGCATGGCGATGTCCATGACGATGACATCGGGACAGAGGCTGGCTGCAAGCGTCACCGCCTGCCTGCCGTTTTCCGCCTCGCCGACGACGCGGATGCCAGCCTCCAGTTTGAGCAAAGCCAGCAGGCCTTCACGGACGATGATGTGGTCTTCTGCCAGTAATACGGAGATGGGGTTCATGGGCATTCAAGGCTTGTGGTTGAGGTTGATCGGTCCGGTTGGGTTTTCCCGGCTATATCTTTTTCCGGGGCAACCACGATGCGTATGGTGGTAGACTCCCCGGGAACGGATTCCATACGGAATGTGCCGCCCACCATCTCGATGCGCTCCCTCATGCCGAGGATCCCGAGACGGGTGCTCGTTTTGGTGCTGGCCGGTCTGTCCACTTCAAAGCCCTGACCGTTGTCGGTGATCTCCATGTGGATCGCGCCATCGAGGCAGCGGATACTGACCTTTGCCTGGTTTGCCTTCGCATGGCGGGCCACGTTGGTGAGCGCCTCCTGGGCCACGCGGTAGAGCGCGGTGCGGATCGCGGGACTCGACTGCTCAATCTCGGCCGATGCCTTGAGACTGACCCGGATGCCGGTGTCTGCGAAAAAACTTTGCATGAACGTTTTGAGCGCGGGGATCAGTCCGAGGTCATCCAGAACGGTAGGGCGCAGTTCGCAGGCGAAGCGATGCACGATGTCCACCGATTTTTCCACGAGCCGTTGCGTGCTGCTGATCTTTTGTTGAAGCTTCCTGCTGCTGGCGGTGGATTCCGCTTTCAAGGCGGCCAGCCGCACATTGATGCCCGTCAGCGTCTGGGCGATGACATCATGCAGTTCGCGGCTGATTTTCATGCGCTCCTCCTCCTGCGCCGTGAGGAGCTGGCGGGACAACTCGCGCATCTCCTCCTGCATCTGACGCGATTTTTCCAAAAGCGAGCTCGAGGTCTGCTCGCTGGACCGGAGGGATTCCTCCATCGCCCGGCTGCGGGCGATTTCTTTTTTCAACACCTCGACGGACTCCGCAAGTTCGAGTGTCCGCTGGCCGAGCATCTTGACGATCTGGTTCAGGTGGGCATTGGCTTCCCTTGCCCCGCGATGGGTTTGTTCAATGGGAGTGATAGCCTCGGCGAAAAACAATCCCGCCCGCCCCATCAAATTGTTGCTAGCGCTGGAGGAATAGGCTGGCAGCACCAGAGACACCAGGGCGATCTCGTGAATCCTGGCCATATCCAGCGTGTCCAGTCCGATTGCTATCGCGTGGCTCCCGAGCTCGCGTGCCGGCTCCAAATCTGCTCCGGAGCCCTGCTTGAGGTATCTTTCCAGCGCTGCGTGATAGAGCAGGGAGAAAGCACTGTGCTTCCCGTGCATGTCAGGTTCCGAATTCATGGGCGAGTCGGTTCACGATCTCTGAGGAAGTTTCCACCAAATCCTGGATCAAGGCGATCTCTTTGGTGCAAATCTCGTCATGCGAGGCGATCACGCCTTTTAACGCCAGCATCCGGAGTTGGATGCCCAGCAACGCCTGGACGATTTCATCGCTGAGTTGCAGGCGCATTTTTTTCCTCCCGTCTTCCGTTGCGGACAATCTCTTGCGGGTCATGTGTTGCAAATGCTCCTCGAGAGCCAGGGAGTCATCGAGTAACTGTCTCGAGGTAAGTTCGCTGTTTTTGAAGGCATCCTCAGACGTCTTGCGCCCGGTGATTTGCAGTTGTAACTCGCGGTTGGAATCCGCCAGATCCTGCGTCCGCTGCTTCAATGTGGCATTGAGTCGATCCCAGTCGGATACTGCTGCCAAGGAGCTGCTATGAGTTGCTTCAATCGGCAAAATGGCCTCCGTAAAAAATGCGGCCGCCCGGCGTGTCAGGTCCTCCCGGGCTTTCGATGAACAGCCGGGAATAACCAAGGCCGCCAGCGCCCGGTCGTGGATTTTGGCCAGATCCAGAGTTTCCAGACCGATGACTACGGCATCATTTCCAAGCTTTTGGGGTGCCTGAAAACCGGCCTCACAACCTTGCGAGACATGGATTTTCAAGGCCGCCAGATACCGGCCTGACAACCTGCTTAATTGGGCTGCTTTCATGGTCGCATTTGATGTGGAGGACATTCTCGGTGGCAGGGAGCCTCTTCTTCGTGACTTGATGTCGGGAAAACATCCCGTGGTTACCATGGTCAGTCTATGGGGCAAAACCCTACCTCTTTGCCCGGGATTGCAAAAAGAGTCGGGTTACACCCCATGGCGATGGAAGAGGCCGCATGGCATCGTCAGCCGAAATGAAAAATATAAAACCATCATCACTCATCTCCCGAATGCCGAGAACTGCTGCGTTGGCGGCTGTTTGCCTCCTGGGACTCCCGCTGATCGCGCAGGCGAAAGACCATAACAACAATGGGCAGACTGTCTCATGGCAGACGATTTCCGGATTCCTTACCGGACTGGGAAACAACTTCGCGGGCCGTGGACAGCGCGTGGTCGAATCGAATCGTTCCTATCAATATCAGGAACCAAGAGCCCGGTATTACGATCAGCAATACGCAAGAAACAACTCCATGGAAGCCGCCATTCAGCGCGCTCTGGCCGGAATCGGTTACTATAACGGTCCCATTGATGGAGACCTCGGGCCGATGTCCAGAAGGGCCATCGCCAACTACCAGGCAGACCGAGGACTGCGTGTTACCGGCTATCCCAACGACAGTCTGCTCAACTCTCTGAGGTTGCGATGAGTCTAACCGCTGGTCGGGTTAGACCCCATAGCAGCACGTCCAGTCAGAAGGCAGGATGTGAAGGATGAAGAACACACTAAATATTCAAAACGGTTGGATTCCCATGAAAGGCAAAACATCATGTTAATGATCATCGCAACAATCCTCATCGTCCTGTGGCTGCTGGGGCTGGTGACAAGCTCCACAATGGGCGGTTTCATCCATATCCTTCTGGTGGTGGCTGTCGTCATGCTGCTTGTCCGGTTGATCCAGGGGCGCAGCGTTCTTTGACGGTTTATGAAACCTCAGATCATAACTGGCATCGTGCTGATTGCGCTCGGGGTCGTGGCGCTTGCGTATCAGGGCATCACTTACCGGACAACCGAGCGGGCGATTGACCTCGGCCCGATCCAGGTGACAACAGAAAAAGTCCACACCATTCCCCTGCCTCCGGTGCTCGGGGGAATTGCCCTGGTCGGAGGGATCGTGTTGCTGGCGGCAGCGGGGAAAAAGGTCTCTAGTTGATCAAAACGCAACTGGCACGGAGGCAAAGTCCACCGCTCCCGGGGTGAGCTTGTCCACCGCGATTTCCATGGATTCCAACTGCACCGAGGAGGACATCGTTGCGACGGAGGTGTCTGCGGCGTCATGTCCGCTGCCCACCAGAATGAATCCATGCTGCGGTGCCAGCCGTGTGGCGTCATAGTAACACCAGCGGCCGCCGAGCCAGACCTCGAAGAATGCGTGAAAATCCGGCAGTGGAAGCCGATAGGCGTATCCGCTGCAGTAGCGGGCAGGAATCCCCATGGCGCGGCAGAATGTGACTCCGAGGTGGGCGAAGTCGCGACAGACGCCCGCGCGAAGGGTGAGGCATTCGACGGCGCTGGTGTGGGCGTCCGTGATGCCCGGCCGGTAATCGATGTTGAGGTAGATCCAGTTGCAAATCCCGGCGACCCGCTCGTGCCCGGGCTGAAGGTCGCCGAATTTCTTTGCCGCCATTCGCACGAGCTTGTCCGACTCGCAATACCGGCTCGGATAAAGAAAGCGAACGACCTCGTGCGGCAGGTCGATGAGCGGAGACTCCGGGCATGATTCCGGTTCAGAAAATCCGGAAATCCTGCGCTCCACTTCGGCTTCATACGAAATATCCAGAAGCCCTGCCGGGGCGGCAATTCCATGGAAGCGCGTTGTGTTTTTTTGAACCGCATGTTTGCGAAATGCGATGCCGCGGTTGTTTCTGATGCTCTCGCTGAGGATCTTCTGGGCCGGGGTTTCGATTGCCGCCAGGTTCAGCAACAGCCAGCCTTCCTCGCCGAGTTGGTAGGAGAGCCTCGTCCGTATCGAAAACCGGTGAGTTTTTGGCATTTGGTAAAATTGCTCCCGGGATTGCCGTGAACTGACTCGCAACCATGGAAAGATATGAAGGGTAGAGTGGGATCGCTCGACGGCCAATACCTAAAGGAGCATGGCCGGAATCGCAGGGCTTTGCCACTCACTCGCGGCCACCGGCAGATCGATTTTATCACCCGAGCCCGCGTTCCTCGATTTCCTCCTCATCCCATCCGAGAACATGTCCGATTTCATGGAGGAGAGTGGTGCGGACTTCCTCACGGAAGATTCCGGGGTCCTCCTCGGCGAAGTCCAGGATGTTGTCGAGCCAGAGGCGGATGCGGACGAGACCTGCTTCGTCTTCGTCGAAGTAGCCGAGGGTATCCGGTTCGATTCCGCTCGCGATGTCCTCCGGCGACGGATGCTGTTCGATGAGGATCGGGACGTCACCGATCCGTCCGCGGATGTCTCCTGGCAGTTCAGCGAGAGTTGCGGCGGCGACCTCTTCTGCTATGCTGAGCAGCTGTTGCCAGTTCATGAACCCAGCTTTCCCGGTTGAGAGGCGGCTGGCAAACCGATAATACCCCGCGACCATGCCGAATACCTCACCCACAGCCAATCCGCTCCGCGAGGGGCTGACCGGGCGGGCGCAGCCGGAACCGTGCTCGCTCGTGATTTTCGGGGCATCCGGCGACCTCACCCACCGGAAGCTCGTTCCCGCGCTTTACAATCTGGCGGCGGACGGAGCACTTCCACCCGCGATCAACGTGGTCGGGTTTGCGAGGAGGGATAAAACCGATGAGCTTTTCCGCAGGGAACTCGGGGAGGCGGCGCGGAAATATTCCCGCCAGCCGGTCGTCGATGCGCTGTGGGAGAGTTTTGCGGCCTCGATTTGCTACCACCGGAGCGAGTTCGACAATCTGTCCGGCTACGAGTCGCTGGCGAAGCTTCTTAATGAACTGGATGCCGCCCGCGGAACCTGCGGCAATCGCCTGTTCTACCTCGCGGCCGCACCGGACCAGTTTGAGGTGATTTTGGAAAACCTCAGCCGGAGCGGGCTGAACAAGCCCGTCGCCGGGGGCTGGTCCCGCGTGATTGTCGAGAAGCCGTTCGGTAACGACCTTCCGAGCGCCCGCCACCTGAACGACCTCGTCGAGGGGGTATTTCCCGAGAAGGAAACCTACCGGATCGACCACTACCTCGGAAAGGAGACCGCCCAAAACATCATGGTTCTCCGCTTCGCCAACGCGCTTTTCGAGGCGATGTGGAACGCCCGCTACATCGACCATGTCCAGATCACCGCCAGCGAGCCGCTGGGAGTCGAGAACCGCGCGGGATATTATGAAAAATCCGGTGCGCTTCGGGACATGGTGCAGAACCATCTGCTCCAGCTTCTCTGCCTCACGGCAATGGAGCCCCCGACCGGTCTCGATGCGGATGCGATCCGCGATGAAAAGGTGAAGGTGCTGCGTTCCCTGCGTCCGCTTGAGGGAGACGATGTCTTCCGCCATGTGATCCGGGCGCAATACGGGGCCGGTGCCATCAACGGAAAGCGGGTGGTTGCCTACCGCGACGAGGCCAACGTCGATCCGGAGTCGACCGCCGAAACCTACGTCGCCCTTCAGGTCAATGTGGACAACTGGCGCTGGGCGGGAGTCCCGTTTTTTGTCCGCGTCGGAAAGCGGCTTCCGAAGGCCGGGACTGAAATTGCCGTGCATTTCAAAAGCGTGCCTCCGGTCTTGTTCAAAGCGACCGGCGAGGCGGTTGACGACAACGTGCTCGTGATCCGGATCCAGCCGGACGAGGGGGTCTCGCTGCGCATGAGCGCGAAGATGCCGGGATCGAGCCTGCGGATCGAGCCGGTGAAAATGGATTTTCATTATGGCACGAGTTTTGGAAAGGCGACCCCGGAGGCCTACGAGCGGCTTCTTCTGGATGCCATGAGCGGCGATCCCACGCTGTTTGCGCGGCGCGACGAGGTCGAGGAGGCCTGGAAATTTGTCGATGCGATCCACGCGGCGTGGAGCACGCGGTCCGACGACCTCGCGTTTTACTCAGCCGGCACCTGGGGGCCGACCGAGGCGGAGGAACTCATCAAGCGGCACGGAACGACATGGAGGCGGCTGTGAACGAGCCGGGCCTCCCGGTCGAGATCGGCCATATCGACAGGGAGCTTGGAAAACTCTGGGAATCGGGCGGCGATACAAAAACGCGCGCCTCACTGATCAATCTCGTGATCTACTCCGAGGATCCCTGCTCGATGGATGCCAACACGGAGCTTCTTTCCTCGATTGCCAGCCGCCATGCGTTCCGGGCGATCCTGATCCTTGCCGATCCGGGTGCCGCGGAGTCCGGCGCCCGTGCATGGATCAGCGCGCACTGCCATCTGGCCGGCCATGGCGGGAGGCAGGTTTGTTCGGAACAGATCACGTTCCGGCTTGATGGGGAGAGCGCCGCCGCCCTGCCCAACATCGTGTTTTCGCACCTCGATTCCGATCTGCCGCTTTGTTTCTGGTCGCAGGCGGAGTTTCGCGAACCTCTTG
>QYQL01000066.1 GCA_007280915.1 Verrucomicrobiaceae bacterium | reverse complement strand
GTTACAAAAATTGAGATCAGTTCGTCTGCCTCTTGCCAGAGAAGGTCGGTTTGAGCCGAAGAAACTCCACAATAATCGCGGAAAAGCTCGATCCAACCCCGGAGTGCGGGGGCACTCGGGGAAGCCTGCATAAAATGCAGCCCGGCAGGGCGAGACTGGCGGGAGCCAGCGAGGCAATATTGACTCTCATCCGCTTCCTGGGTGCATGCATCAATTTTCGCGGTGAATTCTTCGTCACTTCGCGCACGTGATGCCTCACGGTATTGCGCTCCGACAGAAGTTCCGGATCGCAGAAGTTGTTTCCCGAGAACTCGCAGTTCTTCCCGGGTTTTATCCAGGGACACAAAAAAACGCACAACCGCGCCACCGAACTCCTTTGTCCGGGCTCTCATGTCGTCCCCGTGTCGTTGATCTTCCTTCACGTTTTCATCTTTCTAATTTCACTCTTCACGCTTTGCCCCAACAATTTCTCTGCGAGCGGGAGGAACTGGGCGGCACGGGTGTGCCATTGGGTCACGCGCTGGAGTCGGAAACCGGCTTCTTTTGCCTCTTCGGGAGGCATGTGAGCTAGGAGTTTTGACAGATCCTTCAATGTCGCATTGCTTTTTTCCAGGCGGGGAATGAGGCGGTTTCGCATGAAACCGTTGATGAGGGTTTTCAGTTCAAGCGTCGCGGAATACTGTGCAAACCGACTTCCGGTGTGTCTTTCAACGGCTCCCAGGCTTTCGAGCGCCCGGAGCCCCAGACTCACCGACCCCATGCTGATCCCGATGCGTTCGGTGATGTCTTCCATGGTCAGGGGATCCGGAGAACTGAAGAGGATTCCGTAGATTTGCCCGTGAGATCGCGGGTTTCCAAAAAGGTCGGCCAACTCCGAAAAAATGCCGACCATCCCGCTTTCGAAGCGGTCGCGGGTATCAGAGCGGGTCGCTGGATCTGCTGCCTCCACGCAACATAAGATATGGCACCCTGAAGTGTATTTCAATCTAAAATGAAATAAAAGACAGGGAGGGGATCGCGGAGCGAGGAAAAGTTTTCAGTGTGCTGGCAAGTAGAGAGCCCCTGCAACGACAGCACTTCGTGTCCGACGGGCAAAATCCGAAGAAGTGGCCGGGAGGCAAATCTGAAAGCTGAGGCCGCTTTTCTCTGTGGGCTTTGCGACTGGAATAAAACTCTCCGGAGGCGTCCTAAAAGGGGGCTTCCGGCGGCGATGCCGCTACAATTTCAATTCTGCTCCGGGCAGGGCTTCTGAGACGCGGATGTTCTGGGTGATCGCATGAAGGAGCATCTGGTGGACGTCCTCAACGATCCCGTAGTTGTCCGAGGGAACATGGATTGGCACATCCGCCAGGGCGAGTCCCTTGCCGCCGGAGAAGCCGCAGAGGAGAATCGAGCGGTTTCCAATGGATTTTGTGAACTCCAGCGCTCGAAGGATATTTGGAGAATTCCCCGATGACGAGACCGCCAGCAGGAGATCTCCGGGCTGCATCCAGAGCGAGAGAGGAAGGTCAAAGGCCCGGTCGTAGCCGTAGTCATTTGCTGTCGCCGTGAGCAACGAGGGTTCGCCGCAGAGGCTGAGGAAACGGGGGCGGAGGGCCGTATCTGCCGCGATGCCCTTGTTCATGTCGCATGCCATGTGGTTGATGATGGCCGCAGAGCCTCCGTTCCCGCAGGCCAGGATGCTTTTTCCCGAGCGGATCGCGGCCATGAGCAGATTCTTCGCCTGATCGATGGATTCCGGCTGCACCTTCGCGGAGACCGCAGCGATTTTGCGGGCGTATTCCGAAAAGCAAATGGATGCGTTTTGCATGGATGGTCGGCTGCTTAAACTGAGCGGAGTCAACGTAGTCGGCTGTGTCGGAGTGGAAAGCAAAAATCCATAGGCTCAGCCAGGAGGCTGGATTTTCTTTGCCAGTGAATCAAAGATATTCCGAGACTGCGGCTTCGAGCGGGCGTGCATCGCGTCCGCCCAGGGCGTGGCCGATGGCTTCGAGACGCCGGATGAGATCGGCCACGTCGCGGCGGGCATACGGGCCGCCGGCTGAGGCACAGAAATGGGTGCGGCAGCCGAAGGGGCGGGAGTCGTAGATCAGGCAGCGGGAGGTTTTCGGGTGGAGAAAGGGACAGTCTCCCTCCGGTAAAGCAGGAAGGTTTTTTCTTCCTGTGGCTTTGAATGCCCGTGCGGCGACAAGGGCTTCGCCCTTGGTGAGATGCGGGGTCTTCCCGGTCAGGCGGAAGCGGCAACATTCGGTCCGGAGCGTGCAGGAGCGCTCGATGGGGCGATTTTCCAGCTCCGAGTAAATTTCGCGGATTCCCGTGATGGCGGTTTGCTCCGCGTGGTCCTCTCCCCGGCGCATCCCGCTCACATGGAGAGAAAATTCTCCAGCAGGTTTTTTCCGACCGTGGTGAGGATCGATTCCGGATGGAACTGGACGCCGAAGACCGGAAGTTCGCGGTGGGCGAGCCCCATGATTTCCCCCTCCTCGGTTTCAGCCGTGATTTTCAGGCAGTCCGGAAGGTTGTCGCGCTTGACGAGGAGCGAGTGGTAACGGGTGGCTTCAAATGGATTCGGCAGGCCCGCAAAAACGTTTTCGCCGGTGTGGTGGATCGGCGAGGTTTTCCCGTGCATGAGGCGCCCGGCGCGGACGACTTCGCCGCCGTAGACCTGGCCGATGCTCTGGTGTCCGAGGCAGACTCCAAGGATCGGAATTTTTCCGCCGAAGTGACGGATGACGTCACAGCTGATCCCTGCCTCGTTCGGCGTGCAGGGACCGGGCGAGATGCAGAGCTTCTCCGGGGCCAGTGATTCGATCTCCGTAATCGTGATCTCGTCGTTCCGCTTGACGACAATCTCCGCGCCGAGTTCCCCGAAATACTGGACGAGGTTGTAGGTGAAGGAGTCGTAGTTATCGATGACGAGGATCATGGGTCCCTCCTGGCTCGGTCGATCGCCCGCATGCCGGCCATCGCCTTGTTGACGGTTTCCTGATATTCGCCATCCGGGGTCGAGTCCGCGACGACGCCGCCTCCGGACTGGACGTAGGCGCGTCCGTCCTTGAGCAGGACGGTCCTCAATGCGATGCAGGAGTCGAGGTTGCCATCGAACCCGAAATACCCGACCGCTCCCGCATACGAGCAGCGTTTGCTTTTTTCGAGTTCGTTGATGATCTGCATGGCGCGGACCTTCGGGGAGCCCGAGACCGTGCCGGCGGGGAATGTCGCCCGCATGACGTCGTAGGCGCTGCGGCCGCCGGCGAGCTGGCCAGAAACGTGCGAGACGATGTGCATGACATGGCTGTATCGCTCGATCGTCATGAAATCCGTGACCTTCACCGAACCGAACTCTGCGATCCGGCCGACATCGTTGCGGGCGAGATCCACGAGCATGAGGTGCTCCGCGCGTTCCTTCGGGTCGGCGAGAAGATCCTCCGCGTTCGCGGCGTCGTCCTCCGGCGTCTCCCCCCGGCGGCGCGTGCCGGCGATCGGACGGATTTCCACGAGCGGTCCGGTAAGGCGGACATGAACCTCCGGGGAGCTTCCGACCAGCGCGTATCCTCCCGGACAGCGCAGACAGAACATATACGGGGACGGGTTCACAAACCGGAGCGAGCGGTAGAGATCGAGCGCGTCGCCGGAAAAGTCCGTCTCGAACCTCTGCGAGGGGACGATCTGAAAGATGTCGCCGGCGCGGATGTATTCCTGCGCATCGCGGACCATCCCATGGTATTCCTCGCGCGTTGTGTTTGAGGTCGATTCCACAGCCGGAGGTGTGGTGCCGGTAAAAATCGGGTCGAAGGCGATCGGGCACCGGAGCGCCTGAATGATCTGCCCGATCCTTTTGCAGGCGGCATCATAGGCGGCATCGACTCCCCGGTCGTCGAGGAATGCGTTGGCGACGATCTGGATCCGCCTCCGCTTATGGTCGAAGATCACGACCGACCCGGTGATCTGAAAAAACATGTCCGGGATCCCGAGTTCATCCTTCGGAGGTTCCGGAATCGTCGGTTCGAACCACCTGACGCAATCGTAGCCGAGGTATCCCACGGCTCCGCCGCAAAATGGCGGGAGGTCGGGGTTTCTGGGAGCCCGGTATTTGTCCATCCAGCGCTCGAGCTCGTCGAGCGGGTCGCGTTCCGTCTCGTAGGTTTTCGTGAGGGTCTCTTCGGTGAGGGTCACCGTTTTGCCATGCGCGGTGAACGTGGCCTGCGCATCGAACCCGATGAAGGAAAACCGCCCGACCAGGTCGTTCTGTTCGGCAGATTCCAGCAGAAAAGAGGGAGCATTTCCACCCAGCTTCGCGAACGCGGAAACAGGAGTGTCCCCGTCTGCGACGATTTCGGTCCAGACCGGAACGACGCGTGAGCAGGCCGCCTGTTGGGCGAAGGCGGAGCGCTCCGGACGAATCATGAAAACGAGACTTTCGGCGCCTGCTTCTCCTCCGGGTTGTCGATCTGGAAGAGCTCGGCCGGCAGGAAGTTGAACATGCCCGCGATGATGTTCGTGGGAAAGACTTCGCGCTTCGTGTTGTAGGCCATTACGGAATCGTTGTAGGCCTGCCGCGCGAACGCGACCTTGTTTTCCGTCGAGGTCAGCTCCTCGGTGAGCTGCATCATGTTCTGGTTCGCCTTCAGGTCCGGGTAGGCTTCCGCCACGGCCAGGAGTCGTCCAAGAGCGCCGGTGAGCCCGGCCTCGGCACCGGCGAGATCCTTCATCGCCGTGGGATCACCAGGATTCGATGCCGCGCGGCCGCCTGCGGCCTGCGCGAGATTGCGGGCCTGCGTCACGGCTTCGAGGGTCTCGCGTTCGTGCTTGATGTAGCCCTTTGCGGTCTCCACGAGGTTGGGAATCAGGTCGTAGCGGCGCTTCAGTTGCACATCGATCTGCGAAAACGCGTTTTTGAAGCGGTTGCGCAATGCCACAAGCCCGTTGTATTGGCCGATTGCAAAAAGCGCGCCAAGAACGACCACCGCGATGATGACCAGAAAAATTCCGACGATTAGGGTGCCCATGCCGCTTATTTTGCTCCGGGGTTCCGCGGCGTGCAATAGCGAAAATGGCTCAATCGATCGGTGTTTGTCCGGGGCTCATCAGGCGCGCCATTTCCAGGACGGCAGCAGGAGATTTTCCGGAAGCGCGGAGTTCGCGGATCCCCAGACCGCCGGCGCGCTTGGAGAGGCGTTTCCCGGTGGCATCGCGGACGAGCGGGCAGTGGAACCAGAGGGGAGGGGACTGGCCGAGGGCTTCGTTGAGGAGAATCTGGCGGGCGGTCGAAGTGAGGAGGTCCGCCCCGCGGACAACCTCGGTAATTTCCGCATCATCAACCACAACGGCAAGCTCATAGGCTGGGATGTCGTCGCGGTTCCAGACGAGGAAGTCGCCAAAATCGAGCAGGGCG
>QYQL01000118.1 GCA_007280915.1 Verrucomicrobiaceae bacterium | reverse complement strand
GGATCGCCGCGCGCGATAAAATCCTGAAGTTCGGACATCCGCCCCTCCGCGACAAGCTTCCGTGAGAAGGCGGAGTTGGAAAAGAACTCGCAGAGCAGTGCGCGGCCCCCGCTTGCCGCGGGAACGAGCCGCTGGCAAAGCACTCCGAGCAACTGGGTCGAAAGGGTTTTCCGCACCGACTCCCGCTCGTCGGGAGGAAAGAGAAGCTCCAGCCGGTCCAGCACATCCGCACACGCGGAAGCGTGCAGGGTCGTGAGAACGATGTGTCCGGTCTCCGCAGCCTGGATCGCTGTCAGCGCGGAATCAGCGTCCCGGATCTCCCCCAGAAAAATGATGTCGGGGTTCTGCCGAAGCGACCGTCTCAACCCCTCGGCAAAGGCGGGAGTGTCGATCCCGACTTCGCGCTGGGTGAAAAGCGAGAGTTTGCTCTCGAAAAGAAATTCAACCGGATCCTCGATCGTCACGACATGGCGCGCCATCGTCGTATTGATCCACTCCAGCATGGCAGCCAGCGTGGTGGATTTCCCAGATCCCGTCGGACCGGAAACGATGATGATGCCGGATTTTCTCGCGGTCCATTCCCGCAGGATTTCCGCCGGGAGCCCGAGCGACTCCAAGGCAGGGATCTCCTTGCGGATCCTGCGGAGGACCGCTCCGCGTGATCCGAGCTGGCGCAGGAGATTGACGCGAAAACGGACCCCGTCTTCGGTGGTCAGGCTGGCATCGCGGTCGGAGTCCGAGGCTCCTGCCCCGCACGCCGCCCAGAGCGCATCCAGATCGCGGTCGTCCGGATGCTCCGACTGCACGGGATGAAGCTCCCCGTCAATGCGCAGAACAGCAGGCCGCCCGGAGTGGATGATCACATCGGACGCCCCATTGGCGGAAGCGGCGCGCAGGATTTCGTCGAGCAGAGGAGAAACCATCGCAGGAAACCTACCAGCCAACCGCCGGATGCGTCGAGCGGGAACGGCTTCCCGGGTGAGCCGCTTGCTTGAGGAATGCGGCAGGGGGAGGCTACGGTTTCAGGGTGCCGGACAGTTTGACGATCGCGATTCGGGGGAAATTCCCGTGAAGAATCCCGGCGTTGACGGCTTCAAACTGCAGTGATTGCAACGCGCAGGGGAATCGCAGGGGCATGGGAGCGATCGCAACCGCGCCCTTGCCCAAATCCTCGTTCACCGTAACTCCTGCTTTTCCCGAAGCCGCGTCATAAGTCAGCCTGTAGGTGCTGTTGACCACTCCCTTGGGAGCGGTCCACGGAACGGTCTCCAAAACGGTCTTTTTTTCATCCTGAATCACAACCAGGGACACTTCTTTCAACGTGGCTTCGAGGAAGACGGCATTCCCGGGGTCCTCGTCGAATCCGGCAGGCGGTTTGCTGGAAAATCCGAACCGCATGGATTCCGTGTCGAAAACGGAGGCATTGACGTCGAGCGTCAACGAGGAATACCTGTCCAGATCGGGAATTTCCGCGCCGAGCACAACGTTCTGGGGACTCGGAAAATCCTTCACCAGCGCGATCCCCGGCCCGGTGGAATCCTTTCCGCAGATGGCGAGACTGATCCCGCCCATCCCCCCGGCTCCCGCCACAGACCAATTGAGCGGGGACGGCTCGATCCCTGTCTCCGTGGAACCGATGGGAAGCCCGTCCAACGAGCGGCCCATCTTGCGTTCCTTTCCGTCGATGAAGAAATGTTCCTCGATGATCGTCGTGTCATCGGCACGAAGCGTGCAGGCCGCCAACAAAGAAAGAATGATGATTCCGACGGGGTTCATGACAGGGTATATCAGGGTTTCGAAGTGGATTTGGCGAGATAAGCGAGGTCTTTTTTCAGGCTGGCCTCGCCGTCGGTCGCGGCTTTGCCTTCGAGCTCGATGACAACATAACCATCGAACTTCTGGCGTTGGAGTTCCGCGAGGACGGACGGCAGATTGATGACTCCCTCGCCGTAGGGAACCACGCTGGCATCGAGGGCTCCCGTCTTGTCCATGTCCTTCAGGTGGATCAGAAAGATTTTTCCGTCGAGAGCCTTGAGGTTTTCGAGGACGTCGCCGCCGGAGCGCGCGTAGTGGCCGTTATCCGGGCAGGCCCCGACATTTTCCAGGCCCTGGATGGCCGCAAGCACGTTCTCCGGCTTGTAGTAGGCGAGCTTCGAATCGCTCGCATGGTTGTGAACCGCGACTTTGAGCCCGCTCTCCGCGGCATGTTTGGAGTAGAGCGCGAGGGCGTCTGAGGGAACTTCGACGTCGATAAACTCCGCTCCGAGCTTCGAGGCCAGCCGGCAGTTCGCGATGATGTCCTCCTCTTTGGCCTGCATGCAAACGCCGAGGCTCACCAGCCGGACTCCGTGTTTGGCGAGAAGCTGTCCGACCTTGGCTGCCGCCTCTTCACTCATGCCCGGGTTAACCTTTTCCTCGATGCCATCACCGATTTTTTGACCGATGTAGCACTCGGCGTTTGTGGCGCCGGCGGTGCGGATCTTGGCGAGAGCCTCGTCGAGGGTGAAGCGGTTGAAGCTGAACGTCTGGACAGCGACTTTCAGCGGGGCGGGGTCTTCGGCCCTCGCTGCGAGCGGAATCCCGAGGATCAGAGACAAAACGAGAAACGTGTATTTCATAAAAGTTTTCAGGATACGTCGGAAGTCTCGCTGAACCACCCCTCGCGAACAGGCGTCATGATATATTTGTTGGCGGCCTCGTTGCCGGTGGCCCGCATCTTGGAGGCATCCCATCCAAGGCCGGCCCGCGTGCGCAGGGCGAGGTTGCCGACGAGTGCAGTCTCCGTGAGTCCGGCCGCGTAATCGAAATTCGCAGTGGCGAGCTCAGGCTTGTTCTGGAGGATCGCATCCACCCACTCCGAACGGATTCCCCCCTTCGTTCGGGGAAGGATTTTCTCCGGCAGTTTTCCGTCCTTTTTCCAAGCTTCCAGTTTTCCGTCCGGGTAAATGAGAGGCACGGAGATCGGAACGCCCTCAGTGGACATGGCGCCTTCGTCACAGATGATGAATCGTCCCTCGGGGGAAAGCTTCGTGTCCTGCGGCATGGTTTTAGGAACCGGAGGACGGAAGGGAACCTTCTCGCCGTTCACCATCCGGTTTCCCTCATACCAGTGAAGTTGCAACGGACCCCGGGCCGCCGTGGCGGGAAAGTGAAACAGGGCGTGGGCACCGCCCGGAATCGAAATGTCCGTGCCGTCGAAAATGTCAACGACCTCGACTTTTTCCGGAACTCCGAGGCCGAACATGAAATACGGCACGTCGATGAGGTGGCACGCCATGTCCCCGATCACGCCGGAGCCGAATTTCCACCAACTCCGCCACAGGTAGGGATGGATCCCCTCCCCGTAGTCCTGATATTCCGTGGAGCCGAGCCACTCGTTCCAGTTGAGCGTGGACGGCGGCGGGAGGGGTGCCGGGTATTCCTTCATGCCATACGGCCACCACGGGCGGCTCGTCCACAGATGGATCTCGCGCACCTGCCCGAGCAACCCCGCATCATACCATTCCTTGAATAGGCGCAGCCCCTCGGCGGTATGGTTGTGGATGCCCATCTGCGTGATCTTTCCGGATTTTTTCGCGGCCGCATGCATCTGGCGGGCGCCCCAGATCGAATTGCTCATCGGCTTCTCGCTGAAGACATGCTTGCCGGCATGCAGGCAGTTCACCACCTGGTGGGCATGCGAGTGGTCGGGCGTGCAGACAAGCACCGCATCGAGCTTGTCGCCCATGTCGTGGAGCATCTCCCGGTATTCGGTGAATTTTTTCGTGTGGTCCGGAACGACAAACTCCGTCGTATCCTTGTTCCATGGCTTTCCGGCCAGCCCGAGCAGGCGCGTGTCCACATCGCAGATCGCGGCAAGGTTCACATTCGGATTTCCGGCGATGTCCACCACGTTCGTTCCGCCCTGCCCGGTCACGCCGATCACCCCCACATTGAGCTTGGAGTTCACCGGCACTCCGGACTGCCCGATCGCGAAGCGCGGAAGCGCCAGGGTTCCGGCAGCGGCGGCTGTCGATTTGAGAAACGTCCTTCTGGTGATCACTGGCGGGGGATGAGGGAACCTAAAACACATCGTCTCCCGGAAGCAAACAGTTCCTGAAATTCAGGGCATGCCTGCGGGATTTCAGCACCTGTCGATCTCCTCGCGCGCGATCCGGGACCAGTCGTCGAAGCGCTCAGGACGGCGTTCGCAGGTGTGGGTATCCTTGAGGATGACTTCGAAGTTGCATCCGGACTTTCGGCACTCGGCAATATTCTCGCGCAGGTAGGAGCGGATGCGTTCCGGATTGAAGTTCCCGACGAGGTCGGTCGGTTTGGGTTTCCAGGAAAAGATCGCGCGAACGCCGATTTGAGGGGCGCTGCGCGCGACGTTGGTGAACGGCGAGACCGAGATCCGACGGATGTGCGGGATATCCAGAACGAGGTTGCATTTGTCGGTGATGTCCTCGCAGCAGCCGTAGCCGGTGAGGGCGAACGGCTCCAAAAGTTCCTTCTCATACCGGAGGGCAAATTCCGCGTGCATCGCGGGAGAGACAACCGTCAGTTCCTGCGCCTCGGCCGACGCCCACATATTGGCGCGCTTTGCCGTGGCGCCGGCTTCCGGACCCGGACAGGATTCGAGCCAGCCATTGCCGCCGGTCGAGTGGTAGGTGTTGTCGTGGTTGAACTCCAGGAGGCCCATGGACTCGTATTGCTCGATGAGCCGCCTGTTGCCTTCGGCGAGGAATGCGAGCGCGCGGTGGGTGAACTCCGGCTCCGCGATCATGTCCATGAGCACCTCCTCAAGCCCGCGCAGCGCGGTCCATTGCGCCATGAGGTGGAAGCTCACATGTTTGATCCCGACGAGTTCGACCGGGAGGATTCCGTCGAAGATCTCGTTCACGGCATCAAATCGTCGCTCCGACAGGCCCTCGTCGTGAACGACCTCCGGGAAACGCATTTTGTCGAGATCGGATTCCTCAGCGATCACGGGATCGAACTTTCTGGCCCCGTGCGCCTCCTGGCTCATCTCCCATCGCGCCTCGACTCCCCAGCCGGTATTGCCGATCGCCTTGGGCACCCAAACCGAAGGCGTCGGCAGGTTGTCGGTATCGAAGTGCTCGAATGCGTAAAGCTCCATGCGGATCTCCTGCTCGATCTGGTGGAGCAGCGGGTCGGAGCACCGGCACTGGAGTGCTTCCGACGAGGCGATTAGTTCGGACCAGCTGCCTTCGGGAAAAACCAGGAGCATCGGGCGTTCCTGCAAAAGCGCGTTGTGCTTTTTCCAGAGTCGTGTGCGTTCGGCAACAGCAGGGCTGCCGAGGAGTTCGGCTTTGCGCCGGGCAAGCTCACGCAGTGTCCGGGTTTCCTCGGCAGTGGCGGTCGGGGTTGCGGTGTGATCGGTCAGTCGTGAAAGATACATAGGAATTGTCGGGTGAGGGATTCGAGGACAGTCCGGTCGATGCGCCAGGCGATGGCATTGATCACTACTCGGGCGATCGAAGCCTGCTCCGGGAGAAGCGATGCTTCCGGGCGACCGATGCCTGTCGAGTTCAGAAAATGGCGTGAGCCCTCCGCTCCAATGAGGGCGACTTTGACATGACCGATGAGCCCTCCCGCCGCCTCGATGCCATGGATCAGCGCATCGAATGCGGACCGCATCGCCTCACCGGAAATCCGGACGGTTGTCGGTGGCAGAAATTCCAAGGCGCAGACCGCCGGGTCGCCGTGATGGTCGTGGTGGTGGAAATCGGCGCCGGATTGTGATGGAGCCGACGGAATTCCCAGAAAAAACTCCCGAAGAGGATCGGCAAGTGAATCGGGCAGGGATTCGCTGGCAGAGAGGTTTGTGAAATACACACGGGCATCGTGACGGATTTTTCGCACTCTCTCCTCAACCGATTCCCGGAAGCCGTCCGCCACCGCATCGATCTTGTTGATCACACAAAGATCGGCCGCCTCGACACCCTGGCGGAC
This sequence comes from Verrucomicrobiaceae bacterium, assembly GCA_007280915.1. Classification (GTDB taxonomy): domain Bacteria; phylum Verrucomicrobiota; class Verrucomicrobiia; order Chthoniobacterales; family Terrimicrobiaceae; genus QYQL01. Next base: position 6,157 of record QYQL01000118.1, on the reverse strand, counting down.
AACCGGGATATCCAGCATTTTTTCAATCCGCTCGAGGCGGGCCGCGTCCAGGACATTCACCTGCAGCAGGGGCAGCGATGCGAGATCCGTCCCGGCGAGCATGCTGCGGACCATTCCAGGGGTCGCAATGCCGGACGCCTCGATGCAGACAAGATCGGCGGATTTTTCCGAAACAATGGTGTCGAGGACGCTCACCAGCCTCGTCGACAGACTGCAGCAGATGCAGCCGCCGAGAAGTTCCTTCACAATCAGACCGTCGCGGCGGAACACTTCGGGATCCACACCGACCCGACCGATCTCATTCTGCACGATGACCGTCCTCAACCCGGCCTCGCGCGTGGCAAGCCTCAGTGCGCGGAGCAGGAAGGTGGTTTTTCCAGATCCAAAAAATCCCGTGAGAACGAGGAGGCGCATTTGGTCAACGGTCGGCGACAGTGATGGTGTAGGTTTCCTCGAATGCGTCCCCCATGCGGACATCGCGCTCCTCCGCATTCGATGGCCCGACGGCAAGATAGGCAAATGGCTGACGAAGGACAAACCATGCATTCCTTCCGTCCTGCCGGATCGTCACAGCGCACTTCGGCGCGGCCCATTCACCATCCATGAGCCCCCACATTGTCACGGAAGAGCCGGTGGATCCCATGAGAGCATCCGCGGGATGTCCGTCCATTTCGACACCGGCAACCGTCTCGTGCGGGTATGCCCATGACCACGGCAGCCGGAGACCAAGGCCATGGTAGTTCACGGTGCTCCCGTCCGGCAGGCGGACGCTCCACGGGCTCTTCACAAGCCGGTGATCGCGGAGGGATTCCCGCCGGGTGTGCCAACGCCATTCAAAAGCATCCTCCACCGCCCGGCAGGTGATCGTGCGGACCTCGCGATAGGTTTCCAATCCGCCCTGATCCCCGCGCCAGAGAAGCTCCTGCACAAAGCCACCGGAGACCGGAGCAGTGGAAATGATCTCCTGAACCCCGCAGGCTCCTGAGCCGGGCTCTTCCTCCCAAAAGTTGAGATCCGCGCAACGCAGGGCATACATGAGCCCCTTGTGATGCCGGTGATCGGCCGGCGAAACCATGGTGACGTTGTGGCCGGACGGGGAGTTGAGCGCTGCAAAATGAGGCTTGAAGCGGTCGTCAATGACGTAACGGCCCGCGAGGAGCCCTCCCTCGGAAAATTCCACGGCGCGCGCTTGGATCTCAACTTTCATCGTGCGGCGACCGGTTCCGGTTTTCCAGTGATGAGGCTTCTGCCGATCGCCTCGACAACGGCGATCGTGTTGAAATTACGGACAAGCGAATTTTCCGCTGGCGACTTTGCGCGGACGTTGTCCGCAAACCGCCGCAATTGAGTGACGAACGGGCTGTCTCCCTGCCCGGTGCGCCCGGCGACGGGCTCCCACCCCTCATACATCATGTTCCACTCCGGGGTCGGCTTTCCACCGTCGGTGCTGGTGTAATAAGCACCCGCATACCCGCCGCCAGGTTTCTCCATGTGCTGGCAGAGAGATCCTCGCGTTCCAAAAAGCAGCGTCCGCTGGGAGTAGGGGCAGCGCCGGGCGAGGTAGGAACAGTTCAGCGTGCCGATCACTCCACCGCGCATCGTCAGAGTCGCCGCCACCGAGGATTCCGCGCCGTTGACAAGCGGCGCATCGAAAGATCCTTTCGCAAAAACCTCCACAAAATCGTCCTCGAACCAGTAGCGCAGGAGATCGAGGATGTGGATGGCAACGGAAATCACGATGCCGCCACCCGCGCGGTTTTTGTCCAGGATCCAGGGATCGTGCTTGCCGGTCGCGTAGCTCTCGACGTTCTGGTAGATGTCGAGATTGAACAGGCGCGGCGAACCGAAGTCCGGACTGTTCAGCCAGGATTTAAGCCAGTTCTCTTCCATCCCGAACCTCTGCTGCTGGCCGGCCTGCACAAAGGCGCCGCTCGATTTTTCCAGCGCCTCCAGTTCGCGCAACTCCGCGACCGTGCACGCCAGCGGCTTTTCGACGAGCGCCGGGAGCCCGCGGCGGAGCGCATCGGCGGCCGCACCGGCATGCAGGAAATGCGGAGTCGTGATCAGCACCGCATCCGCAGCCATCGCGGCCAGCATCTCGTCATGGTTGGAAAAAAACGGGACTCCGAACTCTGTGGCGAGCGCTTCGGCGGACGGAAGATGGGGGTCGGCAACAGCGACCGGCTGGATTTCTTCCGGAAACCTGAGAAACGCGGGCTTGTGGGCCTGGGCAACAATGCCACCGGCTCCAATGAGGGCGATGCGGACGGGGTTCATATTTCGCATCAGGTTGACTCAATCGGGTTTGACGCGCGTCCGGGGAATGCGGCATTATGTATGTAAAATGCGGATCAGATGAAGTTTTATCGCCCCAAAGGCTTGCTCTCGGGCTACTCCTCCGTCGAACCGGTATCCGCCCGGTCGGTCGTGCTGGAGGGCGGGGAGCACTGGGTTCCGCGCGACTGGCGGATCGGCCGGCATGCCAATGCGGGTTGGGAAATCTATTACCAGCCCGTGGGGCATTCCAAGTGGCGGTGCGGAAGAACCAGCTTCGAGGTGCCGCCGGGTGGTTTTTATCTGATCGCACCGCAGGTTGCACACGAACTACTCGGATTCCAAGGCAGCGAGGCCCACTATTTTTTCGCGGTCTTGCGTCCAGATTGCCTCAAAGGAAAATGCGCGCCGGATTGGCCCCATTGCGCGTGGGGCCCGCATGCGTCAGCGCTCGAAACGCCGTTCCGCGGGCTCATGCGCGAACTTTCGCTTGCCGGATCGGACAAGGAACAGGGGCTTGCCTGCTACGCGGCGGCCCTCTGCCTCGAGATCGAACGCCTGATCACGCGAGATGTGAAGAGGGAACCCGAACTGCGCCTGCACCCGGCGGTGGCCCGCGCATGCGAACTCCTCGAAGAGCATCCCGCCGACCGCTGGCGTCTGGACGAGTTGGCCGCGCTCTGCGGCGTCTCGGTGCCCCACCTTATCAGCCTCTTCCGGCGCGATACGGGACAGACCCCGCGGCAATACCTGCTGCGGCGAAGGATCGAGCGCGCCGAGGAAATGCTCCGGGACGCCGGGCAGTCGGTCACCCAAACCGCCCACGAGCTCGGATTCTCAAGCAGCCAGCACTTTGCGGCCGCCTACCGCAGGATCCGGGGAAAACCAGCGAGAAAATCACGCTGAAAAGCCCCGGAAGGGAGGAACCGGCAAGTTGAAAGGCGGCCTACCCTCCGGTTTTTCCGAGCTTCCCGGCGTGCAGGTCCAACATGTTCGAAAACACTCTCCCGAGCCCTGGAATATCCTGGACCCGCATCGTCGTGTCATGGGCCGGATTGTCGTCGTTCTCCCATTTTTCATTCCACCAGGAGAATCCGCGCACGTTCGGCCACCTGCCGGAAAAAATGTCGGTCAGGGCGGCCTTCGCCCAATCTTCCGGCTTGATGCCGGGATATCCGGCGGTGCAACCGAACTCCGAAATCATGACCGGCTTGTCCGGCGCCAACTTCACAATGCGGGGATACATCGCATCGAACTTGTCGCGAAAACTGACGTTCTCGTCCGGGCCGTCCTTCGGCGTCTGCGGGCCGTAGCAACTGACTCCGATCCACTGAACATAATCGGAACCGGGATAATAGTTCTCAAAATCATTCCAGTCCGCCTCCGGATATTCCGAGGCATCCAGGTGAAAGACCCATGTGATATTCGCGGCTCCGGCGGCGCGCACCGTGTCCACGATGCGGCGGTAAGCCGCCACAAACCGCTCCGGGCCGTCAGCCTTGCCGGGATCGCCGAATCCGTCGCGCTTTCCAGCCCCGTGAAACCTGCCGTTCCAGCCAAACCACTCGCCGTTCATTTCCGTTCCATACTCGACGATGAGCGGCGAGCCAAAGGATGCCGCTGCCTTCCCCCACGCCTTCAGGTCGGGATCGAATTTTCCATCGATGATCGACTGAAGCGGGAACTCCCTCTCCGGTTTGCCCGGGGCGTGCTTCGCGCTGCGAAGCATGAGCCGGATATACGGCACGGCTCCATGCCGGCGGATCCAGTTTGCGGTTTCTGCCGGAAACCTGCGGTCCGCATACCAGTTGTTGGAAAAGTAAACCCAGTCAACTTTCCGGCCGGCCACTTTCTCATAGTTTAAAACATCCGCAGGGGTGATGTCATCCTCTTCCCCGCTCACTCCCCCGGGATAGCAGCCGTGATAAAAATGTCCCTCGGCGGGCGCGGAAATGGTCCGGGCGTGCGCCGCGGCTCCGGCGGCGAGGCAGAGGGCACACAGCAATCCATGCATCCGCACGGTTTTCAAATCCGTTCCTCCGCGTGACGGGCCGGAGAATTTTTTGCGCGCCATTCGCGCGGCCCCGCGCCGGTCTCGCGCTGGAACGCGTTGTGAAAAACAATCGGGCCGGAAAATCCGCAGCGAGCCGCAATTTCGCCGACGGGCAGATCGGAATCGCGCAGCAGCCCGCAGGCTTTGTCCATGCGCACGTTGGTGATGGCCTGGGCGATGGTCACGCCAAGCTCCGCCTCGAAGGCGTGGTAGAGGGTGGATCGCGAGACATTCACACTCGCCGCCACCTGATCGATCGAAATCTTCCTGTGATAATTTCTCCAGACGAACGACAGGGCGTCCCGAACCAGCGGATCGAAGACCGCACGGAAATCGGTGGATTTGCGCTCCACAATTCTTCCCGGAGGAACCCGCAGGAGCACATCCGGAGCGGGCGCTCCCTGCATCAGGGAATCGAGAAGTTTGGCGGCCCTGCGTCCGACCTCCTGCAACCGCACGTCCACACTGGTCAGAGTCACTGGCGCGAAATCACAGATCAGACGGTCGTTGCCGGCCCCCATAACCATGATCTCTTCAGGAACGCGGATGCCAGCCTCGACGCACGCATCGATGATCATGCCCGCGAGGATGTCACTCGCGCAGGCGATGGCATAAGGTTTCGGCAGGGAGACCAGGTGACGTTTTGCCCACGCCAGCGTCTTCGCATAGTCCACCCGCACCTCCTGCGGTTCCTGCGTCCAGTGAAGGTCAAGTGGTTCGTGTCCGGCTTCGCTCAACTCCCCGCGAAACCCGGTGAACATATCCTGTTCGACAAAGCTGTTCTGGAAAAACATGAAGGCGAATTTCCGATGGCCCCGTTCGAGAAAGTGCCGCGCCATGAGCCGGCCGACCCGGGGGTTGTCCGCCGCCACACAGGCGGGAAAAAACTGCGGATAATGGTAGCCCAGATCCACTGTCGGAAGCCCCAACTTCCGGGCATACCGGAGATGTTCACTTCCCACGTTCAGCGAGGCGATCACCCCGTCGCCTTTCCAGCCCGCTGGCAGGGTCTTCCACTGGGCCATGTGGGAATTCAGCATCCAGCCGTGCTGCGAGGCATATTCCACAATCCCCTCGTGCACCGCGCTGGAATACCAATCCATCAACATCAGGATTCGACGACGTTTCGCGGTGGTGGGCATCAGTGTGAAAATATTGCGGGCATCTTAATTTTTCTTCACGAAATCAAACAAGAATAATTAATTAGCGCCACCATATACTTATCTATTTGATCTTCCGAATGGCATGGCGTAGGTGAGTGTTCCGATGTTTTTACGGAACCCCCATTTCCTCTTCCTCGCGGCAGCGCTTGCCCTGTGGCAGGCTCCCGCCGAAGGCGCTTCGGCGGAAAAACTGTCCTCGTGCGAAAACGGGCGGAAGGAGCTGGTCTATTATGTTTGGGATACCGGCGACGGACGCCTTGTGCCGACGGCGAAAGGTTTTGCCGAGGTCATCGCCACGCTGGAGGTCCCGTATTTTTCCAAGGGCGACTTCCAGACGGCGTGGAAAGCGGTGGGGCTTTCCGGATGGTCGGGAGGTTGGAAGCCGGCCCTCGTGGCGAAAGTGACAGATCCGGCACAGCGACCGGAGCGGATCAAAATTCAGGCATCGTGGGTTGCTGGGCCATCCGGCGACAAAATGCCGGGTGACAGCGCGGCGGAGATCTCCGTGGACGGGGACTTCCAGCCGTCTGAGGTGGCCCCCGAAAATAGGACCAGTGGTTAAGCTATAAAAAGCGAGGGCGTTCGGGTAAAACAAAAACCTGAAAAACCACTGAAAATGAAAGCCAAAAGAAGAAGACACGAAGCAACATTTAAATCCCGGGTAGCG
>QYQL01000131.1 GCA_007280915.1 Verrucomicrobiaceae bacterium | reverse complement strand
GCAATGGGCCGCATTGCCACCGTCCGAACCCGGCGGGAAGGTTCTGTATCCCGGAGAACCAGAGATGATTTGCCGCGAAAAACGCTTGCGCGACGGCATCCCCCTTGGCCTCGAACTTCTCAAACAATTCTCCGAACTCTCATCCCGTTACAAACTCAACCAGGAACTGACTTATGAAGCTTAAAGGAAAAACCGCCATCATTACAGGTGGATCCAAAGGTATCGGCTTGGGCTGCGCCAAAGTTTTCGCATCCCACGGCTGTAACGTAGTTATTGCATCCACGGGAGTGGAGCATGGCCGGATTGCCGAGGCCGGATTGCGCGATGCAGGGTTTGATGCACTCTTCGTCCGTTGCGATGTCCGGAGGGAGAACGAAATGAAAGATCTGGTCGCAAAGACCGTGGAGCATTTCGGAAAGCTGGATTGCATGGTCAACAACGCAGGCTGGCATCCTCCGGCCATGAGCATCCAGGAAACCAGTATCGAAGATTATGAAAATCTCCTGCGCCTGAATCTCACCAGCACATTCATGGGCTGCAAGTTTGCCCTGCCGGAACTCATCAAGACGCGGGGATCGATCATCAACATGTCCAGCGAAGTCGCATTGATCGGCCAGGCGGCCGCCCCCGGTTATGTTTCAACAAAGGCCGGCCAGATCGGACTCACCCGTGCGCTCGCACTGGATCTCGCCCCGCAGGGCGTTCGCGTCAATGCGGTCGCACCGGCAGGTGTCATGACCCCGCTTATGGAAGAATGGGCGAATACCCAATACGATCCGAAGGCTGCTTTGGATATGGTGGACAGCTGGCATCCGCTCGGTCGGATGGCGACCATTGAAGAGATCGGGGAAGTCTGCGCGTTCCTTGCTTCGGCAGAAGCCGGATTCCTCACCGGACAGGTCATCTGCCCGGATGGCGGAGCTGCTCTTGGCTACAGAAGGTGAAACATTTCAACAGTATGCAGTAAAAAATTCATTCCATCAGAGAAACTCAATCTCTTCAATTTTCCCCTTCACCTCCACGAGCATTTGGCTTGGTCCGGAAATTCTGTTGCAACCCACGGCTGTCCGGTTAACAGCATAGCCAGTTATTGTTAAAATCTATTTCTGAGCAACTTGCGCTTGAAAAGTGATGTCACGCATTTGAATTCTGGAGCCTATCCAGACAGGCTGGCGCATGAATTCCGGCCGCTTCATCCTGTCCCAGGTTCTCGATCTTGTGGACCGCAAAACCCTGTCCCGCTTGGTCGAACGCTACGATGCGGAGTCTCGCGTCCGGCACTTTGGTTGCCGACAGCAACTCATCTGCATGGCTTTTGCTCAACTGACCTGGCGCGAGGGATTGCGCGATATTGCCGAGTGTTTGAATGCGCGGCCTGCCACGCTTTACCATCTGGGCTTTTCCGAGCCGGTGGCCAAATCGACGCTGGCCGATGCCAACGAGCAGCGCGACTGGCGGCTTTGGGAGGATCTGGCCAAAACGCTCATGCGCAAAGCTCGGCCGCTCTACGCGGGGGAAGACTTGGGGCTGGACATCGACAACACGGTCTATGCCTTGGACTCGACGACTGTGGATCTCTCGCTCACGCTCTTCCCGTGGGCGGACTTCCGAAAGACAAAGGCCGGAATCAAGATGCACACGCAGATCGACCTTCGTGGCCCGATTCCCACCTGCATCTTTGTCTCCGGCGCACGCCAGCACGACGTGCGTTGGCTCGACGATCTGTTTTTCGAAGCCGGAGCCTTCTACGTGATGGATCGCGGCTACATGGATTTCAAGCGCCTCCATTTGATCGCCCAAGCCGGAGCGTTCTTTGTCACGCGAGCCAAGGACAACCTGCAATATGCCAGGCAACGATCCCAGCCTGTGGACATGCAGACGGAACTGCGCAGCGACCAGATCGGCAAGCCCAAACTGCCAAAGGCACGGGCCGATTTCCCTTCGCTCCTGCGCAAGGTCCGCTATTACGACGAGGAGACGAACAGGGACTTTGTTTTCCTGACCAACAACCTCAATGTTCCCGCCTTGACCGTGCCCAAGATTTACCGTCTGCGATGGCGTATCGAGCTGTTCTTCCGCTGGATCAAAGGCCATCTGCGCATCAAGCATTACTATGGCACGAGCCCCAATGCGGTGAAGACTCAAATCTGGATCGCGGTGTGCGTTTACCTGATGGTGGCCATCATTCACAAGAAATTGAACCTGCCGGGAACCTTGCACAGAACTTTGCAGCTTTTGAGCGTTCACCCGTTTGAGAAAATACCTATGCATGAGCTACTTACAGAAAGCGACTTCAGACATTTGGAACCCTTAGATTCTAACCAGTTGATGTTGTGGTAGTTAAAACCGGACACTCGTGATTTTCGCTGAGAACAAAATCTTTGTTCAGTATCCGTCGATGCACAATGGAAACCGCTTCAAAACCAATGTCAGAAACCTCCGGCAAAGCCGGAGGTTTCTGACTCGTTGGGAATATTAACGACCGTGAGTCTGGGGCTGGTGAATTTCGCCAACCGTGTATCATCAAAACAGATAACACTCATGTCACGGGGAGTAGCTAAAATAGTCTATGCGAGACAGGACTCAGATGATATGGAATGCTAGTGAACGACCAGAACAATGTGCGCCGATCGTAAAGTCCCTCGTGGTCGAAAGACAACGAAAGCGCCGAGTGCCAGATCGGCCCCACTGAAAGAAAAGATTCGGCCTCGCGTCACCCTGCGGGATATTGCCGAGAAACTCGGTGTCTCCAGAATGACTGTCTCCCTTGCACTTCGCGATGATCCCCATGTGGCCAAGGCAACCAAGCGGAAGGTGAAATTTATTGCGCGCAAACTTGGTTTCTTCCCGGATTCCAAGGTTTCTCGCCTGATGTCAGAGTTGGCGCTTCTTCGAAGCACACCAGCCTATCGCGGCGAACTGGCATTCCTGACCAGTTGGCAATCCGAATTTGGATGGAAGAATTCCTATCATTTTTCCGGATGTCATCAAGGGGCTGAACAGCGAGCACTCGAACTGGGTTATCGACTCACCATTTTTTGGACGCGAGACCCCATATTTACGAGTAAACGGCTCTCGAATGTACTCTGGGCACGAGGGATAAAAGGATTGCTCATAGCGCCTCTGGGACCTGAAATGATCAGTTTCCCAGATGTTGGGCTTGATATAGATTGGAGGCGATTCAGCGTGGTTCACATCGGTGCCACGCTGCTCCGGCCCCAGGTGAACATGGTTCGACACAACCACTTTCACGGTATGCTTTATTCTCTTCAGCGGCTTGAGGCCCTCGGATACCGTCGCATTGGTTTTGCTATTGTCCAAGCTGGTGATATGCTAACCTCACGTCTCTGGACAGCCTCCTACCTTCACTGGCGTGTGCAGCGAGGGTTCCAAAAGGACCTGCCCGGGTTTATCTACACATACGGTTCATTGCCGAAGGATCGTTTTCAGAACTGGATCTGCGATCATGAAATAGAAGCAGTCATCGCAATGGAAGGAGAACCGTATCCCATTTTGAAGCGCGTGCAAAAATCTCTTTCCCGGCATGTGGGATTTAGTGTGCTGGACCACCCGGGTGGAAAATCGCCATTTTGCGGCATCGAACAAAACGCGCCGGAAATCGGTCGGGTGGCTGTGGATCAACTTGTTCACGCCATCAATCACAATCTGACCGGTTTGCCCGAGTTTCCTTATCAGACTTTGATTTCAGGTTGTTGGCACGAAGGGGCTACTACGCGGAAATTTCGTGATCGTGGGTCACCTCCCTTCCCTGCTCCCATCAGCTTCCTGACGGATCATTTTTAACAGTGCCCCGCTTGGGAGGCGATTTGCCAACGAAATACGCTTGGAGAGACCATTGTCTGACGCCGGAGGACGGTGGCAAAATATTGGCTGCAGCCGAAACCGAGATGGTGGGCGACCTCAGTAATAGTCTGTGCGAGACAGAACTTTGGGCGATAATACCATTTTGACACCGAAACGGGTGGAATCGTCGGATGGTTCGGCGAGCTATCTATCGGCGGCTGGCAGGGCGGTTTCGTCGAACAAAGTGGCAAGGGAGGCCGCGCGGTAAATCAACCGCAGATTGCCACAGGCGGAGACGCGAATCAAACTGCCGTATGCTTTACCTGTTACACGGTGCATTTGGTATCATGTAAAGGATCTTGGTATTTTGCAGATTTGTCATCAAGTGGAACCGAAGAAGGGAGGAGGCCGAAATATATCGGGCGGCGCACCCCCAAGCACGCCGCCCGACAACCCCCAAACATGTTGAAGTGATGGAACGGATCAGGTGTGCCGACGGCGGCGCAGTACCATCACGAAGGTAAGACCTCCCGCCAGGAGCACCCAGGTGGACGGTTCGGGAACGACGGCGAAGTCACTGTTGTGATTCAGGACGGACCATACGGAACCGGTGGTTGTATCCACACCATAGGCCCCCACGTAGCCAGAGAGCGTCGTGCCGTAAGAGCTCTGGAATGCGCTAAACGAGCCCAGATACCCCTGCTGGGCGAGACTGGCATTGTTGCCGGTGTTGCCGCTCACCGCATTGACCCAGACACCGCCATTGAGCCAGCCGATGAAGTTGTCCGCAGCGATTCCGGTGACGTTGAGTTGAAGGACGAAGGTGTTCGTCGCGGTGCCGTTGAGCGAGAACACATCCGAGACGCGCATGCCATCATTCGTGGCCGCCGAAGTGTCGCTGAACTTCATCGCCAGTGTGGCGGTCGAGCCCTGCGTGTTGGTTCCCGCAAGGATCTTGGCCGTGGTGTCCGGGTCGCCGCCCGCGAAGGAACTCGTGAAGTTTCCGGTGGTGCCCACCGTGTAGGCGGTCCCATTCGCCACCAGTCGGCTTACGCTCGATCCCGCGTTCGTGTTCGAGAAGGTGATGTTGTTGCCCACGCTGAAGTCGCTGTTGATCTGGAGGGTCGCCTGGCTGGCTCCGCTGATCGCCACCGCTCCGCTCGCCGCGCCAATCGCGTTGTTGGCGGCCACCACCAGCGTGCCGGCTGAAATCACTGTGCCGCCGGTGTAGGTGTTGTTATTGCTCAATGTCTGCGTAGCTGTACCGCTTTTGACAACACGGGTAATCGCTGCTCCATCAAGGATCTGTCCGCTGTAGGATCCAGCCGACGTTCCGGTCAGGTTGAGGGTTGCCGTGGCGGCAGTTGCTCCTCCATTGGCTCCGCGCACAATGCCGGCGGCAGTTCCGTTCAGGGAACCCACATTGATCGCGCGCTGCTCCCCGGCGGCGATCCCGTTTGCAATGACAACGACGCCATTCGTGCCGACAGTTAATGTTCCAATTGTGTAATTGGCCGTGTTGTTTGCGCCAAGAAACACAAGCTGGTTGGTGCCGGAGGTTGAAGGGAATTTTTTTCCGTTAGAATTTAAAAAATGAAGTAGTGCTGGTTGACAGGGCGGCGCTTTCGCGCCGCCTGTTTGAAATGAACGTTTCGAACCAACCAGCACCATGAAGAAAAATACTGATC
>QYQL01000124.1 GCA_007280915.1 Verrucomicrobiaceae bacterium | reverse complement strand
GGCCCGACATAGTGGCGGCAGATCGAATCCCGTCGCCGGAAGATGTTCCATGTGATTTCGTATTGCGGAGGCAGCGGGCCGCCGCGATTGAATGCGGAGGAGTTCAGGGCGTAGAGGGTCTGCTCAAAAAACTGCGGATGCCAGGCGGTCTCTTCAAATGTCGCGAGAAGTTTCTCGCTCAATTCCAGATCGATGGCCTCGCGGCAGATGCAGAGGAGTCCGCTGTTGAACCGCTCCCAGAGACGGACGCCGAGCGCGGCTTCGATCTGTTCGCGCGGCAGGCAATAGACTTCCTTGAAGTCTTCGTTGTAGTGGCACGTTCTCCCGTCCCCTTCCGCCCATTTGATCAACAGTTCCGGCCGGCGATAAAAGAAGAGGTCGGAGTCGAGGATCAGATATTTGTCCCCCGGCGCAAAGGCGATGGGGTCGAAAAATTTGAGAAAAAGGTTGTGTCGGCCCCGGTTCCGGAGGCATGCGGGATGGCTCGAGAGCAGGCGCGCCGCGGCCACATCCGCCTCCGCCCGCGGGACAAACCGGACGCCCGGCAGCTTTGCCTCAATCCGCGCCCGGGCGCGGGCATCGACTGATCCGTCCTCATGGACAAAAATCTTCCACCGTCTTCCCGAAAAGTATTCCAGGCTCAAAACCGACATCAACCCCATGCGCCAGGTTTTTGAGGAAACGAGGATGTGGACGGAAACCGGGATCTCCGGGCCGTCCGGCCGCCGGCCGCCGGCAATGACCAGCGGCGCGATCAGGTGCCAGCCGACCAGCCGCAAAAATGCGCGGCCGGATTTTCTCAGAAAAGCAATCATGTGATCAGAATGTCAAAAATCCGCCTTTGCCGCATTCCATGAGGAGACCAGATCTTCGGGGCCGGATGAGGCGAGCCATTTTTCAAAATCTGCATGCGGCATCCCCTGCCTCATGCAGCCGCTCCAGAAAACCGGATACGGCCCGGCGTAGTGACCGAAAGCCCAGAGCCAGCGGAGCTCAAGCGCAGCCCGTCGGGATTTTCCGCCGAAAGTTTTTGCGGCAAAAAGTCCGATGTCCGCCAGAAAACGGCGCATCGCCTCGAATCTCATCGCGCGGCGCCCAGTCGATCCGCTGGCGAGGCAGGATGCACCGTGTATCCGGAAGCACCGGCCCGCTATTTCATCGACCCTCGAATCTCCGGGCACATCCCGATGCCGCTCGAAGTTCCACGGCGTCCTGTTGCGACCCGAATAGATTGCCATCCGGCAATCCAGCAGCGTCTGTAAATCCTTCAGGCTCCAAAGACCGGGATGGAGGGAAAATTTCCACCGATACCCGGTAGAAGTGTGTTCCGTGTAATAGTCCTCGGGCCCCAGCGCCCTTCCTTCAGGCGGCCTGTGCTGGCCGTATCCCAGGAGCCCGATGCAAGCCGCGTCGAGCCGGACTGCCAATTCCGGGAGCTGGCTGTTCAGAAAATCCGCCTCGCAGCAGCCGACCGGAGGATGGTCGTCAAGAACCAGATAGGCATGCGTGAAGCCTTTCTCCCGAAGCCAGACAACCGCCTGCCGGTTTACGTTCATCCAGTCCTTGGAGTCCCCGTCAAATCCGGGGCTCTGTTCATCGCGGCGGGAAAGCCCCGCGAAGAAAACCGGCGGATGACTCGCCCACTCCCGGACGATCCGCTCCTCCGTCCAGCGGGCCATCTTCTCGCAACGGTCAAACGTGCTGATCAGAATGCAGGTCATGAAAATATCCGCCGGATCAGACCAAGGTTCGCCGGGCGCAGGACGAGCGGGGGACTCTGCTGCCACGCACTCAGCAGGTTTTTCCGTGCGCACGCGGGATCCTGTGCGGCCCACGCAAGAATGAGATACTGCTTCGCAAGGCATTTCCTCCGCTCTGGCTCAAGCGATCCCGGTCGGCCACCGTCGATCAAATCATAAAACGGCGAAAAAATCCGCTCGCGCTCATCGAGCGCCCTTGCCCAATCCCGGATGGTTTTTGAGTCAGGCTGCCGGTGCTGGATCGCCAGGACTTGGGGAATGTATCGGAAAACGAATTTTTCAGAGATCCGCCACCAGTATTCGTAATCGAGCGCATAGTGCAGATCCTCACGCAGCAGGCCGGCGGACTTCACCACGTCTCTGTGAAAAAATATGGAGGGTTGATGAAGCTTCACGTCCGCCCCCCACCAGCGGATGAGGTCCAGGCGCGATTTGAATTTGCCGCGGGCGATCACCTCGCCCTGCCCATCGTAGCTGATCTGGCGGACATCGCCGAAAACCACCTGCACCGCGGGATCGGAAAACGCCTCGCGCAATTTGGAGAACGCGCCCGGAGCATATTCGTCATCGGAGTTCAACCAGCAGATGATTTCGCCCCTCGAAGCCTCGAACCCCTTGTTGACGGCATGCGCCTGTCCGCGGTCGGGCTCCGAAACGAATTCCAAGTGAGGAAAATCCGCGGCAACCCGCGCTGTTTCGTCGGTCGAGCAGTTGTCGAAAACCAGGTGCTCGAAATCCGGATCATTCTGACTCACGATCGATTCGATACACCCGCGCAGGAATTTCCCCTGGTTCCAACTCGGCGTGATCACCGAAAAATAAGGCTCTCCCATGAAAAGGATCAGGAATCCAAGACTTTCGGCTCGACTGCGAGCCACTCCGGCTCCGTCCCGCGAGCCACCAAGCTATACAGGCACGATCTCCAATGCCGGACTCCGGCAGACCGGGCCAACCTGCGCAGCGGCGGAATGATTTCCGGGCGCCGCCGCCAGACCGCCTCGTCCAGCGCCCACTTCAAAAATTGAGCGTCGGACGGCATCCAGCCGGCAGCGAGACCCTTCCCAGCCAGCCAATCCCTTAAATCCCGCTGCGCCCGCTGGCCACGAAAGATCCGCTTGGCATGCTGTGAGCCGTGAGAAGCCGGACGCCAGGTTTTGTCGAGCACGACGGCATCGCAGAAAGCCACTCGCTCAAGGCACCCGCATTTTGCCCAGTAATCCCGGTCTTCCAGCGGTTCGTAGCCGCTCACAAATCCTCCGACCCTGCGATGGAGCTCCGCCCGGACAATCGCCGATCCCGGCGTCGCGACTGCACCGCGCTTCAGCGTTTGCTTTGCGGGAAAAGGCGGATCGCCCGCCGCGAAAGCATATCCGTTCAAACGCGACAGGCTTCCGGGCGCTGCCCGCTCGATCACCATTCCATAGGCAACGCCGGCGTGGTTTTGTTCGGCGCACGCACCGAGCCATTCGGTCGCATGCGGCATGAGCCGGTCGTCCGCATCCAGAAAAAGGAGCCACTCGCCGGAAGCTATTTTGGCTCCGATATTCCGCGCGCGGGAGACCCCGCCGTTGATGATTTTTCGGTATTGTATCCGGTCCCTGAATTGCGAGCAGGCAGCCTCTGTTGCATCCGTGCTCCCGTCGTCGATGACAATCACCTCGCCCGGCACATGCGTCTGGTCCAGACAGCTCTCAATCGTGTCAGCAATCCACTCCGCGCAGTTGTATGCTGGAATGATAATGCTTGTGTTGTTCATGACCTGTGATGCCTCTTGGTCCAAACAGGAAACTTAGCCCGCTTCTCCCAACTTGTAATATCCCGCCACGGTGCAATTCATGCCCGCAATTCGAACGGCACAAGACGAAGGATATCGAATCGGCTTTCAAAATGATAACCCTGCTTTTGAGCAAAGTCGGCAATCGCTTGCAAGTCAGGGTAAGCTGGGTCGATCCCAAACCCTCGCGTGTCATCGATCAAAATAATATGTTTGTCTAAAGATTGACGCCCGATGAGTTCCAACTCCGCCATGATCGGGGTGTCGGTTTCGCCTCGGGCTGTATCTTTCCCGGAGCAATGCGCGTCAAGCCAAACAAGGGTCCGACCCCGAACCTGCATGAGGATGCCGGCAAGCTCTATTGCGCTGTCGCCTTGATGGATATGGATTTTATCCCGCATGGCTTCAAACCGCTTTTGCGCTGCCAAATAGAACTCCATGGAAAGCTCCACGGAATACAGGGAGTCAAAATATGGCTCAAGGAAGGCGATCGTGTCGCCGCGAAATGTCCCAGTCTCAACAAATGTGCGCGCCGCGTATTTATTGCCATAGTATCGAAGGGTGGCCCTCTTGGCCGGGTTTGGCATGCTTTCCACCTGTCCTTTCATGGCGGCCCGCAGAACCTCGGACGGTTCGCCGGCCATGGCCGCCAGGAACAGCCCGGACAACGTGTTCCATTTGCGGAGAAGAAAGTTAGTTCGGCGCATTATTGGACGGGCTGTGTTTCGGGAGCGAAGAGAAGCGGAAATTCAAGTTTCTGCCCAAACTCCCTGAAAATCTTGCTGAAAATACAAGTCATTTCCCTCGTCTCCGCCGACACCATAAAATGGGAATAAATGATTGCTCCTTTCGAAGCAACGTTGTTGATGCTTTTTTCAGGCGTCTGCCGAGCATCCCTGCTCCGTATTTTACTGATTCGACTCCCCACTCCCTCCAGCCGAGTTGCTCGTCACCTTCCAGCGGTTTGCCTGCCCGACGAATTGCTTCCCCCCAGAATGCCGTGCTCATCTCTTCCGGTGCTCCCCGGGGAACTTGGATTCGGGAAAATGCCTCGACGAGGGCTCCTCTCGTTAGCTCGCGAAAATCCTCCACGAATAGAATTGGAAGATGCACGAACGGCTCCATCGCCTGCGATCGGAGGACCACCGGAACGGTCCCGGCCAGCAACGCCTCCCACATGCGGTGCGTATCCACGCCGTTGCCTGGCGGGCAAAGCACGAAACGATGCCGGACGAGAGCATCCAGGAAGCTCCCGTTGCTTCCGTGCTCGGAAGCGGGCTGGAACGTGATCCAGTCGCCCGCGCCTCGATAGTCCCGGAAAAATTCAAACGCCGGTTGCCGGACCGCCAGGTTTGTGTCTGGACGGAAATTCACATAAAGCCAGCGGTCGCGAGGCATCCCCGCTGCACGCGCGGCCGATATTTCCTCCGCCCGCAAGGTCGCGCCCGATCGCGGCGATCCCAACCCCAGCGGATACGCGGTCACGCGCGGGTGGGATGCCGTGACATTCATCGCAAACCACCGCACCACATTGGCAGGAAGAAACTTTTGACGGAACTCATCGCAGGGAAAATCCCCTTCTCCGGTCACGAGTACGATCCTTTTCCGGGTCAGTCGAAGCCGCTCGAACAATTTCAGCACCTCGTCGATTTTGCAAAAAACGACATCGCCCGCACGGAAGCCCGAATTTTCCCGCGGCGCGGCATCGCACCAATACACCGAGTCGCACCATTCCCGCCAGGAATCGGTCGTCACGAAGTTCATGGACACAGGAACGCGCTGAGGGTTTCAGACAGTCCGTGATGGCTCACTGGTTCTTTTTCGTGCTTTTCGGGATCATTTGTGGCCATTTACAAATTCATGACATCGTTCATTCCATTGCCGGTACGCCGGCTGCTCGGCGGCTGGTGGCACGAGTTTCAGGCCCGCTCAAAAAAGAATGCCCTGCTCGGTAGCCTGAAGGGCTCGGGAACAAAGTGCAACGTGTGCGGATGGGAGGGACGCTCATTCACCGACGACCAGTGGCATCCGGGGACAATCTGCCCCGAGTGTGGCAGCCAGGTGAGGCACCGGATGCTCGCCGCCGCACTCGACGGCATGAGCAACCTGCCCGGGCTCGACGAAAAAACTCTGCTTTCCGGAAAGCGGATTCTTCACTTTGCTCCCGAGCGCCAGTTCCGGAACCGCATCTCAAAAGCCGCCGGAAAATATGTGACCGCCGACTGCGAGCGCGGTGACTGCGACCTCAGGCTCGACATCAGCGCCATGCCGTCCGTGCCGGACCAATCGTTCGACGTGGTCATCTCCTGCGATGTCCTTGAGCATGTCCCGGACGATCTGACCGCCATGCGCGAGATCCTGCGCATTCTCGGACCGGGCGGCACCGCCATCCTCACGGTCCCGCAGATGGACCCGCCGGCCCGAACTGATGAAGATCCCTGCGTCCTCTCAGAAACGGAGAGGGAAAAGCGATTCGGCCAGAAAGACCATGTCCGCATGTATGGAGACGATTTCCCCAGCCGTTTGGAACAGGCGGGGTTTGTTATCTCCACGCTTGTGCATACCTCATTTTTCCGGGCTGCGCTTGAAAGTCACGTCCTTTATCCTCCGGTTGCCAATGCCAACAAGTTGGCAACCAACCAGAGACGGCTTTACTTCGCGAAAAAAGCCTAAGGAGGCCGGCGATCACTCCAGATAGGCAAGACAATCTATTTGATTCACAAACAGATTGTATCCGTTGGCGACAAGCATGCCCATGACTTCGGAAAATTCCGCCTGAGAATGAACCTTGTCTCCCAGCCGGTGCTCAAAGTGGAGGATTTTCGGGACGATTCGGGTGAAATCGAGGCTTTTGATGATGTCCAGGTCGCACCCTTCTGCATCGATCTGCAGCAGGTCAAGCGAGGTGACATGGTGGCGGTCCAGCAGGGACATGAGAGGTAGGCAGGGGACCTGTTCGGCAATCATCGCATCATCGGAAGTGCCGCTGCGAAGATGATGATCTTTGTGCAGTGAGGCAATCCCCTGCTTCCATTTTGGCAGGCTCTTGTCGAGCGGGTTAACACGGTGGATGGTTACCGTGCCCTCGTGATCGGCAATGGCGGCATTGAGGAACTTCAGGTTCGGGCAATCCGCGTAGTTTTTTTGGAGCTCCACGAAATAGTCGGAAACAGGTTCGATCAAAAGTCCGCCCCACTGATAATACCGGACGTAATTCCGGATCGGATCGAACTGCTTCCCATCGTTCGCTCCCACCTGGATAAAAAAGAAATCCGGACGCAGCTTGCGGCGGATTACGGTGTCCAAGGGATGCATCTCGGTCGTTTTGGCAATTCGGAATCCGAGCTTTTCCAGACCGCGATTGATAAGGTTTCTCATGATATTTTATGAAAGCCGATTGAGAGTTCAGGCAAACTCCTCCCCCCGTTCCAAACCCCGCTCGAAACGGACGGACAGTTCAACCGCCCTCTTGCGGAATTCCCCCTGTGTGAGGTTCCAAAAGCCGCCTTTGTGACTCAGAGCTGCGCGCGACACCACGTCGAAGGACTCCATTTTGATTTCCCAAAGAAAATCCTCGATCCGATATCCGTTGCTGAAAGAATCTTTCCTGTGAGCCAGCAGACATAGGTAAGTGCTGCCCCGCAGAGAACGGCAAGAAGAGAATTTAAGAAGGGATTGCTTACCGGATGTGATAAGTTCCAGGTTATCCTTGTTATGTCGCCAAAGACATAACTTTGAATAATATATATATAAATTGAATCCCCCCCAAGAATTTCAATCGCATTTCTGAGTCGTGCTGAAGACTTCAAATACAGATAAAACAGCGTAATAATAACGGTAACCGACGCGGCAAATCCAGCGGTATATCGTAATATTAAATGTCCAATCCCTGCGCTTGTAAGTTGGTTGCCTGAAACATAAACATATGTATCCTTACTCCATAAGACATAGCAAATGATTAAAACTCCGGCCGCTGCGGCAAGGATCGCTTTTGTATTGAGGTTAGAAACATTGACCGGTATCGCTGCAAACAGGTAGCCCGCCTGAAAAAACGGCAACATATATTTGAGCATGATCACGTTGCCTTGTTCGGGAAGCAGAAGGGTTAATAAAAATGCAGATAGGTATATGAGCCGGAACCAATGCCCAACAGCCTTGACCGCCGCCGTCAGAAACAAACATCCCATCAACACCCATAAGAACCACAGACTTGAAACAGCCTGGTTGATAATAGAGACCGGAAGATCGATTAATGGCATGTTGCCGCCGATCCCAAAAACACAGCACTCGTATAGCGCCGCCCAAGAAAATATGGGGATGAGATAAGCCTTTAGCTTGCTCAATATATATGGCTGAAGAGCTAATCTTTGTATTCCAGCATGGCACAGATACCCGCTAATGCCTATAAATAGAGGCATATGAAATATGTATATTAACTTGAAAAGAGGGTCGGATAAAAAATCGCCATGCGGATGAAATACGTATTGTATCGTGTGTCCAACGACAACAAGCGTTATTAAAACTCCTTTTGCATAATCCAGGAATCCGATTCTTTTCACAGTATTCTATGAAAGTTGATTGAGAGTTTCGGCAAACTCCTTGTCCCATTTCAAACCACGTTCGAAACGGGAAAACAGATCTAGCACGATTTTTCGGGAACCGTGCTGGGTATTACTCCAAAAACTGCCTTTGTGGACGCGGTGATAATACGATGCCTCAGGAAGAACCTCAAGAAGCCCCCCTTGTGAAAGCCAGTGGTAATTCACCAGCATCACATCTGCAGCCTCGGACTCGAACTCCGCAACAGCCGAAACGGAGCGAACATACGATTCGCGGTGAATAAAATAATTCCCATCGTTGATGATATAGACTCTCCGGAGAGCCCCTGTTGCTGTAAGATCCGCTGCTTCTTCAAACCCCATTCTCATCCCTTGGAATTCGTGGAATGGAAAATATGGAAATGCCCACCGCGCGCAGTAGATCACATTGGCGGACGGCGATTCGAGCGAAGCCAGCCGGTCGAGGTAATGGCGGAATGCCGTGTTGTCGCTGTCGAGAATCAGGACCCATTCCGAGGACGCCTTTTCGACGCATTCCAGCTTTGTCCGCAAAGCTCCCAGATTTTGCTCCCGGCGATGGATTTTGATGCGTCCGGATGGATCGATCGCCGCCACAGTCCGCTCCAAAGCGGCAAATTCCACGGGCTCGGAGCCGTCATCCACGATCACGATTTCCTCAACCGCAGGATGATTGAGGAGGTTGAAAAGCGGGCGGTAAATCAATGCGCCCCGGTTGAAGTGCGGGATCCCGACGGAAAACCGAAGCGGAGATTTTGTCCCAGACTGACCGCTCCGTGCCTGACGCCGGACATTTTTCAAAGTGCAAATCCGGGAATCGTAAAATTCCGCCGCACGCTCAAGCAGCCACCTGCCGGCTAAAGAGCGGATCAACTGCGGACGAAAAGATTTCATAGCCACAAAAAGGCACAAAGAATCACAAAATAATTTTCTCTACAACTGCCCATTGCTTTCTATTCTTTTTTCGCGCCCCTTCGTGGGCCAACGCTACTGGTTTTTTGCCACAAAAAGGAGTCGCAAAAACAGAAGGATCACCCGGCAAATGGATCCACCACCTCAAGAAACGGAAATTTCCGAAAGTCCGCATCGGCGGTATAAATTGTCTTCACGCCATTTTGCCGAAGAATCGTTGCCAGGTGGGCGTCCGGAACATGGTTGCCACGCACTGAAAAAGCGTTTGTCACTTCTTCGTATTCGTGAGGAAAACCAGGCTGCTCACCAATCACTCGCACCCGCGGGCGCTCGAGAAGACGACTGATGTTGCCCCATGCCACCGCTGGGCTAAGCGGATTCTTAAAAATTGCCGGGTGAGTGGAAATCCGCTGATAAGCCATCATCGTAATCCAAGTGAGGCAGAGCAGGTCGGAACCCTCAACACACTCGCCAAGAAAATCGACAGCCTGCCGGTAATGTGTCGAACTCTCGTCCGATGCGTAGATCAGCACGTTGGCATCCAAGGAGCAGCTCATTTCCGGTCAAGGAGAGCAAAAACAGCATCTTTGTCTGCAAGGTCCACCCGGGCCCCCATGGGATGGGATTTCCAAGCGAGTCTCCCGACTGGTTTGACAAGCTTTTTCCGGACGTGCAGGGCCTCCGCCAGCAATTCCGAGGCGGCTTGTCCGAGGGATCTCCCCTCGGCACGACCGAACTCGCGCAACTCCTCCAGCACCGGACTCTCAATGTCTAATGTCGTCCTCATGATGATTGATGCTACCGCCATACGCATCAGATGTCAAACGGGAGCGAGGAGATGACTTTAAAACTTCTATGGACACATTTATTGCCACAAAAAGGCACAAGAAATCGCAAAAAGATCCCCTATAGCCATCAGTGACCGCTGATTGTCGTGCTTCCTCGCGGCTATGAAATCCCCTCAGTCACTCGCTCTGCAAATTTTCTGTAATTTTCCCGGAACCTCTCCCGCGTGTGTGCTGTCCTGACATGCTCATAGGCTCCGCGTGCCCGCACCTCCACATCGGTCGCGGGCATGCCAGCCACGCTCCGGCAGGCCTCCTGGACCGCTTGCACCGTGCCGGATTCGACGCGAAAGCCGAAATCCCCCAAATCAATCGAGGCTTCCGTCGTGCAAACAGGCAGCATCCCCGCGTGCATGCAGTGAATGACGCTTCCCGCCCCCCCCTCGGCACTTGAGGGGTAGATGACGGCCGCGTGGGTCCGCGCGATCTCAAGAAAGTCGGGTGTGGCCATGTCCAGCCATCCGTGCAGTCGGATGTTCGGCGTCCTGAGAAGCAGGTTCTCGTAAAGTCGGTAGAAATCTTCCTCCTTCTCCGGTCGCCCGCAGACTGTCAGTTCCAGGTCCGGCATCTCCGCGAAGGCGTCGAGCGCGAGATCGAGCCCCTTATGAACCATCCCATAGCTCCCGACCCACAGAAACTTCCTGCGGGCCTTTTCAAAATCGCGACCCGACGGCCAGTCAAACTCATAGGCGGAGGAAATCGGCACGCGAGTCACCGGCTTGCCTCCGAATAGAAACGATTGTCTGGTGAACTCATTTCCAAGAACTGCCACTTCGTCCGCAACTTCCACCCCCCGCGAAGGCTCGACGTGCCGGCGGGGTTTGAGCGCGATCCCTTTTCTGGCCTGAACCGCTTGCAGGCGGGCCAACTCCGCATGGTTCCAAAACAACCAATGTGGGCCTGTGGCGTGGAGGATGCGTTTGCAAGCCGGAGGAAGCTGCCCCTGCCAGCGCTCCAGATTGCCATGAATATCAATAGCAATCCGGCAGTCAGCCGGAGGCACATACGCCGTATTATTCCAATCGATGATTTCGACCCGGAATCCCAGATCGCGAAATGCCTCCGCCATAACAATCACCTCATAGGCGTTCGTATGCCCGCGCATCTTCGGCGAATCGAACCCTTCGACGAACGGCCAGGTGATGTAAGAAATCACCACGCATCCGCACTCTTTGCCCGCAGGTTCGCGGCGGATAACGACATGCTTCCTTGGAAAGACTAAAGAAACTGCCTGCTGGAGCTTGTTTTCCATGATTCTAATGCAAATTATCCGATTTTACCCAGTGGATTCCAGACGCGAGTGAAGGCAAACTCCTTGAAGTGCTTCACGTTCACCGTGGCGAATTGGTCAACACCGTGATGCAGCAAGGTCAACGCAAGGCGCGCATCAATAATGTGCCGAAACCCAGCCCTGCTCGAATCGGCGTAACGCCATAATTGAACGGCTACAGCCGGATCATAATCCACGCACCGCCATGACGGATTTTTCTTCAGGGTACAGCAGTATTCGGCGGCCTCCTTCGCACTGTAGGGTTTCCTGAACACCGCAGGATTACGCAGTTGCATGTAAAGCTCCACCAACACGAGTTCGCAAAGAACAAAGGACTCCTCATTTTTCAACCCATTAAAAAACTCCCGCGCGGGAGGATGGAAAGGCGAGTCCGGATCCGCTGCGTGGATGAACAGATTGGTGTCGGCTGTCAGCATCCTATTTTGGCCGACTTCGTTTTCCGATGGCCTCCGCCTCAGCGCAGATATCGGAAGGATCGGCAAGATGCCCTCCACTTCCCCGGAGGACAGGCATCGTCCACTGTTTTCCCTCCTCTGTCAGTTCAGGGCACGTTCGCACATACGCTTCCATCCCGCGTCGAACCAACTCGGCGAGGGACCAGTCGCGCTCGCCCGCAATACGTTTCAGATTCCGGAACAACGGTTCAGGAAGTTGAATTTGCGTCCTTGTCATGGCGACAAACTTACACTGCCATCAATGTGATGTCAAATGCAATTATTCGGCAGCAGCTACCCAACGCCCAATGTGCGCTGCATCTTGAAGATAGCGACCTTCGCTTGCCTCAGAATGCAATCCGCCGCCGGCTCCCTTACCGATATTTCTCTGAGGTTCTCTTCTATTACACGTTCCTCGGCACCCGTCCCCCGGCTCTCGTCCCCGCCGCTTCGTGTGGCGGCAATAACCCTCCTCCACACGTAGTCCGGCATCCAACTCATGTTGCAGGTTAGCATTCGAACGAATTGTCCGGATTCCTTTTTCTTCGCAAAAATCGAGTTCCCATCGGTCCAAAGACGTTTGATAGCTGTCTTTCCAAGAACTTTTTCCGGGGAACTTTCGAATCCATCGCCAAAGGCCAGGGCATCATCGAACATTTCCCCGTCGTTCGGCATTTCCCCGTGCCATGTTTTTATCGACTCACGCTGCCGGAACTCGCCGAAGGCGTCCATTTCATTGAAGGCCAGGCCCGCGTGCGTCCTGAGCCTTTCACGCTGAGCCTCCAGATAAACCGGATCCCTGAATAGCTCGATCATGCAGCGCGTATAGCGATCCACCAGATTGCGGGAACCAATCCATCCGTTCAGACATTCGTCCCGGCATTGGGTGGTCGCCTCAACATCGGAGAACCGGGCCTCCCTCGGCCCCAACGGAGCCAGCAGCAAAGTGTCGCTGTCGAATGTCCAAAACGAATCGATCTTCTCGCGCAGGAGAAACTCCTCGATCAAAAACCACCTGCGGAAAACAAATTTGAGCCAGGCCTCTATGCCGCCGTGTTTGTTGAATCGATGCCTCTCGCCTTGGATGACCTGAAAAACCTTTTGAAACTCCCCTTCCTTCTCCCCGCCCGCCAGAGTCTCAAAATCCACGAACTGAACGCCGCCGCCAACGAACCGCCGGTTGCTTGGATCCCCCAACAAGACGATCCGTTTATCCGGATTCGTGCGCCGGGCAGCCTTCAGTGTCCACTTTAAATAATGGGCCGGGCCGTAATGAATGAAAATAATTGGCGAAGAATTTATCATCCAATCCTCTACAGAACGCTCTTCGATAGGCGCATCGTCCCGGGTAGGCCCTGTCATTTCAGCTTTTCAATAAATCGATGACCAATCTTTCTTCAAACAATTCAACCTCGGAACCGAGTTCCAAAAATGGCGAAACATCGCGCCGGATTTGATCCCACTTGGCAGCTTTGGCGGCCTTGCCTACCCCCTGTTTCCATTCGTCTGCCACTTCACACCACGGGGATGGACGCTGCTCCAGTGCAGCCTTCAGAAATGCCACATTGGGCTCCAGCTTCCGTCCGAGATACCAAACCAAGTCATACCAGTCGCGCCCCTTGGAATAAGGCCTGGCCAGAATCGCGTGCAACTTCCCAGCCATGAGCGACGGCAGGTCATATACCGTCAAAGCCAGCAGGCGTGGCGAAGAAACGATATGCCTCACCCGCTGCGCTCCCGCAGGAGGATTGCAGTCGAATTCGAGCTTGATGCCCAGTTTCTGCGATGCCATCGCGGCGGTGCCAAGCTCTTTGAGCAAGGACGGAAATTTCACCCAAACGGTCGTTACTGCCCCTTCGGAGGGTTTCATCTGAACCTCCACATCTGAAAAATCGCACCCGGCCAGATGATGCTCCAGCTTGCGCGGCACTTGTTCTAAAAAAGCTGGCTGTCCGG
>QYQL01000030.1 GCA_007280915.1 Verrucomicrobiaceae bacterium | reverse complement strand
CTCCCGCCTTGAAAAGTCCTCCGGTCAGAGCCCGATCAAGAGGTTCCTTGAAAAAACCGGCATCACCCCCGCAGGCTGGCGGACCGACCGTTCGGGCAATCTTTTTCTTTCAGCCGGGATATTTCTCACCCCTTTGGACCTCTTAAAGCTTGGCAAATTCGTAATGAACCGCGGCCGCATCCACGGGTTCATGGCGCTCATCCCGCCATCGAAACTCCTCGAGGCGTTCCACGGAACGGATGCCAATCCATGCTACGGGCTGGGATTCTGGCTGAACGACACTGCGGGGGATCATGCAAAAGAGCGGGATATCGAGGAGGCCATCCACGCCGGGCTTTCCGAAAGCGATTGGCAATCCACATGCATTTCCAAGTGTGCCCCGCGCGACCTGGTCTGCATGGCTGGAACCGGCGGACAGCGGGTGTATGTCATTCCCTCTCTGCACACCGTGATTGTCCGCACGGGTCGGCCGGGAAAGTATCGCGACCCGGAATTTTTGAACGCATTGTTCAGTAAGAGGGACGGGTAATCACAACCGGCTCCTCCGGCGCGAGCGGTCCCGCCGGCGCGATTGGCTCCGCCCGGGGAGGAACCTGGCGGATCGCGAGCAGCAAATTCGACTCCCCGACTTTCCATTTGTATCCGGTGCCAAAAGCCAGCGGCACTCCCGCAACCCGGAAGGCTCGGTCGAGTTCCGCCTGGTGATATTTTTTGAAAATATCCAGGGTGCCGGTGTAAGCCCCGAAGAAATAACACCTCCACTCGCCATTTTGAAAATAGGAGAAAGGAATTCCCGAATCATCCTGCAGGACGGAGGCGCCCTGACGCAGCAAGAATTCCCTGATCACGGAAAAGGACGGCCCGTGCATGAGATAGGATGCCGCCTTGAGATATACGTTTCCTTTTCCAAACCGTTCCGCCCAGCGCAGGACGCTGCCGCTGGTCTTCAGGCTGTCATCGGCCACATTCGCCTGGACGTAATGGATTCTCTGCTGTGGCGAGGCAGAGTCCTTCCGGAAGGTGACCCTCACGCCGCTGGCTTTTCCATCGGCATTGCTCCTCCCGGTGTCCTGGGCAAAGCCCTCCTGGTCGATACGAAAGTAGCAAAAATCCAGAACCTCCCCGCCTGTCATGGCGACAAAGGCAAGCACCACCGGCAAAACGCCGCGGAATTCCGTGGCCTCCAGATCGGTTTTCATCTCATTGGTGATGAAGTGGCCATAGGAGAGTATGACGTCCGTAGAAGTTCTCATGTTGTTGAGGGCAAGCTTGAGTCGATTCCGCGGCAGGGAATCGGGAGCCGGAAGACCTCCCACGGGCTCAAGTCCTCCCAGCAGGTAGTCCGTCGCAAAGGGATACAACGCCATGGCGGAAATCGCGTCCGGCCCTGAGAAAAAATAGAACACCGGTGCCGTTGGAAGAATCCGCGGGGTCAGTTCGGATGATGCCCACTCGCGCATCGGAGTGAAGTGATGCTCGTTGTAACGCGCCCAAAGACTCTCGAATGCCGCGGCATGCACTTTTCCCGCGGAACTGGATTGAACGCGCCCGAGCAGACTGTCCGGCGGCAGCGGATATCCGGCAAGAAACTTGGCCTGCTCGTCCAGACTGACAACAGGCTTTTGCCCCGCCGGCATGGCCTTGCGCGAGTCCTGGGAAAATCCCATCGAGCACGACAACAAAAATACACAGGCTGCCGTGGAACACCTCGCCGCAATCATTTTTTTCTGACAAAAAAATACAAACAAACTCCGGCAGCCAAAGTCAAAATGCCGGCTCCGGCCTGAACCGGTCTTACCGCCACGGTATAGACCAGCGAAAAAAGCCCCACGGCAAGGAAGGCCAGCGGAGGCCAAGGGAACAGCGGACAGAGAAACGGTCGGGGAAGCTTCGGCTCCCGCCAGCGCAACACGAGCATTCCGGCAATCGTCAGGCAGGAGCAGGTCATTAACGCAAATTGCGCATACAAAAGCACCGCTTCAAACGATCCCGATGCCAGCAGAACCATCACGACGGCCGTCTGGAATGCCAGGGCCTGCACGGGAATTCCTGTGCCAGACTTGCGGGCAAACCACGACAACTCGCGGAAATCCTCCCCCGCCACCTGCGCCACACGCGGGCCGGCCCAGGTCAGCGCGCTCAGCGCGGCAATCAACCCCGCGGCAATGATACCGGACATCAGCCGCCCGCCTGAAACCCCGAAAAGATGCCTCGCAGCCACCTCCCCGATTTCGATTTTTCCCTGAAGCTCGGACAGGGGGGCGCTGGCCAGAAACACGGCGTTTAGCCCGACATAGAGCAGCGTCACAACGAGAGTCCCCGCCGTGAGCGCGGCCGGGAGAACCCGCTCGGGATTCTGGACCTCACCGGCGATATACACTGCGGAGTTCCAGCCAGAATAGGAATACATCACGAACATCAGGGACACGGCAAATGCCGGGCTTGCAACCAACATCATGTCCCCGCGGGCGGGGCGGAAATCCGCACCCTCAGCAAGGAAAAATCCCGCAACAAGAAATCCCACGATCAGCGTGACTTTGCAGACTGTTGCTGCCACTTGAAATCTTCCGCTGACCCCCAAAGTCAATCCATGCACGAGGGCAAGGCCAACGACCACAACCGGGGCTGACACTCCCGGCGGCACACCCGGAAACGCACGGGAAAAATAGCTCCCGAAGGCCATGGCCCCCAGAGCCAGGGGCGCGGAAAAACCCACGAAGACAGAAACCACCCCAGCCATGACACCGAATGCAGGGTGAAAAATCCTCGAAAGAAAATGATACTCGCCACCGGAACGCGGCAGCGCCGCCGCCAACTCCGCATAGCTCAGCGCCCCGCACAGGGCAACCACCCCTCCCACCACCCACAGCGCCAGAATGACAAAGGGCGACGAAAGCACGGCCGCTTGAAACCCGAGACTGGTGAAAACCCCTGTCCCCACCATGCTGGAGAACACAAGTGCTGAGCAGACCCAGAATCCAACGCGGCGCATTACACACACTCTTCCGTTTTCTCTTCTTTCTGGCAATCCATTCCCCAGCTACCACGGAAGCACTGGCGTAGCGCGATCGCGATACGTAAATGCTTTCATCGGATCGATCTGCATCCAATACGCCGATTCCGGAATCGTTTTGCTTGATGCGGACGAAAGAAAAACAGAGTAATCACGGCATGATCGAAATGACGACTCGACAAGCCGACCGGCTGACGCCCGCCTTTGAAGCCGAAGCCGACGAACTGGTGAGCCACTATCCGGTCTCGAAACGCAGCGCGTCCCTGCCACTCCTCCACTTCTGGCAGAACCATTTCGGGTTCGTGGACGACAGCGGGGTCGAGTGGATCGCCGCGAAGCTGGATCTCACACCGATCAATATTCTCGAGCTTGTGACGTTTTATCCCTGGTTCCGGCGCGAGGCGGCCGGCCGGACAGTCATCCGCGTCTGCCGGACCCTCGCCTGCGCGATGGCGGGAGGCTATGAGGTGAAGGAAAAATTCTGTGAGGCGGTGGGGCTCGATCCTCACTCCGAACACCACGGGTTCGGGTCCGCTCCCCCGACCACGGCAGACGGAAAATTCAGCGTGGAGTTCGTCGAGTGCCTCGCCAGTTGCGGGAGCGCACCGGTCGCCCTGATCAACGACGACCTGGTGGAAAACATCAACGCCTCCGACATCCCCGCCCTCGTCGAAAAACTCAAGTAAACCATGGCCAATTTTCTCTCGACCCCGCACCCGAAGGAGCGGCGCATCATTTTCGAAAACATCAGCAAGCCGGGCTACGCTCCCGACATCTCAACCTATCTGACTCACGGCGGCTACGAGTCATTGAGAAAAGCGCTGGCGATGAAGCCGTCCGAGATCATCGATGCGGTCAAGGCGGCGAACCTTCGCGGGCGCGGAGGAGCAGGCTTCCCGTGCGGCACGAAGTGGAGTTTTATCAAATACGACGACGGCAAGCCGCACTACATCGTTGTCAACGGGGATGAATCCGAACCGGGGACATTCAAGGACCGCTACATCCTCCACCAGGATCCCCACCAGCTCATCGAAGGACTTGCGATCTCCGCGTTCGCGACCAACACGCACCTCGCCTATATCTACATACGATGTGAATTCCCCCACGCCGCACGCATCGTCTGGAATGCGATCAAGGAGGCGCGCGCGAAAGGGTTTCTTGGCAAAAATATCCTCGGCTCCGGTTTCGATTTGGACATCTTCGTGCACCAGGGAGCCGGCGCCTACATCTGCGGCGAAGAAACAAGCCTGCTGGAATCTCTGGAAGGCAAGCGGCCCTACCCCCGCATCAAGCCCCCTTACTTCCCCGCTGTCCTCGGCCTCTACATGAAGCCGACGATCGTCAACAACGTCGAGACGCTCTGCCATGTGAAGCACATCATCCGCCTCGGCGCCGCGGAATACGCAAAAATGGGAACGCCCGGCGATGGCGGCACCCGCACAATGTGCGTCAGCGGAGATGTGATGCGCCCCGGCACATACGAACTGCCTTGCGGGGCCGTGACCCTTCGCGAACTGATCTTCGATGTCTGCGGCGGACTCAAGCCCGGGCGCTCGCTGAAGGCCGTGATTCCGGGAGGAAGTTCCGCGAAAGTCATGCGCGCGGACGAAACTTACAAACTGAAGGTCAAGGGACCCGATGGCACGATGACCGAAAAGGAAATCCCTATGCTCGACGTCGTCATGGATGCCTCGACCCTGCAGTCCGTCGGAACCATGATCGGAAGTGCCGGGGTCATGGTTCTGGACGACACCCGGGATATGCTCTGGGCGCTGAACAACCTGAACCAGTTCTATGCCCACGAGAGCTGCGGCCAGTGCACCCCGTGCCGCGAAGGCAGCCTCTGGATGTCCAAGATGACGACGCGCATGCTCTCGGGAGATACCCTGCCTGCTGATCCGGGCAATCTGAAGAACGTCGCGGACAACATCGCGGGACGCACGGTCTGTGCATTCGGGGAGGCCTGCTCATGGCCGACGCAAAGCTTCTTGGATAAATTTCCGGAGGAGTTCAAGAGAGTGGACACCTGAAGAACTCCCCCATCTCCCTTTATATGAATCCCTCTCCGTTCGGTGCAAGAAACAGCAAGCTCCCGGGAGGGAAAATCTCTGTTTCCCCGCGCAAGGAGAGTCTCATCGGCGGCGAAGCGACACCGCGCCTCCACCTCGTTCCCGAAGAGCCGGTCTGGGAACGCGAGAACAGAATCCGCCCGAAGTCCCCGAAGATCCCTTTCCAGGAACCCTTAAAAACCGAGGTCACCCCCGGACCGGATCCGGCTCTTCTTCCCAAGGCCAAAAGCCGGACAGGCCATTCGCTGCCCCATTTCTTCAGAAGCCGCCGGAAAGGCCGCTACCGGGTCATCAACTTCCTGGTCCTCCCGCTCGCCGTTCTGCTGACATTCCTTCTGATCATCGTGATTTTGAAATTTCTTTGAGCCCCGGCTTTACAAGGAACCTCCGGGGATTTACTCTTTTCCGTTCTGTATGTTTATCGTTCTGCCAGTCCTTGTTGTCCTGCACATCCTCGTGTGCCTTCTGATCATCTTTGTCGTGCTCATGCAGCGTCCGCGCAGTGAGGGTCTTGGGGCGGCTTTCGGCGGAGGAGTCACCGAAAATATTTTTGGCGCCCAGACGACCCACGTTCTGGCCAAGTTCACAACATGGCTGGCCCTGGCATTTTTTGTGATCACCCTCCTGCTTTCCATTCTGACGGCCAAGACCGCCTCTGGAAAAACCGCGATCCAGAAGAGCCTGCTCGACGCCCCGATCCCCCAGGCAGCCCTTCCGTCACAAGCGCCTGCCAACTCCCAGACACCGGCGCCTGCGGCTCCCGTCGCGCCCCCTGCCTCTTCTCCCGCCAACTAGAACAGCCGGCGGCTGCATTTTCGTGTTCCCCCTGACATGAAGGTCGCCAAATCCATCGCGCAACTTCGCGCATGGCGGAAACGCCGTCTCGGTCGCGTGGTTTTTGTGCCGACAATGGGGGCCTTGCATGCCGGCCATGCCGCGCTGGTCCGCGCGGCCCGTAAACTCGCGGGCCCGGGAGGCACGGTTGTCGTTTCCATTTTTGTCAACCCGATCCAGTTCGGTCCGAAGGAGGATTTTGCCTCGTATCCGAGGCCGCTGAAAAACGACCTCGCGGTCTGCCGGACTGCCGGAGCGGACGCCGTGTTTGTCCCCTCCCCGCAGGAGATGTATTTCGACGACCGTTCGGTTTTTGTCGATGAATCCCTGCTCTCAGCGAGCCTCTGCGGACAGTCCCGCCCGGGACATTTCCGCGGCGTCTGCACCGTGGTTGCCAAATTGTTTCTGATCGTTCAGCCCACACATGCCCTCTTCGGCGAAAAAGACTGGCAGCAGCTCGCGGTTCTCAGACGGATGGTTCGGGATCTGAATTTTCCGGTCGAGGTGGCCGGGCATCCGACGGTGAGGGAATCTGATGGCCTGGCAACAAGCTCAAGGAATGTTTACCTGAATCCTTCCGAGCGCGCTCTCGCCTCCCGCATCCATGCGGCACTTCTTGCAGGTGCCGGAAAAAAATCCCCTACGACGGTGGAATCGACCGCCTCCCGCCTGATCTCGGCCATTCCCGGCGCGCGCATCGACTACGTTGAAGCGGTTCATGCGGAAACTCTCCAGCCCTTGACGAGCCGGAAATTTCCCGGCCGTCTCGCGGCAGCGGTCTTCCTTGGCGCCACCAGACTCATTGACAACATCCCCCTCCCCCCGACCCCATGAGAGAATTTGATTACGTGGTCATCGGCAGCGGCATTGCCGGATTGACGTTCGCATTGAAGGCCGCCGGCAAGGGCAGCGTCGCGCTCATCACGAAGCGCGGGCGCGCGGACTCCAACACGGCCTGGGCGCAGGGCGGGGTCGCCTGTGTGACCAGCGAGGAGGATTCCTTTGATCTCCACATCCGCGACACCGTCACCGCCGGCGCGGGGCTCTGCCACGAGGACGCCGTCCGGGAGATCATCACGCAGGGACCGGATCGCATCTCGGAGTTGCTCCAGCTCGGCATGCACTTCGACCGGCGCGAAACCATGAACGGGGAAAGCGAGCTCGATCTCGGCAGGGAGGGAGGTCACTCGAAGCGGAGGGTCCTCCATTTTCAAGACTCCACCGGCATGGAGATCGAGCGCACTCTTCTCGATCAAATCGCCGGACATCCGGGCATCGAGCTCATGGAAAACCACATGGCGGTGGACTTCATCACCACCGGAAAGCTCGGCTATGCCATGGAGAACAGCTGCGTCGGTGTTTATGTGCTGAACGAGGAGAGCGGCGAGGTCGAGACACTGCGAAGCGATGTGAATGTCCTGGCCACCGGAGGATGCGGAAAAGTCTATCTTTACACGACCAATCCCGACGTTGCCACAGGCGACGGAGTCGCGATGGCTTGGCGGGCCGGGGGCCTCATCGCGAACATGGAATTCATCCAGTTCCACCCGACGTGCCTTTTCCATCCGGAAGTCAAATCGTTCCTCATCTCCGAGGTTGTGCGGGGCGAGGGCGGCTACCTCCTCGACGCGCGCGGGAGGAGGTTCATGGAAAAGCACAACTCCCAGAAAGAGCTGGCTCCCCGCGACGTCGTCGCACGCGCGATCGATGCCGAAATGAAGCGCAGCGGCAGCAAGTGCGTCTTCCTCGACATCACCCACAAGCCGGCCGATTTCGTCAAAAGCCGGTTTCCGAATATCTACGAGACCTGCCTGAAGCATGGCATCGATATCACCAAACAGCCGATCCCGGTCGTTCCCGCCGCCCACTACCAGTGCGGCGGAGTGAAGACGGACCTGAATGGCGAGACATCGCTTCGCGGGTTGTTTGCCATCGGCGAGGTCGCCTGCACCGGGCTTCACGGCGCAAACCGCCTCGCGAGCAACTCGCTCCTGGAGGGCCTTGTCGTGGCCCACAATGCGTTTGAAAAATCCTCGCGCAACCGCCCACCCCGCGTTGCTTTCGACCTTCCGGAGTGGCGCCCGGGCCATGTCTCGGATGTCGATGAAATGGTCGTCATCTCGCACAACTGGGAGGAAATCCGCCGCCTGATGTGGGATTACGTGGGCATCGTCCGCACCGACAAACGCCTCCAGCGCGCCGCCACCCGCCTCCGCAATCTCCACACCGAAGTACAGGAATTCTATTGGAATTTCAAAATCACCACCGATCTCCTCGAACTGCGCAACCTTGTGACGGTTGCCTCACTGGTCGTCGATTGTGCGCTCAACCGAAAAGAAAGCCGAGGCCTCCACTTCACGCTCGACTACCCGGACCGGGACGACGCGAAGTTTCTCAGGGACACGACGATGAGAAGAACGTAGTTTTTCCCTTCCCCACCCCTGTTTCAAAGCCGGAGAAGCCACGTGTAGATGATCAAGCGGTCGGGCGGAATGTTCAGATAGTGCGGGCCCGGAACGACATTCCGGCTCATGAACGCAAACAGATGCCTCTGCCAGAACGGCATCAGTTTTTCAGGACATGAGACGATGAGCTCTCTCGCAATCACAAAAAAGGAATCTTCCGGGTCAATCTGGAACTTTCCTCCGCTCTGGTCCGCCGCCTTTTTCATCATGGATGGAACGTCCGGCTCAGCCATGTATCCATGCGCGCCTCTCACCACCCAAAGCCCGCCATCGTGGGCAGATACTTTGACCTCCCCGAGGTTTTCCGACGGATTCTCCCACTCGGGATCCAGAAGAAGAATGACGAGCTGGCGTCCCAGAACCTTGACCCGGCGGTTTTGCTCCAGGATGCAGGCGACCGCGTGCTCGGGGTTCGGCCGGCGGACGACAAAAATCTCCGTGCCCTCAACCCTCTGGAATTCCCCGCCCTCCAGCCGCCTCCCGAGTTCCTCCACCGAGACGGTTCCGAATTTCATCGTCCTCCGGATCAACAGCCGCCCGCGGCGCCAGGTCAGCATGACGGCCCCCAAGGCTATCGCAAGCAGGACCGGCACAAATCCGCCCTCGAAAAGCTTGGTCAGGCAGGCGCCGAAAAGCGGAAGGTCCAGACAGAGGAGTCCGGCAGTAAGTGCGGCGGCCTGCCAGGTGGGCAGGATGCCCCGGGAAAATAACACCGCGCCGAACGCAACCGACGTGACCGCCATCGCGCAGGTGACCGCGATGCCGTAGGCATTCGCGAGGGCGGCGCTGTTCCGAAAGGCCACCACCAGGAAAAGGCATACGGAGCCAAGCAGGAAGTTCACGAGCGGGATGTAAATCTGCCCGCGGATGCTTGTGCTGGTATGCTGCACGAAAAATCTGGGAAGAAATCCGAGGTCCATCGCCTGGCTCGCCAGGGAAAAAACCGCACTGATCAATGCCTGCGAGGCGATCACCGTAGCCAGTGTCGCCAGGATCACAAGCGCGGCACGCGGCGCACCCTCGGGGATCAGCAAAAAAAACAAGTTCGGGTTCTGGGCCGCATCGGGATGCCGCAGAACGAGGGCCGCCTGGCCGAGGTAGTTCAGAATCAGCGCCGGGAAAACCACAAACCTCCATGCCCGCAGAATCGGCTTCCTGCCAAAGTGACCGAGATCGGCATAGAGCGCTTCCGCGCCGGTGACCGCAAGAACCACGGCCCCGAGAATCGCCCAGGCTCCCCATCCGGCAGTTGCCAGCAGATGGATCCCTTCGCGCGGATCCAACGCTCTCAACACGCCGGGAAAGCGCGCAATCTGCACCGCTCCGATGGCAGCCAGACAGAGAAACCACAGTAACATCACTGGCCCGAACACCCCGCCCAGGCGCCCGGTTCCTAACCTCTGGATACAAAAAAGTGCCGTCAGAATCACCACGGCTGCCGGCAGGGAAAAATGTCCCCATCCGGGATGGACCGCCGCGAGTCCCTCGACCGCACTCAAAACCGAAATAGCCGGCGTGATCGCTCCGTCGCCAAGAAGCATTGCTGCGCCGAAAACCACCATCGCCGTCAAAAATCCGCCAGCAGCCCAACTCTTCCCGGATGTCCGCAGCAGGGCCATGAGAGCAAATATCCCGCCCTCCCCGTGGTAATCCGCCCGCATGACAATCGCGGCATATTTGATCGTCACCACGAGAAATACAGTCCACAGGATCAACGAAGCCACTCCAACCGCCGACCCCGCTCCAGCCATGCTCAGCGCAGCCTCAAAGGCGTAAAGCGGGCTCGTGCCGATGTCGCCGAAAACAACGCCAAGGGCCAGCAATGCCATCGCAGCATGACCCGGCTTCTGGTTGTCGGAAGACATGCGCCCGCTATACACGAACACTGACACTCTGGCCAGCGGGGTCTG
Organism: Verrucomicrobiaceae bacterium; assembly: GCA_007280915.1. GTDB lineage: Bacteria > Verrucomicrobiota > Verrucomicrobiia > Chthoniobacterales > Terrimicrobiaceae > QYQL01. The sequence continues at coordinate 9,171 of QYQL01000030.1, read as the reverse complement.
TCGTTTCCCGGATATCGTCACCTGCAGAGTTGCGTCAGACGACTTGCTGCGCTCTAGTTTCCCCGCCCATGCCAACCGAGCAAGCCACACGGGAGATCGATGAGGAACTGCTCCGGCTTTTCGGGCACGGGGAATTCCGGCCAGGCCAACAACAAGTCATGGAGACGCTGCTGGCCGGACGCTCCGCCTTGGCCGTGTTCCCGACGGGCGGAGGAAAATCGCTTTGCTACCAGCTTCCCGCCATCCTACTCGAGGGGCTGACACTTGTGGTTTCGCCACTGATCGCGCTGATGAAGGATCAGGTGGATGTGCTGAAGGCGCGCGGGATCGCGGCCGCCCGCCTGGACTCAACGCTCACCACGGCAGAGGTCTTTGAAATTTACGACACCATGGCATCGGGCTCGCTCAAACTTCTCTACGTCGCCCCGGAGAGGTTCGTGAGCGAGACGTTCATGGCGAAGATCAAGCGCACGAACATCGCCCTGCTCGCGATTGATGAGGCGCACTGCATCTCCGAGTGGGGGCACAATTTCCGGCCGGAATATCTCCGCCTCGCCGCGCTGGCAAAAAAACTCCGCATCCCGCGCGTGCTTGCGCTCACCGCGACAGCCACTCCGCCGGTCGTGAAGGACATCTGCCGGGGATTCCGGATCGCCAGGGCCGACCGCGTGCAGACATCGTTCCATCGCCCGAACCTCGCGATCCATATCACGCCGGTGGATGCCGCCACCCGGCTGGCCCTCCTTACCGAAAAAATCAATTCCGGAAACCCCTTCCCGGCGATCGTCTATGTGACCCTGCAGCGCACTGCGGAAAGCGTCGCCGCCCACCTCAAGAAGTCGGGCATGCGCGCCCGCGCCTACCATGCCGGTCTTGCCGATGACGTCCGCTCTTCCGCCCAGGACGACTTCATGGCCGGGCGGTGCGATATCATCGTGGCCACGATCGCGTTCGGCATGGGAATCGACAAGGCCGACATCCGAGCGGTTTTCCACTACAACCTTCCGAAGACGTTGGAGAACTACCAGCAGGAGATCGGCCGCGCGGGACGCGACGGGCTTCCCTCACACTGCGAAATCCTCGCCTGCGCGGACGACCTTACCGTTCTCCGGAACTTCACGCTCGGAGACACGCCGGACGAATCCTCGCTCCGTCACATGGTGGACCACCTGCTCCGGCAGGGCGACACGTTCGACATCAGCCGATACGATCTCTCCCGCACCACCGACATCCGCCCGCTCGTCCTCGAAACCGTCATCACCTACCTCGAAAAGGAGAAGATCCTCGAGCCGGCAGGCAGCTTCTACTCGACGTTCCAGATCGCATTCCGACATCCGGAGGACCGCGTCATCGCCGGACACTCGGCGGACCGCCAGCGGTTTCTGAAAAAGGTTTTTGCTGCCGGAAAGCGCGGGCGGCGGTGGCTGACGATCAATGCGGATGCGACGGCTGAAGCGATCGGCGAGCCGCGGGAGAAGATATTGAAAGCGCTCGGCCATCTGGAGGAATCCGGTGACATCGAGATGAAGCCGGCAGGCCTGCGCCACCGGTTCCGCCTCCTCGCAGGCTCGAAGGAACGGTCCCCGCGCGACATCGCGAACTGGCTTTACGGGCTTTTTTCGGAGCGCGAGACATCCGATCTTGCGCGGCTGGATTCCATTGTGGCATTCGCCGAGGCCACTGGCTGCTCGACCAGACGCCTTCTGGAGTATTTCGGAGAGGCTCTCCCCTCACCCTGCGGCCATTGCGGACGCTGCAAGGGAGAAACAGCGGCCCCATTGCCACGAAGCACCGCGAGGGAGATTTCGCTCCCCGATCTGCAGGCGATCAAAGAACTGCGCGCGGAAGGCCACGCCGCACTGCGCGGAAAACGCGCGATGGCCCGATTCCTCTGCGGAATTTCCAGCCCGGCGACCACGCGCGACCGGCTCACCCGTCATGACGTGTTCGGGATGCTTGAAGATGTGCCATTCCAAGTGGTCCTTGCACAGGTTTCGTCATGAGCCGGAACATCCCACTGTTCATTGCCTTCCGGGTGTTCTTCAACGCGCGGTTTTACTACCCGGTCCTCGGTGTCCTCTTCCTCGACCTCGGGCTCTCGCTCGAGCAATACGCCCTGCTCAACTCGGTCTGGGCTGCGACGATCCTCCTCTTCGAAATCCCATCCGGCGCGCTTGCCGACCTGATCGGGAGGAAATCCATGGTCGTGCTGGCCGCCGCATTGATGGTGGTCGAAATGAGCGTGTTTGCCTTCGCCCCGCCCGGGCCCTGGCTTTTTCCGCTCCTGATCCTCAACCGCATCCTCAGCGGAACAGCGGAGGCCTGCGCAAGCGGGGCGGACGAGGCGCTTGCCTACGATTCCCTTGCCGAAGAAAACCGGGAGGCACGTTGGAGGGATGTCCTCACGACCCTGATGCGCTGGTCTTCTGCCGCATTTTTCGTGGCGATGATCCTCGGAGCCCTGGCATTCGACCGGCACATTGCTGGTCAGGTGCTGAAGTTTTTGGGATTCGACGGAGCGGTTCCCACGACAACCCGCTGGCCGGTTTTCATGACGCTTGCCACATCTCTCCCGGCACTCGCGTGCGCGCTGGCGATGAGCGAACCGGGTGATGCTAGACACGAGGGGCATCCGATCCAGGGAGCCATTGTCAACATCGTGGCTGGCGCGCGTTTTGTCTTTTCCGACCCGCGTATCCGCCTCCTGCTCCTCTGCGCGGTTCTCTTCGACAGTCTCGTGCGCCTTTTCCTGACATTCGCGAGCAATTACTACCGGCTGATCGAAATTCCGGAATTTGTGAATGGATTCCTCGGCTCCTTCTACGCGCTCCTCGGCTTCATCGCGGCGTCGCTCGCACGTCGCGCGGCCGCCAGATTCTCTGCGACTCAGGTTTTCGTGATGGTCGGCATCCTGATCTTCGCCGGCCTCTGTGGGCTCTGCCTCGCGACCCCGTATTGGGGCGTCTGGGTCGTCCTGCCGATCGGCCTATCGATGCCGCTGATGCAGTATTTCCTTTCGAACTACATCAACGCATGGACGGAATCCGGCCTGCGGGCAACCGTGCTCAGCTTCCGGGGCATGGCGATCAACCTTGGCTATGGGTTCGCCGGTCTCGCCTTCGCCGCATTCACATCGGCATTGCGCGCGTCCGCTCCCGGGCTCTCGGAGAATGCCCTCTTCGGAAAATCTCTGATCGCTCTTCCCGTTGGATTCGCTGTCGGATCAGTGCTTCTCCTCGCAACCGCGCGATTCCATCAACGATCCGGAAAAACCTAGCCGTCAGCGCTCGACCTGCTGGAGTTCCCTCGAGCGGTCGTGCTCGAGGAGGGCCTTTGAGAAGGCTCCTCCGGCACCGGGAAGCAGCAATTCGAAGCGCTTGCATTCCTGGACTTGGACCACGCTGCCCGACTCAGCGGTCATGCCCAGAATGTGGCCGCCGCTTGATTTGGATTTTGAGAGGAAATGCAGGTGGTATCCGGGCACGTTGAGCGACTTGAAATATGCTGGAAACCGGAATCCCACGACCGTCCCGTCAATCGGACCGAGTTCGAAAATCGTCTGTTTTTCAGCCGCGACCACCAGATCGGGGTATGGCTTGCATTGGGCCGGCACGCTCCGGGTCTTCATCGCGGAAAACCGGCCGCTCAGCCGGACGGCATAAATCCCGTTCGGATTCGGGCAGAGACGGTCGATCTGCTCCTCCAGCGCCCGCATGGAAAGCCCGGAGGACGTTTTGAAAGTTTTGTCGGGCCGGAAATTCACGACCGTCGCGAATGGCGTCCCAAGAGATCCCGGCGGGCGAAGCACCACTCCGTCCGACTTGACTTGGTAGACCCGATGGCCCGAGACCACCATCTCGCCGTCCAGACGGTCAAATGTTCCGAGCCCGAGGTTCCCCGCGCGCGCGACCTGCGCGCAGTCGAAGTCCCCGTCATAAACTCCGGCCAACAACGCATCGATCGTTGAAAACTGCGTGACCTTTCCCCCTCCGGCGCAGCCGCAGGACAACAGTGCGAGGACAAGGATTGCCTTCTTCATGCAACTGCAAAGTCCACCTGCTGCTTGAACATGTCGACACGGGCGACGACGACCTCGATCACGTCACCAACACGGTAGACCTTTTTGGTCTTTCTGCCGACGAGTCGCCCCTTCGCAAGATCCGGGACGAAGAAATCCCCCGCAAGCGATGAGATGTGAACAAGACCTCCGAGAAGGAACTCGGGCAGCTCGATGAACATTCCGAAATTCCGAACGTCCATGATGACGGCCCGAAAACCCTGCCCCGTGCGGCGGGCGACCTGAAGTTGAAAAAACTCCAGTTTTTTCAGACGCACAGATTCCCGCTCGGCATCGGCTGCCGTGCGCTCGGTAGTTGAGATGTGCTCGGCGATCGCTCCGAGCGCCTGCGAGTCGGGACCGGATTTTGTGAGTCCAAGCTGGCGCTCCAACGCACGATGCACGATCAGGTCGCTGTAGCGGCGGATCGGGCTCGTGAAGTGCGTATAGTCCGCCTTGGCAAGCCCGTAATGCCCGACCGGCTCCGGGGAGTAGCGCGCGCGCTTGAGGCTCTTGAGCAACGCAACCTTCACCGCCGATTCGTGCGGCTGTCCGCGCAGCCCGGAGAGCAGCTTCTTGAGCTCCTCGCGATTTGTGAGATCCCCCGCCCGCACTCCCTGGCCGGATGCGAACTCGCGGAATTCCTGCAGCTTTTCGGGATCCGGCTTTTCGTGGATGCGATAGAGTGCCGGTTGCCGCTTCAGCTTGAGTTCCCGTCCAACCAGTTCGTTAGCTAGCAGCATCATCTCCTCGATGAGTTGGTGCGAAATGTCGTTTTCAACCCGCTCAAGGCGGACCGGCTTGCCATCCGCATCAAGCCAGACTTTGAGCTCCGGAAAATCCAGATCGAGCGACCCCGCGGCGAAGCGCTTTTTCCGGAGGAGGGATGCGAGCTCCCATGCCGTGTGCACGCGCTCGGCAAGCGTGTCCCCGCGCGGCGGAAGGTTCAGGATTTCAAACGCCTGCTTGTAGGTCAGCCTCACCTGGCTCCGGATCACCGACTTCGCGAAGCGGACGGAATGAACTTTTCCGTGCCGGTCCACTTCCGCAAAGACGGAAAATGCCAGCCGGTCCACACCGGGCTTCAAACTGCAGATCCCGTTGCTCAGGGCTTCGGGAAGCATCGGGATCACCCGGTCAACCAGATAGACGCTGTTCCCGCGCACCTTCGCCTCGCGGTCGAGCCCGGATTTCGGCTTCACATAGTGCGACACATCCGCGATGTGGATCCCGAGCTTCCATCCTTCGCCCGTCCGCTCGACATCGATCGCATCATCGAAATCCTTCGCGTCGTCGGGATCGATCGTGAAAATGAATTTATTCCGCAGGTCCACCCTCCTGGCAGCCTCGCCAGCCTCGACCTCGGGTAGGACAGATTCCGCATCCCGCAGGACATCCGCCGGGAATGCCACTGGCAGGTTGTGCTTCCGGATGATCGAGAGCATGTCCACCCCGGGATCGCCGACTTTTCCGAGCACCTCGATGATGTGCCCCTCCGGGTTGACATGCCGTGATGGCCACGAATCCAGATGCGCCACCACCTTGTCCCCGACATGCGCCACAACAGGCAGTGCCGGCGGCTGAAGATACAGGTTGTGGACGAACCGCGGGTCGTCAGCAACCAGATAGAAAAAGTTTTTCGATTTCTGGAGCGTGCCGACAATCGTCTCGTTCGCTCGGGTCAGGATCCGGATCACCCGCCCCTCGCGGCGCGCGGGAGATGGCTCGCGAAAACCCGGTCGCCCGGCATCAATCCGCGCCACCACCCGGTCGCCGTGCATCGCCGTAAACGAGTTTTCCGCGCTGATGTAAAGATCCGGCTCTCCAGCCGCCTCGTTGAGAACGTGTGCTCCCCCGCTGGCATGAACCTGGATAATCCCTGTGAAAAGATCCGCCTCCTTCGGAATGATATATCGATCCTTGCGGATCCTCGCGATCTCGCCCGCGATCTCCATGTCGCGCATCAGCCCGAGCAGTTTCGAGCGAAGCGACGGATCCAGTTTCAGAGCATCGGAAATCTCGGCCTTGTCCAACGGACGCTTGGCCAGCAGACGCAGGATGTCCTGCTTCAGGGAATCCGCTTTCCGCTCTCCGCGTTCCGGATTCTGTATTCGCACCGACGGGCCCGAGCCTTTCCGTGGTGCATGTGCGGCACCCCGCCGTGCTTCGCTAGGCCTCCCGCTGCCAATATTTTTCCCCTCAACTTTCTGACCATGCGTTCTTCCGCCAGTTTTCTGCCCGTGTGTGGCATGTCTGCCCGGCTTCGCCTCAAAACGGGCCGGCCGCCCGTTCTCCCCTCTTGTGCCTACGGATTCGCCCGCTTTCCCCGGGCGATCGGCCTTTCCATTCCTCAATCCGCGATCCGCACTCCCCATTCCTGACTCCCCCTTCCGGTTTCCGACCTCCGCATTCGGACCTCCCCGGTGCCGATGTGTTGCCTGTTGACCTGTTCCGGAACCCGACTTTGCAGACTGCCCCCCATTTTGTTTCCTGCCACGAGGGCGCTGGTTGTTCACAACCCCACCCATCGCCCCGATGGGGCCCGTTGGCAAGAAATTGCTTGCTCAGTGTCGGCGACGGTTCAAAACTGGATTTCTTGCCGGTTCAAAACTGGACAGCAAGTTTAGAGGGTGAAATGCCCCAAAATTGAAGGCCAAACGTTGGTGATAGGATGCTCAACGACCCAGAATTGTCGGTTTGGATGGTAAACGATGACGACGGACTTGCGGAGGGTCGCTGAGATGTCGTAGTTGCGCCCCGCGAAGTCGATGGAATGGGCGTTGTCGACGCGGCGGCGACAGCGCAGCGAGAGGTGGAGATCAAGGAGGGTGGCGGGAGGAACGGGGAGCATTCTGCTACAGGCCGAGAGAACCTGCTCCTGCCAGAGCTGGAGAGGCCTGCTGCCGGTGGAGCGATTTACGGTGCGGTTCTGGCGGGCGATCTCCATTTGGAGGATGACATCGGCCTGCTTCCAGGTGGTGGCGCGGGCGTGGGAGAGAAGGGTGACAAGCCGGCGTTGGAAGGTTCCGAAGCGGCGCTCGATCTTGCCCTTGGCCTGAGGTGAGGGAGCGACACGATGGGCGACGCCGAGACCCCGGAAGGCGCGTTGGAACTCGCTGAGAGGATCGCTGTGGTCGTTGCTGGAGCTTGGCCCAAAGAGGCTCAAGCCGTCGGTATAAACGATTTCGGGGAGACCCCATTTTCCGAAGGCTTCCCGGAAGTGCTCGAAATGGTTCCAGGTCGTATCGGAAGTCACGAACCGACCCGCGAGGTTGAGTCCGGAGTGATCGTCTGTGGTGAGCAGGAGAGTCTGTTTGGCCGTGGCGGGCCACCACTGGTGGAGGGAGCTGTCGTGCTGCCAGAGTTCGCCGATGTAGGCACGACGGAAGCGCCGATAGACACGAGGCTTGCGAGCCGGAGAGGGCACGAGGTGCGCATAGCGGGCCTTGACGTATGCCTCTACCGAGGAACGGGCGCGAACCAGACCGCAGAGGCGCTCGAGTTCGTCGGCGACGAGTTGATAGTTGGGCGGGTTCTGCAGCGGCAGAAAATCCTCCAGAAATGCTTTGGCTTTTGGTGGCCATTCTCCACGTCGATCACCGCCGCTGGCGGCAGGCTCGAAGCCCTCGCGCCCTTGCAGGAAGTCGGTTCGAAGCTGGTAGAGTCGGGATCGGCTCACCCCGAGATGAGAGGCTGCAGTGGCAGGGTCAAGCGCGCCTGCGTTGAAGTCGTGGAGGACGCGTCGGACGAATCCGACGGGTTGGCGGTGAACTAACTGTTTTTTTCACAGTGGGCACCATGTCCCTGCGATCCACACGGGACAACCCCGCCCAGGATCTTTTTCGTCGAAGCGTTTTTCCGCCGCCTCTCCGTCGGCCTCCGCTCCGCTCCGGCCTCCTCCGAGGCAGCGGAAAACGCCATTAAACCCCTCGGAGTCCAACTTTGTTCCGTCTCCCGTCCAGTTTTGAACCGTTCCTGTCCAGTTTTGTTCCGGCCCCGACAGAAATTGCTTGCTCAGCCGCGTCCCCGGCACCATCTTGCAAGCGGCTTCACAATGTTGAATTCCTCCAATCCAGTCATGCGAAAAACGTCAGCGTTCACCCTCATTGAACTCCTCATCGTCATCGCCATCATCGGGATCCTGATGTCCCTGCTCTTCCCGGCAGTGAACTCCGCCATCGACGCTGCCCGCAAAGCCCAGGCAAAAAACGACGTCACCCAGATCGCCACCGCCATTGTGGCTTATGAGACGGAATACGGAAAATTGCCTTTGCCAACAAAAACCACTGTCGACACGGCATTAGTCAATATACTGGCGGGCATTGATACGAGTGCGGCTAACAACCCTAGGGGAATCGTTTTTCTGGAAGTAGGAGCCAGAAAGCCTGATATTCCTGGCAAGGGTGGAAAAAGCGGCACAAACGCAAGCGGATTTGTGGATCCGTGGGGCAGTGTCTATCAAATCGTCATGGACACCGACTATAACAACAGGATAGATGTGACAGCTGGAAAAGAAAGCGCGGCTGGTTCCGACACAATCACGGACATGATGAAAAAGGTGGCAGTGTTTAATTTCTCTTCATCAAGTTCAGACACCAAGGCGACTAATTTTTACCGTCGGGCTGTTCGCTCTTGGTAGAACAGTCTGTTACGCGGGTGTAGTTCAATGGTAGAACGGCAGCTTCCCAAGCTGCATACGAGGGTTCGATTCCCTTCACCCGCTCCCCTCATATTCAACGACTTACGAAGCAACTGCACCAAAACTGCACCAAGGAAAAAAGTTTTCGCCGAGCCGGTTTTTTTTGCACAGGGGCCGTAATTAACGGACTGTATGCTCCGGAAATTCTCCGACGCCTTTTTTGAACGGATCTCAAATCCATTGCTTGTGATCGGATGAGCCTCTTGAGGGCGAACTGACGGCGCGTATTCCACCTCAGAACCGATCCTCCTCCAAGCGTGATTCATCCGCCAATTCGAAAAACCGTTGGTGGCGGCGCTGATATACGAGCGGGATTTTTCCTGTCGGCCCGAACGGATTTTGAAGAATCTCAAACTCGTGGATGGGATCGCCCTCCTGATTCTGGGTTGCGGTCAGCACGGCGAGAAAGTCCGCG
>QYQL01000102.1 GCA_007280915.1 Verrucomicrobiaceae bacterium | reverse complement strand
CTGCTGGTTCTCCCGCATCCGGGTCCGGTATTCCGTCGGCGCCAGCCCGACGAACCGCTTGAACACGCTGTTGAACTGCGGAATGGACCCGAACCCCGAGGCGAAGACGATTTCAGAGACCCGCAGCGAGGGATCGAGGAGGAGGGTCTTCGCCTTCTCCACACGGACCCGCGCGACATACTCGGTAAATGTGACCCCCGTGGCTTTCTTGAAAATCTTGCAGAAGTGAAACCGGCTCACATGCACATGCCGAAGCACATGCTCCAGCGTGATATTTTCCCCGGAATGGGCCTCGATGAACCGTTTGGCGCCGGCCACCGCCCCGTGCTCAAGTTCCGGGCGGGCCAGCATCAGGTGCCGGTTGACCCCGTCGGGAAGCTGCTGGGCAAACATCACAAGGAGTTGAATGACTCCCTGAAGATTGCTTTTCGGTATGACGGGAGTGGAGAAATATGCCTGCCGCGCTTTTTTGACCCAGGCTTTGTCCTTCGTGTCGCCGATCTGCTTCATCGCCTTCGCAAAATCGCCCGGAAGCGGAGCTTTGCGAAAAATCTGCCCGCTCAAGAGGGTGGCCACATGCCGGTTCCCGACCATCACCGGGATTGCGATATCGGTCAGCCCGGCGAAACAATAGACCTGTTGCGGAGCGATCTCTTTCGCCACGCTCTGCTCGATGCACTTTTGGGTTTTCAAGCAGGCGGCACAGCCTGCGGGAGTGCTGGCCACAAGCGCACAGAAAGGATTTTCACTCTGCCTCAGATTCGCTCGGCGTCTCAACTCATCCGGCGGGAGGAGCTTCAAGGACACCTTGGTTGCCTGAAAAAAAGCCTTCTCGTAGCTCTGGAGCAGGGGGAGGGCCGCCAAATCGTCGTAAGTCGCTTCTTTCATTAAGAGGAACGCCGACCCTGACACGGGAACATCGGCCTGCGCGGGTGTAGTGCTACCCGTTGACCTACCCATGCGTCTATAGGGGTGTTTCCCTATTCTGGCAGATGTTATATAAGCTCAGCTTATATAAGGTAATCCACCCCACTCGACTCCCACATGACATAGGCTTTGGCGACCAGATGGAGGGAGGCAGCGCTTCCGAGATGCAGCTTGCCTTTGATGTTCTCGCGGTGGGACTCGACCGTCTTGATGCTGAGCCCGAGATGGGAGGCGACCTCTTTGTAATTGTTTCCAAGACCGAACAACCGAAGAACCTCCAACTCGCGGGAGGTGAGAACGGATGGATCGACCTGCCCCGCGGTGGATTCGGGACGCGGACGGGTGGCCGAGAGTTCGGGGTCCACAAAAACCTCCCCGTCCAAAACTTTTTCAATCGTGGGCAGGAAGGCTTCGGGCCGCGCACAGCGCGCCAGGAGGCCTCGAATCCCGGTGGAAAGAAGGCGGCCGGTGAGAGGAACGGCGTTTCCCGGCAGAAGCACGATGACTGCAGTTTCCGGGCTGCGCTCGCTGAATTCCCTGGCAAGGCCCAGCGCGTCGTGTCCGCAATACAGACGGAAACTCATGAGAAGAATCTCGGGCCGGAAATGGGTGAGCAGGGGAAGAAGGGTGTGGCTGGTCGTCGCCTCGCCAACGATCTCCAGGCTCTCCTGCGATGCGAAAATCGTCCTCAAGCCCAGAAGATAAACCGCCTCGCAGGCAGCCAGCAGGACGCGAGGCCTCTCAATCCGCCCGGCCGGCGATTCTTTGCTGTCTTTGGAAAGCCTGCTCATTTCCCCCATTGCTTATGACAGAAACCAAGATTGATGGATACCCGCAAAATCAGGGGAGCCAGGGAGGAGATGTCGCTTGTCGTTTTGAACCGGGATCCGGCGATTGCATGACATAATGCCCGGGCGTTCATTTCGCATGTTGAAGAATGCAACGAATTGCGACATAGTGCACACCACCGCATGGATCGAATTTTGTTAACCGGCGCGACATTTTGTCTACTCCTGAGTTTTGGCTATACGCTTTTCGCGCTGGGTGCCGGGCGCTTCCGGCCGGGAGTGGTGAACCGGTTCGCGATTCTCGGAGGCTTTGTGCTGCTCACCCTGGATCTTTGGAATCGCGGGCACAGCCAGGGCGCCTGTCCGATCAACTCGCTTTTCGATGTCTTGGTGTTTACGAGCTGGTCAATTCTTCTGATCTATCTGGTGATCGGCCCTGCCTACCATCTCTCGCTGCTGGGAGCATTTACCTCGCCTCTGGTATTTCTCATTCTCCTCGCCGCCCAGCTGGGACCCAAGGGCTCGACCTGGCATGCCCAGCGTGATCCCTGGGTGGCATTTCATGCAGCCCTGAGCCTGATCGCTTACGGAGCATTCGCTCTGGCGGCCGTGGCGGGGTTGATGTATCTGGTGCAGAATCGGCAGCTCAAGAACCGCAAAGCCGGAACACTGCTCTACAATCTGCCGCCGATCACGGATCTCGGAACCGCCAATGCGAGGCTGCTCTGGCTGGGATTTTCCCTGCTGACCGTCGGATTCATTGCGGGCCACATCAGCGGGATGCAGGTGAGCACCCTGAAGTTCGCGGCCTCGATCCTCATCTGGGCGGGATACGGGGCGATCCTCCTCCTGCGACGCCTGCACCACCTCCCGCCCAAGCGCACCGCCGAGGCCTCGCTGTGGATTTTTTGCGTGGCCATGCTGCTTCTCCCCGCGATCCAATACCTTTCCTCCCCGAAATGAATATCGTCTGTGCGGGGATCAACCACCGGAGTGCGGCGCTCGACATCCGGGAAAAGTTCGCGGTGGGAGCCCACGAGCTTGAGGAGACGCTCACGTGCGTTCGCCAGATCGACGGACTTGCCGGCGCCGTGATTGTTTCCACCTGCAACCGGGTCGAGTATTACACGGCAAGCATCTGCCCGCTCCGGGTGCTGGAAGGGCTCCGTGGCTATCTGCAAAAACGCACGGGAGGAAACGAGTCCGCCTTCTACACCCATGAATCCCCCGCGAGCGTGCGCCACCTTTTCCGAGTGGCCAGCGGACTGGACTCCATGGTGATCGGAGAGACGGAAATTCTCGGGCAACTCAAGCAGGCCTACGCCGCCGCCATGGATTACGGCGCGACCACACGGCATCTGAACAAGCTCTTCCAACACGCCTTCCGGGTCGCCAAGCAGGTGCGGACGGAAACCCAGATCACCCGGGGATCGACATCGGTCGGCTCGGTCGCCGTCGATCTCGCGGGAAAAATCTTCGGCGACCTTTCCAAGCTGACCGTCATGATCCTCGGAGCCGGGGAAATCAGCGAGAAAACCGCGAGGAGCCTGGTTTCCAGGGGCGTGCGCACCGTCATTGTCAGCAACCGCACGTTTGAACGTGCGGCAAAGCTCGCCGGGGAAATCGGAGGCATGGCGGTCCACTTCGACAATTGGCCGAACGCATTTGACAGTGCGGACATCCTGATCTGCTCGACCTCCTCCCCCACCCCGATTGTCACCCGGGAAACCATTGAGCCGCTCCTGGCCCGGCGGAACGGACGCCCTGTCTTCATCATCGACCTCGCGGTCCCGAGGGATGCGGACCCCTCGCTGAATGAGCTGGAAAACGTTTACCTCTACGACATCGATTCGCTGGAACAAATCGTCAGCCAGTCGCTCGAAATCCGCAGGGCCGATGTCGAGCGCTGCGAGAAAATGATCGACCACCATGTCACCGATTTTGTGGCATGGTCGCGCAACCACACCGACTTCATCAAGTGATGCAAATGATTCTTGGCACCCGGGGCAGCGACCTCGCACTGGTTCAGACACGAAATGTTGCCGCCCGGCTCCGGCAGGCACACCCGACCCTCGCGCTTGAGGAAAAGATCATCAAAACAACCGGAGACAGACGCTTGGATGTCAGCCTCTCCGCTCCCGGGTCGCTCGAAAAAGGGCTCTTCACCAAGGAACTGGAAGAAGCGTTGCTCGGAGGAACAATCCATGCCGCGGTGCACAGCTTGAAAGACCTCCCGACCGAGCAACCCCCGGGACTCGTCCTCGGTGCGATTCTGGAGCGTGCGGATGTTTCCGATGCGCTGGCATCGAAGCATGCGGGCGGGTGGCGCGGGCTCCCGGAGGGCGCGACGGTGGCGACATCCAGCCTCCGCAGAAAAAACCAGCTGCTCCTCCTCCGGCCGGATCTCCGCGTTGAAGAAATCCGCGGGAACGTGCCCACACGTCTGCGCAAAGTTTTGGAAAATCCCGCGCTCGACGCCCTGATTGTTGCCCGGGCGGCAGTGGTCCGGCTCGGGGATCAGGTTGTTCCCGACGGTCTGGAGATGACGATCATCGAGGAAATGCTTCCCGCACCCGGACAGGGAGCCGTGGCCGTCGAGTGCCGCGAGGAGGATTCGGAAACCCGTGAAGCACTCTCCTCAATTCATCACGAGCCCACAGCCCGCTGCGTCCATGCAGAACGGGAGCTCCTGCACAGCCTGGGCGGAGGATGCCACCTCCCGCTGGGCACGAGGGCCGTGATCGAAAATGGCGAACTCCGTCTTCTGGCCGGCCTCTTCGAAGCCGACGGCGTCCGCTGGCTGTCACGGTAAAGTCCCGCCTCAACCGGTGCACGGGCCCGAGGAATTGGGCCCCGTTAAAACTCCCCCTTGCGGAACGCCTCAATCGTCTCCCATGCCGTGCGCTGCAGAAGCCTGCGCTCGTCATCCGTGAACACGCGTTTGAGAGGATTTCCGTCCGGATCGTTGTTGGGATTATTTTTGTCGACGATTTTTGTTTCGACCACCTGGGAAAGCGAGAGCCCCTCCGGGCTTTTGTCGAAGACGGCGGCGTAAAGCAGACAGGCAGTGAGATACGCGCCGCACTGGTTGGGATGTCCGTCATTCCTGTAGCGGAGGGTTATTGCGGCACCGCTCTTCTGGAGACGATACACCGCAAGGGGCACCGGCACGACGATGGCACCGGTTTTCTTTGCGAGATCGGACGCGATATGCAGTTCCTTGAAGGCACGTTCCTGTTCTAGCGGCTCCTTCACGGGCTCCATGTTCTGGCTGTATGGCGCAGTGATATACAGAACGACTTTGGTCCCCTGCTGCTTTGCGGCCTCGGCGAACTTGGCCGCGTATTTCATGTAGCCAGTCTCCGGGTTTGCGATGACGTCCTGCCAGCTTTGGAGAACCACGTAGTTCCAGACCGGAGGATAGTTCTTCCGGTTGGAAATCCATTCCTCGTGATTTGCGATCGCGGCTTTGATCGACTGCCGGTCGCCCGCCCATTGCGTTTGTTTCCGTGCCGGGGCTTTCGCACGCGCGGGTTTGGCATCGGCGCTTTTCGCCTCGTATTCCTCCCAGGGTTTCAGCGCGGAGGAATCAATGTTTTTCCAATACTCCCTGTAAAATCCGGGCTCTTCTGCGGAACCGGCGAGCGCCTGCATCTCCGCCATGGAATGCCTGAGATCATCGTCGGAAAGCGATTGGAGCCGGAGAAGATCCTGACTCCGGAACAGTTCGAAATGCCGGAACATGTCGCGGCCGCCGTAAGTGATCCTCTCGGTGATGAAATCGACACCGGGATTGCCCTCTTTCGCAAGAGCTTGAAAAACATCCTTGAGCTCGTGGCGGAAGGTGAAGCTGTTCCCGATGAAGAGAAAGCTTTGGACCGGTGGCTTTGCCGGTTCCTCCGCGAGGGCAGATATGACAAATGCCAGGATGAACAGGAGTGACTTCACCGGCAAAGAAATGACCGGTTTCATGGGGGGCTTATTTCTCAGCATTCTGGAATGTATAGAGGAGGTTCCCAACTCCAACAAGCCCGTGAAACGCATTCCCTGACCAGGTGATAGTATCGCGGCGAAGAAATCCTTCCGGAATCGAGCAGGCACCCCAGGTGAGCGAGGGAACCCTGAAAACCTGCGGAGCAAGAAGTCCCGGCGAACGGAGCCCCACCGAAAGCAAAGCTTGCTATCAGCCGTGGATTTCTTCATGTCATTTGGCTTGATGAAAAAATTGATTTTCTGCGCTTCGGCGCTTGCTTTGGCAGGGTTGACCGGGTGTGGAAGCGGTGGGTCCCCCTCGGTCAAAGTCGGATTAAACGTCGAATTGACCGGTGAGATGCCCGCAGTCGGGGCCTCCTCCAAAAATGCCGCGGAGATGTTCGTCAGCCAGATAAACACTGCCGGCGGCCTGGACCTCGGGGGAACAAAACTTCCCATCGAGCTCATCATCGGCGACAACGGGGCAAAAGCCGATCAGGCCCGCACGGTGGCCCAGCGTCTCATCTCCCAGGACAACGTGGTCGCAATGGTCGGCCCGGATGCCAGCTCCTGCGCGATTCCGGCATCCATCGTGGCCGAAACATTCAAATGCCCGATGATCTCGCCCTGGTCCACGAATTCGAAGACCACCCTCGATGAAGAGGGAAAACCGAAACAGTATGTGTTTCGCGCGTGTTTCATCGACCCATTCGAGGCCCGCGTGCTCGCGAAGTTTGTGCTGAACAACATCAAGGCCAAGACCGCCGCAGTCCTCTATGACGTGGCTTCGGAGGCCCCGAACGGCCAAGCGAACCTTTTCAAGGAGGTCTTCGAGCAAAACGGCGGCAAAGTCGTCGCCTTTGAAACCTACACGACCGGAGACCGCGATTTTTCCGCGCAGCTGACCAAGATCAAAGCACAGAATCCCGAGGTCATCTTCCTGCCGGCTTATTACAACGATGCGGCGGGCATTGCCCGCCAGGCACGCCAGCAGGGGATCACCGCGCAGCTGATCGGCAGCGATGCCTGGAGCTCGCCGGAAATCATCACCCTCGGGGGCCAGGATGTTGATGGCTCCTATTTTTGCAACCACTACTCGACCGAAATCGCCACACCGGTCGCGAAGAAGTTCGTGTCCGATTACACGGCAAAATACGGCAAGGCTCCTGACGACGTCGCGGCCCTGACTTATGACGCCATGGGACTGATCACCGAGGCGATCCGGACGGCGGGCAAAGCCGACCGGCAGGCGGTGCGCAACGCGCTGGCGAAAATCCCAAAATACGAGGGGGTCACCGGGACGCTGCAATTTCAACCGGGCAGCGGAGATCCCGTCAAAAGTGCCGTGATCCTGCAGATCAAGGATGGCAAGTTCGTCTGGATCGCCAACGGGCAGCCGTAGGGCGAAACGGCAGGAGCTGATGACCGCGGCCGCCCGGATTTTCTTTTTTCGAAGCTGATGTTCTTCTACCTCGCCCAGCAGACGATCAACGCGCTACAGCTGGGGTCCATTTACGCGCTGATCGCGCTGGGCTACAGCATGGTTTACGGCGTGCTGGTGATGATCAATTTCGCCCACGGCGACCTGTTTATGCTCGGCGCCTTCGCGTGTCTTTTGCTCGCGGTGCTGCTGCCCGTCCACCTGCCTTTCGTGGTCATCCTGCTGCTGGTGATGCTGGTGATCGGGCTGCTGGGGGCCTT
Organism: Verrucomicrobiaceae bacterium; assembly: GCA_007280915.1. Taxonomy (GTDB): domain Bacteria; phylum Verrucomicrobiota; class Verrucomicrobiia; order Chthoniobacterales; family Terrimicrobiaceae; genus QYQL01. Next base: position 13,037 of record QYQL01000102.1, on the reverse strand, counting down.
GATCGAGCGGGTCGCCTACCGCCCGCTCCGCGATGCGCCGCGCGTCTCGGCGATCATCACCGCCCTCGGCTGCGGCCTCGTGATCGAAAACACCACGCTCAGCCTCAGCCCATACCCGCAGTTCCTGCCCACACTCTTCGTCAGCAAAACGCTCACCTTCGCCGGCCTCACAATCACGACGCTACAGATCCTGATCATCGGCGTCGCCCTCGGGCTCATGGTGGGGCTGGATCTTCTCATCCGGAAAACCGGCTTCGGCATGGCGATGCGGGCGATCTCCTTCGACGCGAAGACGGTGCCCCTGATGGGGATCCCGGTGAACCGCATGATCTCTCTGACATTTTTTGTCGGGGCCGGGCTGGGAGGCGCGGCGGGCATGCTCTACGGCCTCGCCTACCCGCAGATCAGCGCCACAATGGGCGTGCTGATCGGCTGGAAAGCGTTCATCGCTGCTGTCATCGGAGGGATCGGCAGCATCCGGGGCGCTGTTCTCGGAGGCTTCATTCTCGGCGGCGTCGAGGTCATGGCCGTGGCCTATCTTCCCTCGACCTATCGCGATCTGATTTCCTACTCGCTGCTGCTCGCAATTCTCATTTTCAAACCCTATGGCCTTCTCGGTCATCCTCCCAACCAGAAGGTCTGAGCTGTGAGCCGGTTCCTTGACTCCGTCGCACGTTGCCGCTGGGCTTTGCCGGCGCTGGTCTCCGCGGGCTTCGCCTTCGTCGTGGCCTGCGAGTTTTTTCCGATCCTCAACGACTATTCCAAAGTCGTCCTCATCACGGTCGGGATCAACATCATCCTTTGCGCGAGCCTGAACCTCGTGAACGGCTACATGGGGGAATTCTCCGTCGGGCACGCGGGGTTCATGGCGCTCGGCGCCTACGCCTCGGCACTGATGACCATCAAGTGGCTTCCGGCATCGTTCTTCGAGCTGCCGATGGGGGTTCTTTTCGGAGGGGTGGTCGCGGCGCTCATCGGATTTCCCCTCGCCCTGCTCTCCTTCAAAACCCGCGGGGATTACCTCGCGATCATCACCCTGGCGTTTTTGATGATCGTGAAGTCCGCGATCGAGAACATCAGCTACCTCGGCGGTCCCCGGGGGATGACGCCCCCGGTGCTGACAACCCTGCCCTGGACGTTCTTCTGGGTGGTGGTCACGCTGTGGGTCATCCGCAACCTCGTCTACTCGAAGTTCGGGCGTGCGATTACAGCGATCCGCGAGGACGAGATCGCCGCCAACGCCATGGGGGTGCGCGTCCGAGAGGCGAAAATCCTGGCCTTTGTCACCTCGTCGTTTTTCGGAGGGGTCGCCGGGGCACTCTACGCGCAGGTGAATTTTTTCATCGACCCGAAGTCTTTCGACATCGTCAAATCCACGGAGATTCTCGTGATGGTCTATCTCGGCGGAATCGCCTCCCTGGGCGGCTCGATTATCGGCGCGGTGATTTTCACCATCCTCCTCCAGGTCCTCCAGCCGCTCGGCACCTGGCGCATGGTCATCCTGCCGCTCATCCTCGTCCTGCTCATGCTCTTCCGGCCACGCGGCATCATGGGCATGCGGGAGCTGCCGTGGTTTGTTCCCGCGCGCGAACTCTTCAAACGTCTCAGACCATGAGCGCGCTTCTTGAGATCGATCATCTGACCAAGCGCTTCGGCGGCCTTTGCGCGATCTCGAATTGCGACGTGAAGGTCGAGGCCGGGCACACCCACGGCATCATCGGTCCCAACGGCGCGGGCAAGACCACGCTCTTCAACCTCATCACCGGCATCTACAAACCCACCGAGGGCCATATCCGCTTCCGCGGTGAATCCATCTCCGGGCTCCGTCCCGGACGCATCGCGCTCAAGGGGGTCGGCCGCACGTTCCAAAATATCCGCCTGCTCAAAAGCCAGACCGTCCTTGAGAATGTGCGCATCGCCTTTGATTCGCAGCTCCATTATTCGCCACTGGAGGCGATGCTGCGGGTGAACCGGTTTGGCCGGGATGAGACAAAATCCGTCGCCGCCTGCCTCGAGCTCCTTGATCCCTTCGGCCTCGCGGACCACGCGCACGATCTCGCGGGCGACCTCCCCTACGGCTCCCAGCGCAAGCTGGAGATCGCCCGGGCCCTCGCGCTCAAGCCCGATCTTCTGCTCCTCGACGAGCCTGCCGCCGGGATGAACACCGGAGAAACCTCAGACCTCACCACATTCCTCCGCTGGGTGAAGGAACATTATCGGGTGACGCTCGTCCTCATCGAACACCACATGCATCTCGTGATGAATCTCTGCGACCGCATCACCGTCCTCGATTTCGGCAAGACCATCGCCGACGGGACTCCGGATGAGATCCGCGCCAACCCCCGCGTCATCGAGGCCTACCTGGGAGGGGAGGGAGACGAATGAGCGCGCTTACCGTCGAAAATCTCACGGTCTCCTACGGCGATATCCACGCCGTGAAGGGGATTTCCTTCGAGGTGCGCAAGGGCGAAATCTTCACCATCATCGGAGCCAATGGCGCGGGGAAATCCTCGGCGTTGCGCGCCATCTCCGGACTCCTGCGCTTCGGTGGCAGCGTCCGTCTGGATGGAAAAGAACTCCGCGGCATTCCAGCGGATAAAATTGTCGCCCTCGGCCTCTCCCAGGTGCCCGAAGGAAGGGGAATCTTCGGCAACCTCACCGTGAAGGAAAACCTCCATCTCGGCGCGTGGATCCGCAAGGATCGCAAGGCCGTGGCGGAGGACCTCGATCGCATTCTTTCCACACTCCCGCGCCTCAAGGAGCGCCTCCTCCAGCCCGCCGGCACACTCTCCGGCGGAGAACAGCAGATGCTTGCCGTCGCCCGTGCCCTCCTGAGCCGCGCCACCACACTCCTCCTGGACGAACCCTCCATGGGCCTCGCCCCCAAGCTCGTGACCGAAATTTACAACGTCGTCCGCGAGGTCAACAAATCGGGCGTCACCATTCTGCTCGTCGAGCAAAATGCCAACATCGCTCTCCGCCTCGCACACCGTGCGGCTGTGCTCGAGACCGGCCTCATCACTCTTGCCGGAAACAGCGCGGACCTCCTGCAGAACCCCCGCGTGCAGGCAGCCTACCTCGGAGCCTGATCCAGCTGCCGCGGACTTCGCCTGTAACGGCAGTCAGAAACCTCAGGCACGAGCAGAGGTGTCTCACCCCTCCGGGGCTGTCTAGAAGAAAGACTGCGAAGGACAGCCCGAATGGAGATGGCAGCGGTTACGCGCTGCCATCCCTGGCATCACACCGGTATCGAGTTCACGAGCCGCTCCTCGAGTTGCTCGCGGAGGAGCATGTGGAGCTGCGGATTGCGCAGGGCCAGGATTTCCAAAGCGGCCAGGGCGGCATTGGACGGCTCCAGGACGGTGGTCACCGGCACGTTTGAGGGAGTTCTCAATGAGGACCACACGTCTTCCGGAAAGTCCTTGAAGCTTGCCGGGACGGTGATCACGGGAACGGTGGTCGCTGCGGCGAGGGTGGGACCGGCACCGTTTGAGCGTCCGATGAACGCGATGATCACGGTGTCGGGAACCTGCTGGACGAGCCGGTGAAGTTCGTTCAATCCGCGCACCGGTTCCTTGTGAATCGAACAGGTCGCCGTCGTGACATTCAAGCGGGCGGCCTCGGCGGAACCACCGCACAATTGATCGAGGGACTTCACCACAGGGGAGACATCGTCCTTGTCGGACCCGCGCCAGATCACAACCTGCTGAACCGGCAAGCGGAAGCCGTCGGTGATCCCGGCGACCCTCCGGTATTTCCCGGCCACATCGTCGAGCTTGCCCCCGTCGCGATACGCCTGCTTGTCGATGTAGGCACCGTTCTCAAGCACCCGCCAGGAGTCGTTGTCGATGACGTCGGCGAGAAGCAGCTCCCCCTTCTTCGTCAGGCCGAACTCGACCTTGAAATCGACAAGCGTCCGGCCTTCGATCTGCCATGATTTTTCGAGGATGAGGAACGCGCGGCGGGCGACCTTCGTGATTTCCGCGAAAAGCTTCCACTCATCGGGACGCCCGAAGACCTCGCCGCCCTGGAGAACGAGGAACGGCTTCTGCGCATGGACCGGCTTCGACGGCTCGTAGAGGGCGATCGTGCCATCGGAGTATTCCATGAGCGGGTCGTCGCAGAGAAGGTCGTGCTCCTTCCACTTCCGGCCGTTTGTTTTGAGAAAGAACTCCACCAGCAGCTTTGGAAAAAGATGTCCCTTGGCAAGGCCGGGTATCCGCTTGAGATAGGAACCATGGGCCTCGCGCCGGACCACCACTTCATACGGAAGCATCTTACACCGCGGAGCCAGAAAGGTGGTTTCATCGATCTGCTCGTCGAAGGCCACCGGGAGGCCGCAGGCCTTGAGGATCCGGAACACGTTGCAGGTCGTCCGGGTCGCGAACGCGGCTTTTCCTTCGATCAGATCATGCTTTGCCCCGTCTCCGGCGGTGATGTCGTCCTTCGAAAGGATCAGCACCTTCTCCGGATCCTGCCCGGTAGCTCGGATGATTTTGGTTTTTCCTTCGGCGATCAGGTCGCCTCCGGCTGGTTTTTCTGTTTTCCGTGTCATTGGGAAATTTCTTTTGCCCGGCCCCATCCCGCCGCTGACTTGCGTTGGCGACCTCGCGGACCGTCGCGCCGGAATATGCGCTCTTCGCGCGGGGACTGGCAAGCGCGGGATTGGAAAAAACCGCACGGTACTTCCAACCCGGAACCCCGGAGCGCCATACCGGCTGGCCGGAAAGCTTCCTAATTCACGGCGCTTTCTCTGCAGGAAGCAAAGATTGCAAAGCCCATGCCTGAGGGTGGGATTCTTTCCCGCATCCAGCACCCAGAAAATCCACCCTGCGGCAAAATGGCGTCACCGCCTTGTCCGAGCATTCAACCCGATAACCGCTTTTCTCTGCGGGCTCTGCGATTGCCCCGCTCGCTCCCGCGAGTTTGGCTTCCCAGGCCTGCACAATCTACCTCTTCCTGTTTCGACATATGCGCTCCCGCGCTGGTGTTCGCCATTTGGGCTGCCTCCAGCAGGCTACCCGACTAGTATCCACCAGCGCATGTTCTGCGTGAGGACTCGCTGGATCCGAGATCAATCCGATTCGATCAGCCCCAGCGGAAATGAAAAAAACTTGCCATTTATCGCAAAGTTTGCGAATAAAACGAAGCCTTCCTGATAAAGGCCTTACTAACTACCTAAATGAAAGAGACATTTGGACAATATATCCGATCTTTGCGTGAACAGCGCGGTTTGACTCAACGGGCTCTTTCTCAAGCCGTCGGGTTCCGCAGCCTCGCCCACTTGAGTGATATCGAGAGCGGGAAAAGGAATCCGGCAAAGGATACCTTCGCAAAGTTCGCGAAAGCACTGGGCGTCACAGTGAATGATTTGGAATGCCGCGATACACGTGGACCGATTGAAGCCGCCAAGGTTCTCTTCGGCAGGAAGCCGGAAATGGTGGGAGCGTTCCTGACCATCATAGAGGCGGCGCACAAAATGGACGCGGAGGAGTTGGTGTCCCGGGTTAAGATGGTCAGGCTGGAGACAGGCGGTTCTGATGCCGCTCCAAAGGGACGCATCGAGTCGACTCCCGCAGCCCGGCCGGTCAAGCCGCCGGAAAAGGAAAAGCGGGAGCAGCCGGAAGCACCCAAGCCATTGCCCCAACCGACTCTCTTTTAGAAAGGTTTTCCCCGACCCTGTTTCTGTTCCCACTCAGGCCACTTATTTCAGGGCTGATTGGTATCCGGGGAACTCTTGAGGGCTTCGCCGATGGTTTTGCCGGCCTCTTTGAAGGCATCGCCGATGCCTTCGATCGCCTTTTTGGCATCGTTGATGGCTTTGGACATTTTGGCGGCCTGGAAGTCTGACCGCAGGCTGGCAGCCTGGCGGCGGAAGAGGTCGGCTTGTATGGTGTCGCCTTTTTTCTCCAGCTCTCCGACCTGCAGGTCCAGACGGGCGAGAGATTCTTCAACAGCAGCCTGCTTCGCGCTGTCCGGGTTCGCCTGAAAAGCGGTGATTTGCGCCTTGGTGGTCTGCACGGTTCGCCCGGGCGAGTCGCAGGCGGCTAGGCCCGCGGCAACGGCGAGCAGGGCGAGAATTTTTCTCATATGGCGAAGGTATCCTGAGCGGGGGAACGTCCGTTTTGAACGCTCATCTTCGGGCAATTGGCGGACATATGGCGCAGGATGTGAAAGACCTCCTCGGGATCGGCCCCGACGGCCTCGGCCGCCTGTTCTGCCGTCGTGGGTTTTCCGGACTCCTTCAGGTGCGCGAAGACCCGGGCCTGCACATCCAGAATTTTTGCAGCAGCCTTTTTGCCTGCTTCCACACCCGGCTGATGGTAGGCGTTCACGTTCACCAATGAGCCATAAAAGCCGACCGCCCGCTCGTAGAGGGCGATCAGGGCGCCGAGCTGGAAGGCGTTGAATTCCGGAACACTGATGGTTATGGATTCGCGCCCTTTTTCGTGCAGCGCGCTCCGCGTACCGCGTAAAAACCCCTGCAGGTAGTCGCCTGCGGTGACTCCGGGATCCACTTCCACCGGCTCGGAAGCCGTCGCCTTGCGGACTTCGAGGAAGGTGACAAAGAAGTTGTTCACCCCGTCGCGGAGCTGCTGCACGTAGGCGTGCTGGTCAGTGGAGCCCTTGTTTCCGTAGACAGCGATCCCCTGGTTCACGACGTTTCCGTCCAGATCGAGTTCCTTGCCGAGCGACTCCATGACCAGCTGCTGGAGGTAGCGGCTGAGCAGGAGAAGGCGGTCTTTGTATGGAAGAATGACCATGTCCTTAAGCCCGCGGCCCTCGCCGACGTAATACCACATGAGGGCCAATAGCATCGCCGCGTTGTGGCGGATGTCATCGGTCCGCGTCTTCGCATCCATCGCCGCGGCCCCGGCAAGGAAGCCCTCCACATCAAGCCCCTGCAGCGCCATCGGAACGAGCCCCACAGCACTCATCACGGAAGTGCGGCCACCCACCCAGTCCCACATCGGAAACCGCCGGAGCCAGCCCTCGGCCACGGCGACCTTATCCAGTTCGCTGCCATCCCCGGTGACGGCCACAAAGTTTTTTGCAAATGGAATCCCCGCCTTCCGGAACGCGGCCTGCGCGGCAAGCATGCCGTTCCGCGATTCCTTGGTTCCGCCGGACTTCGAAATGACGGTGACCAGGGTGTTTCCCAAATCGGACCCGATCTGCGAGAGGACCCGGTCCATGCCATCCGGGTCGGTGTTGTCGAAGAAATGGACGCGGAGCGGGTTCTTTGCGCTCCACAAAGCATCGGCCACGAGCTGAGGACCCAGTGCCGAGCCTCCGATCCCGACGACAAGAAGGTCGGTGAACTTCGCGCCGGCTGCCGGAGCGGTTTTGCCCGAGTGCACATCCGCGGCAAATTCGAGAATGGATTTTTTTGTCGCGAGGATCGTCTCCCGCAGTTCCGGCGTGGGGGCCAGCGATGCATCACGAAGCCAGTAGTGACCCACCATCCGCTTCTCGTCAGGGTTCGCGATTCCACCCGCCTCCAGAGCCTTCATCTGCTTGCAGGCCCGGTCGGATGCAAGCGCCATCCCGGTGAAAAAGTCCTCGGGGAAGTTCATCCGGCTGATGTCGATCGAAAATCCCAGATCGTCGTAGCCGAGAAAGTATTGCTGAAAGCGCGGCCAGAGTGAGGTTGTGCTCATGGGGGAAAGCGAACTAGATTGTCCGCGGCATGGCAAACCGAAATCCCGAGTTTGAAGAAATCTTTTCCGGCGTCCGTTGCGGGACGGAGGCGGACACGATGTCCCTGGGCCGGCAGATCGCCTCGAAGGTGAAATCCTCCCTCATTCTCAGCCTCGAAGGTCCGCTTGGTGCCGGAAAAACCTGCTTTGTCAAGGGCCTCGCCAACGGGCTGGGCATCGATTGCGATGAGGTTTCGAGCCCGACCTTCACCCTCGTCCATGAATACACCGGCGGACGCATCCCGCTGGTCCACTTCGACCTCTACCGCCTGGAATCCGAGGAGGAGTTGCTCCCGCTCGGATTCGAGGAATATCTCGGGACGCCGGGGATTGTTGCCATCGAATGGGGAGGAAAATTCCCCGGCTCCCTTCCAACCGGAACCTGGAGGCTGAGCTTCGCGATCGATCCGGATGGCAGAAAAATTCAAGCCGCGCTGGCATCATGAAAATCCTCGCCATCGAATCCTCCGGGCCCGAAGGCAGCGTGGCTGTGCTCGAAGACACCAGCCTGATCGGTTCCTGGAGATTCTCCAGTCCGAGGGGACGCGGCGGCGGGCTTTTCCCGGCGTTGGAATCCGCTTTTACGAAATGCGGACCTCCGGACACCGTGGTCGTCGGAACCGGACCCGGCGGATACAACGGCCTTCGCGCATCCGCCGCTGCGGCCTGGGGGATCTCCAAAGTCCATGGCTCACAACTCGTCGGCGTGCCATCCCTGCTCGGATACGAGGCGGCGGAATATTTTGTCGCGGGCGACGCCCGCGGCGGACAGTGGTTCCTGGCGCACGTGGCCAAGGGGCGTTTTCTGCTGGAGCCCGTGTTGATCTTTCCTGATCAGGCTGAAGAAATGTTGGCCCCCGGAATCCCGGTTTTCACACCGGGAGAACAGCTTGCCGGAATCCCGGAAGCCATCTGCGTCCCGCCCCAAGCCCGACTCCTTGCCCTCCGGACTAGTGACTTCGGCAATCCCCTCCCCATCTACTTGAAGCCCCCGCATATCACACGGCCCTCATCCTGAAATCGGATGGCAGTCGGAGAAAAATCCGTCACAATAAAGTCATGCAGTTGGATTTTGATCTGAAAAGTGGCGCCAAAAAAACGCCTGCATCAGCCCCTGCCTCTGAGCCCGTGGTCTTGAGCGTCGGGGTGTTGAGCGTCGGGGTGTTGACGCGGAAAATCCGTGAGCTTCTGGAATCCGGTGTCGGTGAGGTGTGGGTTGAAGGCGAGGTCTCGAATTTGCGTAAACAGTCCTCCGGGCATGTCTATTTTACTTTGAAGGACGCCTCTTCCCAGCTCGCCTGCGTGATGTTTGCGAGTCAGGCCGCGCAGTTGCGCGGAATGAGATTTGCAGATGGCGCACAGGTTCAGATCTTCGGGCAAATCACCGTCTATGAGGCACGCGGCAATTATCAGATCATCGTACGCCGGGTGCGAGAGCGGGGAGTCGGCGCGCTCCAGGCAAAGTTCGAGGAATTGAAGCGGCGCCTGGCCGAAGAAGGTCTCTTCAGCCCGGAGCGAAAGAGGCCGTTGCCGAGGTTCCCAAGGCGGATCGGCGTGGTCACTTCTCCCACGGGCGCCGCGATACGGGATTTTCTCAATGTCCTGCACCGTCGGCAAAGGGGGATCGAGGTCGTCATTTTTCCTGTCCGTGTGCAAGGACAGGGCGCGGCCGCCGAGATCGCGGAGGCGGTGCGGATGCTGGGAACTTCAGCAGACTCCGGCATCGAAGCGGTAGACGTGATCGTTGTGACCCGGGGCGGAGGCAGCCTGGAGGATTTGTGGGAGTTCAACGAGGAGGCGGTGGCCCGGGCGATCGCGGGAAGTCCGGTCCCCGTGGTCAGCGCGGTCGGACACGAGATCGACTTCACGATCTCGGATTTTGCAGCGGACCTGCGCGCGCCGACTCCGAGCGCCGCAGCGGAGATTCTCAGCGCGGACGGCGCGGAACTGCTGGAGCATCTGGCCCAACTTTCCTCAAGGCTGCAGCGCTCGGTGGCGGGGCGAGTGGATGCGGCCAGAGAGCGTATCCAAGGATTCCACCGCACGGTGCTGTTTTCGGAACCCCGGCGGGTCCTGCTACAGGGCAGACAGGATGTGGACCGCCTGTCGGACGATCTCCTCCGAGGGATATCCGGCGGGATACAGTCGCGACGGCTGGTGATCGAGAGATCCTCCGGAATTCTTTCCTCGCACAGTCCGGCTCGGAGGATTTCCGAAGCTCTGGCCTTTCTCATCCAGGCCCGGACCGCAATGGGGCAAAGATGCGGAAGCTTATTGGATGCGGCGCGTTCCGAGCTGGAAAAAAATGCCGCAGTGCTCGGAGCTTTGAATCCCTCGGCGGCCCTCGCCCGCGGATACACGATGACTCTCGATGCGGAAGGAAAATTTGTGCGCTCGGCAAAAACGCTCTCTGACGGTCAATCGATCACCACGCAGTTCCCCGACGGCCGGGTTGGGTCGGTCGTTGTGGTTCCTCCTCAGCCAGACGACAGAGATGGGCGCGGAATGTGAGTTTGCATGTTCGCGCACGATTGGGATTCCCTCACGTTTCCTTGCCAGAATCTTCCAGTGAAGGTTTGATTCCCCTCTGATGCCAAGCACCGGAACCACGAATGCGCTAAGCCAGACATTCTGGTTCGTTGCCGGGGAGACGAGCGGAGACGCACGGGCGGCCGAGGTCATGCGCTCGCTACGGGAAATTGCTCCCTCTATCCGCTTCTCGGGAGCCGGAGGCCCACGGATGCAGGAGCTTGCAGACGAACCGTTCGACAACTGGACCGAGCAGGCCGCCGTGCTCGGACTCTGGGATGTAGTCCGCCACTACGGGTATTTCCGGAAAAAATTCCATCGCATGCTTGTAGATATTCGCACGGCACAACCAGCGGCGGTGGTGCTAGTGGATTATCCCGGGTTCAACCTGAGGCTGGCAAAATCGCTCCGCTCGTCGGGATTCTCCGGAAAGATTCTCTATTACATCAGCCCACAGGTCTGGGCGTGGAACCGCGGACGGATTCCAAAGATGGCGAAAATTCTGGACCTCATGATCTGTGTGTTTCCATTCGAAGCGCCAATGTATGAGGCGAGCGGTCTACACACGGTGTTTGCGGGGCATCCTCTGCTCGAAGCACTCGGGAAGGAGCGCATCGAAACACCCCGCGAACCGGGACTTGTGGGATTGTTTCCCGGCAGCCGGGAGCGGGAAGTGAAGCGGATTTTTCCGGTCATGGCACAAGCGGCGACCCTCATTCAGAAAAGCGTTCCATCCGTCCGGTTTGAAGCCGCGGCAGCCAGCGAGGCCCTCGCCGTGCGCATGCGGGAGATGGCGCCGGGAGTCACGGTGCGCACCGGAACGGCACACGAGCTCATGCAGAGGGCATCCACGGGCATCGTCTGCTCGGGCACGGCGACGCTGGAGGCCGCCTGCTTTGGACTTCCGTATTGCCTGGTTTACAAAATAGCGTGGCTCACTTTTGAAATCGGACGCCGCCTCGTCGATGTGGATGCCCTTGGCATCGTGAATATTCTTAACAACTACCGGGTGAATCCCCCGACGGATCCGAAGCTGCCCGCAAGGCCGGCTCCCCATGTCATCCGGGAGTTCATCCAGCACGAAGCGACCCCGGAACTCATCGCGGCCGAAACGATCCGGCTGATTCAAAATCCAGAGGTTCGCGAAAAGCTCTCGCGCGAGCTGCTTGAAATCACCTCCGCGCTCGCCGCTTCCGGTGCCTCGCGACGTGCGGCCTCGGCGCTGTTGTCCGCCGCTATGCCGGACACCACATCCTGCTGAAAGAGACAGCGCTTTCCAGCGACTGGCTCAGTGTGAGAGTGCCTTGGCTATGCTCGCACTGACCTGGGCAGCAAGGGCATCAGACCCCTCCGACGTATAGTGAACATTGCCCGGTCCCACGGAAAACTTGCCGCCGAATCCTTTGGTCAAGGAGAACAGATCATCGGTGACGACCCCGTTCCGCTCCATGACCTTTGCAGCGACGGCATTGTATTTTTCATCGTCCCCGACAAAGCGGCCATCCTCCCCCTCCGGCACAACGGTCGTGCTCGCCCAGATCAGTTTGGCTCCGGTGGACTTGAGGCGCGCGACGAGCTTTTCCAGATTTTTTTCGTAGTCGTCCGGGGAGACGGATAGCTTGCCGCCGACCTTGTCGCGGTTGCCCTGGTTTTTCACGAGGGGATTCCGGTAGCACAGGTCCCAGAGCCCCCAGTTGAAGTGGATCACGTCCCACTTCCTGTCGCCTAGCAAGGTATCGATGCGAGCCAGTCCCATCAGCGTGTCACCGCAATTCTCGGGTCCCTTCCCACGCATCGGGCGGTAGACATTTGCCCTTCCCTTTAAGTCCTCCCGCACCAAACGGGTGTATCCGATGGAAATCGAATCCCCGATCAGAAGAACATTCGGAAGCGAGGGGTCGGCAACAAAACTCCAGTCTCCTTTCGCATCCGAAGGCGGAGTGTATGTTTTCTTATCGGCAGCATGAAGAGTGCAAAGCAGACAAAAAATGGCGGCGAATACTACCGCGAGTTGCATTTTTTTCATGTGAATCAAAGCTTTGACGCTCCGGGACTAATCAACACGAAAATTCATGAAAGAGGAGAAACGGACGCTCCGATCACCCTCCGGACATTTGAAAAACAAACTGATCTGTCCATTCTCGGGCGCAGTATATTCATAGACCAAAAACTTGGGTTGGTTCCGCAGCGGTCCGAGGTCCCAATCCAGGGTCTGCGGCTGGTCTGCGGCATCACTGGCGGAAACTTCGATCTGGTGCTTATCCTTTCCCTGAGTATCGCGGTCCACAGATAACCCGAGTCCAAATAATGCGATGTTGTAGGCATGGCCGGGTTCAAGCCCGGTCAACTCAAGCGAGATCCCCTTCCCTGCCTGTCCCGCTCCTCTTGGTACGATATGCCCGTGCACTAAACTCGCCCCCTCGCCACCCAGACGCAAAGCGTCTTTGTGCCCTTCAGACATGCGCCCAACTGCCACCATTTTCGTATGGTCCGGATGCGTCCACACCGACCACGTCTGTCCGAAAATTTTATTGGTGAGAAGAAAGGGGGGCATGACAGGGGCGTTGGCCGGAGGCCCGAATGCAATCGCATGCGTCACCACATCCGGAGCAGGCTGAGGGATGTCCCGGTCGCTCGCCCACTTTTTAAAAGTCCACGTCCCCGCTTGGGTGTTTTGAGAAAGGAACAACAGAACCACCAAAACAAAACTTCCGAAGAACCATTTCGAACGTGCGGGATCATTCGCCGGGGGAGGAATTGGCATATATAAAATTGCGGGGGTTTTATTTTTTTGTCCAGTGGAATGTT
>QYQL01000023.1 GCA_007280915.1 Verrucomicrobiaceae bacterium | reverse complement strand
GTTCGGCGGGGGGCGCGCTGGTGGCGGCGGGGTCGAATTCGAATTCGGCGGCACCGGGTTCAGCGATTTTTTCGAACAAATGTTCGGCGGGGGCCGCCGCGGAGGAGGACGCGGATTCGGAGGGTTCGGCGGCTACGAGGAACCCCCGCAGCGCGGTGAGAACGTCGAGGCGGACATCATGGTCACCCTCGAGGAAGCGTTCCACGGATCCACCCGGCAGATTTCCTTCCGGCGAGGTGACTCCGGCAAAATCGAAACGTATACCGTCAAAATCCCGAAAGGCATCCGCGAAGGCCAGCGGATCCGTCTCGCAGGCCAGGGGGGTGCCGGCTCCGCCGGCAAAGGCGACCTCTTCCTCCGCGTGAAATTCCAGCGCCATCCGGACTTCGAAATCCAGGACAACGATCTCATCTATGACCTCGAAGTCCCGGCATGGGATGCCGTGCTCGGATGCGATGTCCACGTCCCGACACTCGAAGGCCGCGCTAAACTCAAGATCGCCCCCGGCACGCAGTCCGGAAAAAAACTCCGCCTCCCCGGTATGGGGCTCCCGCTCGCGGGAGGCAAACGCGGCGACCTTTACGCGGTCGTCGCGGTCACGGTCCCCTCATCCCCAGACGCCGCCGAAAAAGCCCTCTGGGAAAAAATCGCGGCGAAACACCGTTGAGAATCGGCGTCAAAGTCGTTCCGGGCGCGTCCCGGAACGGGATTGTCGGCTGGCTGGGCGAGGACTTGAAAGTCCGGATCCAGGCGCCGGCCACGGACGGGAAGGCAAACGATGCGCTCTGCAAATTTCTCGCCGGGGAATTCGGGCTCCCGCTCCATGCGGTCACGATTTTCTCCGGCTTTGCGTCCAGGAAGAAAATCGTGGAGGTCGAAGGGCTCGCGCTTGAGGTTTTGGAAAAGGTTGCCGGTAACAGGGCCTGAACCCGTTACTTGCTGCCCGGCTTGACCGCGGGGATGCCCTTCAAATCCTCCGGAACATTTTCCGGATCGAACACCTCCGGAGTCATCTGCACGAGCGAAACAAACGGACATCCAAAATCCGGAAGCGCCCCAGCGCTGCGGTCCACGATCGATCCCGCGGCCGAGACAATTCCCCCGTGGTCCCGCACGATCTGGATCGTCTCCTGCACCCGTCCGCCACGGGTCACCACATCCTCCGCGACAAGAAACTTCTCGCCGGGCCGGATCGTGAATCCACGCCGGAGAACAAGCCCCCCACTTCCGTCCTTCTCTGCAAAAATGTGCCGCTTCCCGAGATGCCGGGCGACTTCCTGACCGACGACGATGCCGCCGACGGCGGGAGAGATCACGGTCGTTGCCTCAAAGCCGCCGAGCTTGTCCGCCAGGCAGCCGCAGACGCGTGCCGCAATCGCGGCATCCTGGAGCAGAAGCGCGCATTGAAAAAAATCGCGGCTGTGCATCCCGCTGCGTAGAACAAAATGCCCGTGGAGCAGCGCCCCCGTCTGACGGAAAAGATCCAGAACTTCACTCATGGCGAAAAGATGCCGCTAGTCGGGCATCAGGTCGAGGCCTTTGAGCGTATTTTCATCAAAGCGACCGCTCTGCCGGAACCCCGCGCTCTTCTGCCAGACCTTGAGGGCGGAAACAAGGCCGCCATTCGGCATGCCATCCTCCGGCCCGCTGTAATATCCGAGCAGCTTCAGGTTTTTTTGCGCCTGCCGGACCACCGCCACCTGCATCTCCGGCCCGACGGAGATATACGGGCCGCCCTTGAAAATCTCCGCGATGGCAACGTATGCCGGCACTTGGGCCTGGCCTGCGATCCCCAACTGCTCAAGCGTCTGGCGGTTCAATTCCCCGGTCACCTTGAGGTTTTCGGCGATCTGGTAGCGCCGGATCGCGGCGCCGGTCTGGCTGCCCATCTGGCCGTCTGGTGTGCCTTTGTAAAAGCCGAGCTGGGTAAGCTTTTTTTGAGTGGCCAAAACCGTCTCATCGGCGTGGAGGACAAGCGGCAAAAGTGCCGCAAGCAAAATGACAAAGAACCTTTGTGACATGCCAAGTCGTGTAGCGGATTCTGCGAGATTAGGCAAGCGGAGCGGGGAGCAAGTCGCTCACCTGGCAGTCTCGGTTTTCTCCCAAATCTCAAATGCCTGAAGTCTCTTCGTCCTCGTGTATGCACCGCCGGAAACCATGCGGGACGCAACCCCGAAGGTGTCGAAATTGTCCGGGCGGGAGATCACGATGGCATCCGGCGGGTTCTCGGGCGGATGCATCCGGTTCATCGCATATTCGATTTCCCCGGGAGCCGCAGGTGAATGGTCGGCGATATTCAGCCCGTAATAGACCCCGCCCGAATGGTCGGCCACCCACCAGACCGATCGGCCCGCCGAAGCGATTCTCCGCGCCTCCGCCGCGCCCCCACGATAGTCGTCGTGCCGGTGAAGCGGAGCGAACCTGATCAGTAGCGAGGAAATGCAGAGGAGCGCGAGAACGCCCAGAGCCCCCATGCGTCCGGACCTGCGCCAGAGCCCCTGCCGCGCCCAGCGCAGGGTAATCGCCAGGGCGACGACCCAAAATGGAAACGCGCCGGCGAGATGCCGGCCCCAAAACGGAAAACCTTCAGCAACGGCGAGCAGGAAAAGAAATAATGCGCTCAGCAGAGGGACCCCCATGCCCATCGTCCACGCACGCAGCAAACCGGCCCTCGGCGAAGCCTTCGGCACCCGGTCAGGAGACAACGAAACCGGAATTTCGCGCGTCAGCCAGGATTTCATGGCTGCGGCAAAGATCGCGAAATACGCCACAGCAAAGAGAACAAGGCCGGGGAGGAAAGGCAATAGTTCCCGGGGAGCGGAACTCCCTTTCATGACGGTTCGCAGGACCTGGCGTCCGAGCCCGAGCCCCTGAAAGCCAAGGAATTCATAGGCCACAAAAACCACATTCACCGGGGAGACCAGCCAGAGTCCCCCGCCGTAGCCCAAATGAAGCAACCTTAGGATGTAATAAAGGCATAGGATCGCGAGAATGCCGACCGTCACAAAGAGAATCACCTTGTCCTTCCGTCTCCTCTGAACCCTGTTCCAAGCCCCGTTCACGCTCAGGCCCGCCGCGACGGCCGCCAACGGAATCAATCCATGAATACTGGCCCCGCTGAGCAGGATGGCTCCCAGGCAGAGCAGGAGACCTCCTCCGTTATTCGGCGCGCAGGAAGAAGATCCCGGGGGATTCGCCGGAACGCCCGCCTGCAGGCAGTCGATCACTCCGGCAAGCAGGAGAGCCCCGCCTGCAAATTGCATCACGGGAGTCCGCGAGTAGTTCATGTAATACCACAAGAAAGGCTGGATCGCGAAAAGCATCGGAAGCCAGGGGATCGACAGGCGCCGCCCGGCCCGGGCAAATGCCGCCAGAGCGATGGCCGCCCAAAGAAGATTGAGCGAACGCATGGCCCCCACTCCCACCACGCGCGCCCAGGCCCAGAAGGAGAACATCCCGAGCGGCATGCTGGACTCCATGTTTTGATCCGTGCGCAGCTCGTTGCAAAACGCGGGAAACGAATCATGGCGGGCGTAGTCCCATGTCTGGGACTCCAGCATGTCCAGGCTGTCGCCATTGATCGGGATCAAAAGGAGAACGAATGCGATGACCGCCCAGGTGAAAGCAGAGAAGCCGGAGAATACAAATCGGGCAGACACGCGGTGCATATTGGGCATTCAACGACGCGCAGTAAATGCGAAATGGCGCGGGGCGTGCGCTCAGTTCTTGGATGCGGATTCCTCAAGCGTGCGGATCTCACCATCGAGGATGCCATCTTTTTCGGGAGAGAGTTTTTTGCGGATCAGGGCGAGCGACTTTACGGCCTCGGATTTTTTGCCTGCATCCAACAGCGCTAGGATGTAGGGGGCCGCCACGTCGTAGAAGAGATTTCCGCCGCCGGTATCCGCCAGCGAACTCACCTGCCGCCGGAACTCCTTCCCGGCCTCGTCGAGCTTTCCGGAATCCAGCTGCGCCTGCATCTGCCGCGCCACGATCCCCACGCTCAAATCCGAGCGCTTGCGCTTGTTTTCGAGCAGGATCAGGCGTTCGAGCTGGTCAGCCGCCGCCGTGTCCCCCAGCTCGCGGGCCACCCAGGCCAAAGCCTGTTGATGCCTGGCTTTCAGATCCGCGTTCCCGGCGAATTGAGTCAGAGCGGCCTCATGGAATTTTTTTCGTTCCGCAGGCGGGGCTCCCGAGCGGACCAGAAAATCCCCACGGGCATCCCAGGCGGCCGGGTTCATCATACAGGTGCGGACGGCGCTTTCATACGCCTTGGCAGCGAGTGCGGAGTTGCCTGCGCGCCCGATGATCCCTGCCATGGCGAGATCGTTGACCGATGCGGCGAATTCCGGCTTGTCACGGAAGCTTGCGGCGAGAAGCCGGAGATCGTGGTCACTGATGGTCTTCCAGGTCTGCGGATCCAAGGCATGGCCGGTGGAGTAGTTCTGCGTCGCATAGCGTGCGCAATCGAGCTCCCACCTGTCATCGGCTTTCATGTAGCCGAACCAGGCGTGTCCGCCATCCGCACCCTGACCAGTGAAGAAGAGCGTCGGCAGCCCCTTCGCCTTTCCACAGAGCATGGCAAAATACGCCTGGTCCACGCAGATTCCTCCCCGGGCCCGGATGGTTTCCAGCAGATACGGATCCTCGTCCCAGGAATATTGTTGCTTCACCAGCCGGTCGTTCCGATACGAAACCATCGGAAACGCCTTGTCGAAGCCAGCGACAGGAAGACGGATATTTTTGCGCGCCCAGGCAAGTTCGTCCTGTCGGACAAACGCATCCACGACAAACTTCAACTGTCCGGCAGAAAGTTTCCTCAAATCGAGCAAGGTTCCCCCCGATTCGTTTGCGGCGACCCATGCGGCAAATTGATCGGCGACCGGAAGCTGTTCCCGGGGAACGAGCGACTGCGTGACCTGATCGTGCGGCCAGAACCCGGGTGGTTTGGAATCGTTGACCACGGCGAGCGCGATCGCGAGCTGCCGGTAATTCTTCCAGTTTTTTGGATCAGCCGCGCGGATGTCACGAAGGTTCGCGAGCACGAGAGGCAGATAGTCGTCCTCGCTGAGGGTCGAGAAGAAGCACCGGGAAAACGCATCGTCCTTCATGAACTCCGCGAGGAGTTCGTGAGGAAGAACATCCGACAGCGGCCCGCGGCCCGGTCGCTCGCCATCCGGCAGGAGCTGCCGGAGGATCTCCTCGGGGGGGCTCTGTGCCATCCCGGCTGCTTTGGCCTCCGGGATGGCCTCCAGTTCAGAGTCGCAGCCCGGTCCGACAAACGTGAGCTCGCCGGACTTCGGATCGTTGAAAAGATGCCGACGCAGAAGCCGGGCCATCTCGTCATCGCCGGATCTGGTCAGAACATCGCACCACCGCCATAACGTGAGCCACGACATGAAGGCCGGATTCCCGGAAGATCCGGAAACTCCCATCCTTCCCGGCTGATAACCGGCGATCAGGGCAGCCTCCAAGCCGTCCCGCGCCGCCGGAAGGCCCTGGGCGATCAATGAGTCCACATCCGCAGACGTGGGCGGACGTCGGACGTCGATCGCGCCGGCCACCGCGGAAAACGCGATCAACACCGCGGCGGCAAACCTCATCCGAAGATCCCTTTTTTCTTCGGTGGCTCGCGCATCAGGGATTCCATGCGCTTGCGATCCCTGGCATTTGCGATCGCCTGCTCCTTCGAGATGGCCCCGGAGAGATACAGACCGGAAAGGTCCTCATCAATCGTATGCATGCCGTCCTTCGCTCCGATCTCGATCAGCCCGACCAATTGCTCCCACCGCCTCTCGCGGATGCAGGCGCACACACCGGAGTTCGCGACAAGCGTTTCTGTCGCGAGAACGCGGCCGTTGCCCTCTTCATTCGGAATGAGGCGCTGCGAAATAACCGCCTCCAAAGCATTCGCGAGCTGCGCCACGATCTGCGGCTGCTGGTCTCCCGGGAACGCGTCCACCATCCGGTCGATCGCCTTGGGAGCGTCGATTGTGTGCAGGGTCGCGATGACGAGGTGACCGGTTTCAGCGGCTGTGATGGCCGCGCTGATCGTCTCCGGATCGCGCATCTCGCCGACGAGGATCACATCCGGATCCTGGCGCAGGGCATGGCGGAGCGCCTCGCTAAACGACTTGGTATCGCTGCCGATCTCGCGCTGTTTGACGATGCTGCTGGCGTTTTGAAAAATATATTCCACCGGGTCCTCCACGGTGACGATGACGCCGCTCATCTGCCTGCTGATATGCTGGATCATGGAAGCCATCGTGGTGCTCTTGCCGGATCCTGTGATTCCCGTGACGAGCACGAGCCCCCGCTGGAGAGCACAGATATCGAAAATGCTCTGCCGGTGTCCGAGCTGGCCGAGTTCGGGGATCGCGTGCGGAATATAACGGAACGCCGCTTCGAGGGCGCCACGGCTGAAATGGGCATTCGCGCGGAATCTCCCGATCCCGTCGACCTGAATGGCAAAGTCGAGCTCCCACTCCTCCTCAAGCCGGGCGCGCTGGGATTCCGTGAGGATCCCGGATATCAGTTCGCGGCAGAACTGGACCGTGACCGCGCGCTCATCCAGGGGGGCAAGGCTCCCATTGATGCGCACCATCGGCTGGGCATCCGCGCAGAGGTGCAGATCGGATGCCCCCGCCGCAACCGTGCGGGAGAGGAGGTCCACGAGGTCGAATGGGTTGTCCATGGTTCTATCTTCTTGTTGCCTGGGTTGAGGAACTGATTCCCCGCAGCGAACGGGAGAACTCCTGCGGATTGTCGGAAATTTCCAGCGCGGCCGCCTCGGTCACCGAACCTCCCCTGACGAGACGGAGGAGCGATTCGGAAAACGAACACGCGGATCGCGGATCGCCGCGCGCGATAAAATCCTGAAGTTCGGACATCCGCCCCTCCGCGACAAGCTTCCGTGAGAAGGCGGAGTTGGAAAAGAACTCGCAGAGCAGTGCGCGGCCCCCGCTTGCCGCGGGAACGAGCCGCTGGCAAAGC
>QYQL01000137.1 GCA_007280915.1 Verrucomicrobiaceae bacterium | reverse complement strand
GTCATTCCCAAGTGGATCCACGCACTTCTTTCCAGCGAACCGGTGATTATCAACGGCAACGGCGAAAACACCCGCGACTTCTGCTTTGTGAAGGACGTCGTTCGCGCAAACATCAAAGCCGCATCAGCCACCCTTCCGCCGCGCTCCGCTCTGGCCCTGAACGTCGGAGGTGGCCGCCGAATCAGCCTGACGGAACTCTTCGATCTCCTGGCAGCTCTCTCAGGACAAAATACGGAATCAGGCAAAGCCTCCCCCCGCCCCAATTTCGGCCCGGCACGGCCCGGAGACATCCTTCACAGCATGGCCGACGTGAGTGCCGCCGAGGCGGAAATCGGATTCCGCGCGCAATGCGATCTGGAGACATCACTCAGGGAAACCTTAGAGTGGTTCGCATCAAACCGCCCACGCCAGTGACCCCATTTTTTCGATACTCGCCTCCCATTCCACATTGCCCGTTTCGACCTACACCCTGCCGCCGAACCATTCCACATTTTTTAAATGACCGTCACCCGCATTGAAGCCAAGACCAAGCTGTCCCTCCTTGACTGGAGGGGGATCAGAGAATACCGCGACCTAATCTATTATCTTGCGCTAAGAGATATCCAGGTCCGGTATAAGCAGACGATTCTTGGTGTTCTCTGGGTCATCCTCCAGCCGCTTGTTCCAGCGATCGTCTATGCGATCCTGTTTGGGGCATTTGCCAAGCTCCCAAGCGATGGGCAGCCCTACCTGCTCATGGTCCTTTGCGGTCTTCTTCCTTGGAATATTTTCAACAATACCCTCGCCCGGGTCGGAAGCAGCGTCGTAGCCAATGGAAATCTGATCTCTAAGGTCTACTTTCCACGTCTGGTCGTTCCGATTGCCGCCCTGGGATCCGTGGTTCTCGATGCCCTGGTTGCCATTGGAGTTCTCGTCGTCATTCTACCATTTTACCATGTTCCTATAGGACCCCAGATCCTTGCGGCTCCTCTGTTCCTCTTCCTCGCCCTTGTGATCGGCATGGGCGTGAGCCTGATTGTCGCCTCGTTGAACGTCTATTACCGCGACGTCAACTACATGGTCCCTTTTGCAGTTCAGCTCTGGTATTATGCGACGCCGGTTGTTTATTCCAGTGAGTTGATCCCCGAGAAATGGCGCTTTCTATACGGACTCAACCCGGCTGCAGGATTCATCGAAGGGTTTCGCTGGGCGGTGATCGGCGGCACAAATTTTACGACCGAGATGCTTCTGGTCACGACCGGTTCCTCGATCGCTCTTCTGCTCCTCGGATTATACACCTTCCGCAAAGTTGAGCGCGGATTTGCTGACATCATTTAAATCGCCCCGACCCCGGCCAAAACCAATTATTCATGGACACCGCGATCATTATCGAAAACATCAGCAAAAGTTATCTGATCAACCATCAGCATGCGAAATGATGACGAAGGATGGCTCATCATCTGGTGCCCGGATGAGCAGGCGGATTTTATGAACGCGGAGAAGACGGAACATCTTCGCTCCCTCGAGACGGAGCAGCCCCCGCTCACCGTGCTGCACACCTATATCAACCGTAAACAGCGTGATCCGGGGGCGTTGAAGGATGCTCTCGACTCAGGAGGTTACTTCTTCCCGACCAATCCGCAGAGCGCTGATGAGTTACAGAACCTGATGGCCAACTCCCTTGGTGATGTCGCACGGGAACGGCGCTGCAGCACGGAGCAACTCCTCGCTGATGAAAAAGTGAGATATACTTTGCGTTCGCTTGGGTGCGATATCGAAGGAAGCCGCGTCGTCGTGCGCAGCGGAGTTGAAGGGGGGCTGTGAAGGTGGTCTACACGCCGGGGGAGAGGAGGGATCATTATGTGGCCGATCTGGAGCTGAGCAAATTCGCGGCGTCTTTCATCAAGGAAGAACTGAACCCACGGATGCAGAGGGCATTGGAGCGGATCGAGCGCATGGAGAAGGAGGCTCTTCTTATGGAGGAGCCGGAAAAAGCGATCACATTCCAGAGGATTGAGCGGCTCAAGCACTGGATGGAGCGCGGGCAGAAAATGATGCCCTGGATTTTGAGATTTTTGGTAAACTAGCGCGCCCGGGGTGGCGAAAACCTGTGAAAAACAGGAAAAAACGCGAAAACCTGCATGGACCAGTGGAAAAAACCGCTGATGACCAAAGGCGGCAGCTTGCCTGCGAGCCTGCGGCGCGGATGCGGAATGTAAAATGAAGACTTCAACCCAACCCGACCCGCCGCAGACACCGGCTGATATGAAACAATGGACGACGGTCATTACAGCCCGGACGAACATCCTTCACATCCCGTTTCGTGAGATTTGGGAATACCGGGAACTGGTGATGCGGCTTGTGCATCGCGACTTTGTGTCGCGTTACAAGCAGACGGTCCTGGGGTCCGCCTGGTATGTGATCCAGCCGCTGTTTACGAGTCTGATGTTCACGCTCGTTTTCAACCAGATCGCAAAAATCTCGACCGGGGAAATTCCCCCGATGCTCTTCTTCATGGCCGGGACGGTCTGCTGGGGGTATTTTCAGTCCTGCGTCACCAACACGGCTACGACATTCAGCGCCAATGCCGGGCTGTTCGACAAGGTGTATTTCCCCCGCCTCGTAGTCCCGATTTCTCAGCTCATCGTCAATCTGATCGGTTTCGGAATGCAGATGGTCTTGTTTCTGGCTTTCTATCTCTATTACTACTTTCATGGGGCGCCGATTGAAATGGGATGGCGCATCATCGTCCTCCCGGTCCTGCTGTTTCAAATGGCCGCCTTGGGACTCGGGGTCGGCTGCATGGTATCCGCCATCACGACACGGTTTCGCGACCTTCAAATCATGCTCGGCTTCTTCATGCAGCTTTGGATGTATGCCAGTTGCGTCGTTTATCCATTGAGCCTCGTTCCGGAAAATTATCGCTGGATCTACTCCCTCAACCCGATGGTCTTCGTCATCGAGGCGTTCCGGTTCGCGTTTATGGGACAGGGAACCGTTTACCTGATTCAACTGGTCATCAGCATGGCGGTCGGCATCGTCGTCGTTTTTTGGGGATTGATCCTGTTCAACAAAATGGAACGCACGTGCGTTGATATGGTCTGAGAAGAGAGACCGGAGACTGGAAACCTAAAGGTTGAGACTGAAAATCGACGCGATAGATCGAAAGAATGCGTTGCGCGAGCGCACGAAGGGCTTTGCTTCAGATCTTGTCCGTTTATTTGTCTCTCTCGATAAGAGAACAGAGAGGAAATTCGCGTTCTTGGCAGGCAATGCTTGCGGTCGGGCACATCGCTCAATACCGAGAAGCGTCCAAGGCAAGAAGGCCCGAGGAGTTCATGGCAAAGATCGACTCATGCTCGCAAGAGGCCGATGAAACGCAATTCTGGTTGGAATTTCTGGTTGGAATTACTCCGGGACACATGTGGCGTCTCAAGAGTTCAAATCGATCCGCTTTGGAAGGAAAGCGATGAGCTTATCTCAATTTTCGTAACAATGTCGAAACGAACAAAAGAAAACCGTTCCAAGTAAAATCTCCTTTCCGCTCTCTGCTTTCAGCCTTCAAGTCTCCTCCTTCCATGTCTGACGTCGTCATCAAAGTAGAAAACCTCTCAAAGAAATACCGGCTGGGGGTCATCAACCGCCGCATGCTGGTGGATCAGATCGAGAGCTGGATTTGCCGGAAAATCGGGCGGCCGGACCCCCATGCGTCCGTGTTCGAGCATGCCACCGACCGGATGCCGACGCCCTACGATTTCTGGGCCTTGCACGATGTGAGCTTTGAAATCCGGCGGGGCGACATCGTGGGCATCATGGGTCGGAATGGCTCGGGAAAATCCACGCTTCTTAAACTCCTCTCGCGGATCACCGCGCCGACCAGTGGCTGCGCCTATATCAAAGGGCGTGTCGCCAGCCTCCTTGAAGTCGGGACAGGGTTCAATTACGAACTGACCGGCAAAGAAAACGTTTATCTGAACGGAAGTATTCTCGGCCTCAAACAAAAGGAGATTGACGACCGATACAAGAGGATTCTGGAGTTCGCGGAAATCCCGGATTTCATGGACACTCCCGTAAAGCGCTATTCCAGCGGCATGCGGGTTCGGCTGGCCTTTGCGGTGGCGGCCCACCTCGACCCCGAGATCATGATCCTTGACGAGGTGCTGGCCGTGGGCGACGCCAAGTTCCAGGAGAAATGCCTGAACCGGATCACTGAGATCAAAAATTCCGGGGCCACCATCCTCTTTGTCAGCCACTCCGCCCAAAGCGTGCTGCAGCTCTGCACGAGAGGTATTCTCCTTCATGATGGACGGGTGATTGCGGATGGCTCCGCCCGGGAAACCACCCAGCGCTACTTTAATTCCATGGATCTTGATATTCCTGAGGACACGTTGTCCGGAGTTCCAGACAGCAGGCAGGGACGCTTTGCGGGCGAGGTCGCCGAGATTTTCCTTCGTTGTGTGAATGAAGGAGGGCGCGTCGCGTTTAATATTCCGGTGGAAACTTCGGATGGGATACGAATCGTGGATGTTGGGTGGATTTCCGATGCGCGAATTCAATCCCTGCGCACGGAACCGACTTGGAGTGCCGCTCCGGATATCTGCGCCAACATTGTCTGCACAGCCAGACCTCCCCAGCAGATCGCCGAGGACAACAACATTTTTCTGGGGACGGGAGCCCGTGAGGTTTGGACCGTTTACAGAGATGGAAAAATCACCAGGTATAAAACCCCCCATGGCGAATACCTTCTGAAAAAAGAGCAGGAGTTTGAATTGAAACAGGTATAACTCGGTTCCGCTTTACGTATGCCATCCACGTCTCGGGGCACGCTAGGCCCTTTAGAGGGTGTCATGCACTTTGATGAAAGAAGGAATTGAGCATGAGAGTGAGGAAGGCGAGCCAGTGAAGGCCAGCCACGGTTTGGGGCAGACGCTCATAGTCCCTGGCCAGTCGGCGGAAGCGGGAGGCCCAAGCAAAAGAGCGTTCGACAACCCAGCGGCGCGGCAAAAGCACGAAGCCGCGCTTGGCTTCTTCGAGTTTGACCACGACCAGCCGAATACCTTGGGCCGCCGCCGCTGCGGGTTCCTCTCCGGTATATCCCTGATCCACATAGGCCATCTCAACGTGTTCTCCGGTGGCCTTCTGAACATCAGCCGCAAGGTCGGCAACCTGAGCGCGTTCCTGTTCATTGGCCGCAGTGACTTTCAGCGCGAGCAGATTTCCAAGTGTGTCCACAGCAGCATGAACTTTCGATCCCTTCTTGCGCTTGTAGCCATCGTATCCCGCACGGTGTCCACTCTCCGGCGTCGATTGGATGGTGCGCCCGTCCAGGATGACGGCCGAGGGTTGACTGTTCTTCTCAGCGACCAGGCGAAGGACATTTCGCAAATCATGGGCCATCACTTCGAAACTTCCGGCTTTGATCCATCGCTGCGTCTGTTGCTGCACCGTATACCATGGTGCCAGATCATTGGGTATCATGCGCCAGGGACATCCCGCCCTCACCATGTAGCGCAAGGCGTTGAAGATGGATCGCATCGGGTGTTCGTGTTGTGGCGCATCTTCCTTCATCAACGTGAGATAAGGGGCGCAGAACGCCCACTCTTCATCGGTAACATCGCTGGGATATCCGATCCGACCACTTCCTTGCTTGAACTGTTTTGCTGCCATCCCAAGCGTAATGCTTGGTTGTAATTACATTGTACAGCTCTTTTTCCCAGAAAGTTCATGACACGCTCTAATCCAACCATATCATTTGATCCAGTGATTCAAGTTTGCTTCGCTGTAGATAAGTTTACCGAACAGTGCGGATACGTCGCGGTTCATTCCATGCTGAAACATGCGTCCGCCCCGGTGTCTGTCATGATTCTCTACGACAGTCGGGAAAAACTCCCGGGCGCGGATTGGAGCCGGAAATTGAAGGGCTTCGGATTCGACTTTGAACTGCGGCACCAGATGGTCGATGTGACGGCATTCCGTCACTGCAAGGACTTTTTCAATAGCTATACGAATTACCTCCGTGTTTACGCACCAGATTACGCAGAATCGGATCGAATCATTTACTCCGATGTGGATGTTGTTTTTACAGCGGACATTGCAGATCTCCACTCCTTGAACATCGGAAGGGCGATGATTGCCTTGCCGGGCGGAGTTGCTTGCGGTACGCGTGGGGAGAAGGAAAAACCTGCCCTGCGCGCCTATGGAAAAAACGACAAGGATCTCTATTTTGGCTCCGGACTCGCTGTGATTAATGTGGCTGCATACCTGCAGGCTGCAAAGTTGCAGGCGTGTAAGGATGTCGCGTCACGCTTTGGCCCTTCCTTAATTTACCACGAGCAGACCATCTGGAATTGCGTGTTCCATTCGAACGAAATCTTCCGCTTGGACGAAATGTGGTGCCAAAGCCCTCCTTTGAAAAAATCAGAAACCTGCAAGCCGTTCCTTCCGGGCATCGTCCATTACGCGGGCAGTCCAAAACCTTGGGATTTGCTCGGCGAGTATTTTCACCATTCCTATAAAATCTGGCGGGATGCCGCCATTTCCGCAGGGATGAAAAACCAGACTGTGACAAAATATTTTGATGTATGCACACTCCAAAGAGCTGTGAGAATAAAGAATCAATATCGGGTTTGGCTACAATGAGCCAAGAATACATCTCCACTCCGGGACGGATTGAGCATTTGGATTCATTCCGCGGAATCGGATGCCTCGGCGTAGCTCTTACGCATTCGCTCTTTAGCTTTAGCTCCATGCCGCACTCTGTTTTTCTACAAGGCTTGTTCGGCTATCTTCCATTAACATTCTTTTTTCTACTCAGTGGATTTGTCCTTGGACGATCGCTTGACAAAACGCACGGGCTGACACCGCTCGGGATAGTAAGATATTATATCCGGCGCTTGTTTCGCCTTTATCCGGCAATTCTGCCGGCGCTGGTTTTTGCAGCTATAGCGGCAAGATTCTATGTTATCCCGCATGACTGGTCGCCCGCCAGTGATTTTGTGAAAAGGGTGATCTTTAAGGCTCATTATGGGGTGACGACGCCAGCTGAATATCTGAACTCCTTGCTTTTAACGACCATACGACTGGACCCAACGCTTTGGACGGTCAAAGTGGAGTTCCTATGCGCATTCATTTTGCCATTTTTGATCTTACTCGTCAAACGATTGCGGTTTCTTGTGATGCCGATGGTGTTGGCGCTCGCGATTTTTAAGGTCTTGGGAGTTGGGGATCCCACAAATATCTTTCAATTTTATCTTGGTTATTTGATTTATAAGGGCGCTCCATCTCTGGCAAATATATCAACCCGGCAGACTCAATGGATTCTGTTTTTGTGGCTTATCTGTTTCGTTTTTGCTTTGACTGGCGACGCTGCTATGAATCCGGTTGTCGAAAGCCTTTTGGCGGGCGGCTTTCTCGCGATCATTGTCCCCTGCAATTGGCCTCGCTTAAGAAGCATTCTTGCATCAAAACCGGTCCTGCTCCTGGGAAGAATCTCATACAGTTTTTATCTCTTCCATCTGCCGATCCTCATGTTGACATGGTCTTTTATGGAGCATTTCTACCCCCGATTCTTATGTTCCAGCATTCTATTAATCCCTTCTTTGACGATCTTTCTCATCTCGGTTTGTATCACATGCCCGGTCGCATATCTTTGCGAGCGCGCTGTTGAGCGGCCGTTAAACAGTTTGGGGCATCGAATCTCGCTGAAGCTCGCGCCCGGGCGCCATTGATTGGCGCGCGCGGCGAATCAGTAATCGCAAAATCTTATTTAACTAAAACTATGAAAAGCATTCTCGTCACCGGCGGCACCGGCTCTTTCGGAAAAAAATTTAT
>QYQL01000053.1 GCA_007280915.1 Verrucomicrobiaceae bacterium | reverse complement strand
GGGTTTGGGAGTAGACTTTGGCTTGGGAGTGGGTTTTAGCTCCTGAGGCTGCGGGGCTTGCGGACGGTAAATTTTTTCTCCGGGAGAAGGGTTGCCGGAGATGATATCGGCGATGAGGAAGGGAGGATTTTTCAGCGACGTCATGCGAAGCGTGGCGGTCTCGACGCCCTTGTTGATGGAGAGGTAGGTTGCACCGGGCTCGGCGCTGGAGATTGCGGATGCTTCGACAAGAACGAAGTGCTCGGGGGCATTGACCATGCGGATGACGCCGGTCCACTGCGGCGGAAGCGCGGTGGGGGTCTTCTTCTTTTTGGGGAGGACGTTGGTGATCTTGGAAAGGCACTGCTGGAAGAAAGACGGTTTTTTGGCAGCCGGAGCAGACACCGCGGCCGGAGCGGAAGGAGTGCCTTTTTTCCCCGCGCAGGAGGAAACCACCAGAAGCAGAGCGGGCAAAACGAGTAAAAAGCCAATACGTTTGATCACAAGATGAGATTGGACAGCTTTCCGAAGCAACTTGCCACCAGAAAAACAGTGCCCTCTTGCATCCGGAAAGCAGTCGCTTCTTTTTACGGGAGAGATCAGGAGTGTGGGTCAATCCGCAGGACCGTTTCACCGGTAGTCGCCGGGAGTTTGCAGGATGTTATTGCCTGACCTACGGTTCCTTTCCGTGAACCAAATGTAATGGCTCTGAGCTTCCCCCCTGTTACAGAAGCGGCATGAACCGACGCGATTTCATACAAATGCTATCGTTTTCGGGCGCGGCGCTGGCCTCTGGATGGACTGTTTCACCTCGCCCTCTACCCGCTGTTTCATGGCTGAGCTTACCGCGCTGGCGTGGTTTCAATTTGCTGGAAAAATTTCTCCTCGGAAACAGCGATGCTCCTTTTGAGGAATCAGATTTCGACATCATTGCCGACTGGGGCTTCAATTTCGTCCGTTTGCCGTGCGACTATCGCATCTGGACAGAGGCGCCCGGTCGCTATCGCGAAGGGCCGCTCAAAGAAATTGACCGCGCAATCCGTTTGGGGCGCGAACGCGGCATTCACGTGCTGCTGAATCTGCATCGAGCGCCGGGCTACACCGTCGCCAAGCCGCCGGAAACATCCGACCTCTGGGCCGACGATGCCGGCGGCGAAGAAGCGCGTCACCAGTTTGCCGCGCAATGGCAGATGTTTGCTGAACGCTACTGCGGAATTCCGTCGCGCGAACTGTCGTTCAACCTCGTCAATGAACCGCCACTCATTCCACCCGAGAAATATGTCCGTGCATGCGCCGCGGCGGTCGAAGCAATTCGTAGTGTCGATCCCGACCGGTTGATACTTGCCGATGGTTTGGAATATGGCCGCCTTCCTGTCCCTGAATTGAAGGCTCTGCGCATCGGCCAATGCACGCGCGGCTACGACCCGGTTGAACTCACACACTATTGCGCCAGTTGGGTCAACGGCAGTGAAAACTGGCCTCTGCCCACGTGGCCCATGCTGACCCATCCAACAGCATTTCTCTGCGGCAATTTCAAGAAGGAATTGCAGTCTCCGCTCGTGCTGCGTGGCAATTTCCCGGCGGGCTCCAAACTCGCCTTACAGTTGGCGCGCCTTAGCGCTTCGCCACACCTCGTCATCAAAGCCGACAGCCATGTTTTGCTCCAAAGGAGCTTTCCAACCACCCCCGAAAAACACCAGCCGGAAATCACGGATGTGGTGGAGACCGAATTGACTGCTGCTGCCAGAGAAATCTCCATCGCCGTGGAGCAAGGTGACTGGCTAAAATGGAAGGAACTCCACATTACACCTCCCGCACAGCCCGCCACGCAACTGCGCAGCCTTGATAAATGGGGAGAAAAACCGGGCGACTGGATAATAGGACCGAACGGCGTCGCCCAATCTGCAAGCGGCAAAAAGTTTAAATGTGACCGCGACCTGCTCTGGACCAGAAACATCGAACCGTGGCTCAAACTGCGCGACAGCGGCGTTGGGGTGATGGTCGGTGAATGGGGCTGCCACAACCGCACACCGCATCCGGTCGTGCTGGCATGGATGCGCGACTTCCTAGCAAACTGGAAGCGGGCGAACTTCGGCTGGGCGCTTTGGAATCTGCGCGGCTCCTTCGGCGTGCTTGATAGCGAGCGAAAAGACGTCGCCTATGAGAATTTCCGCGGCCACAAACTCGACCGCCAGATGCTGGAACTTCTCCGCAAGGGATAAACCATCTTGGAGAAAAAGGGGCGGTCCTTTGATATTTTGGGAGGAGGGTTTTGCGGAAGGGCGTTTTTTGTCCATCCATTCGGCTCAGCCATGGGGTATTCTTCTCTGTCTCGCGTCCTTCTCGGTGGAAAATCTCGGAAAACAAGCATCGCGGCTTGGCGGAGCCTTGTCCTCCCGGTCGTGATGCCTGCTCAGTTTTCCAGAACGAGAACGGTGAGCTTTTTCGGGCCGTGGGCACCGAGGACGAGGATGCGTTCGATGTCGCCGGTGCGGCTCGGGCCGGTGATGAAGGAGACGAAGGCGGGAACTCCGTTGTGGGCTTTTCGAAGGAGCGCGAAGGCATCGGCCAGGTCGCCGACGAGTTGGGAACGCGATGCGATCACGATGTGATGCGGTGGAAGCACGGACAGGGCGCGGCCTCCGGCCGAGGCGGCCGTCACCATGATCCCCCCGGTCTGTGCCACAAGGCAGTCGCACCCGCTGATGCCGGCGGCGCATTTTTCGAGGTCGGAAGTCTGGTATTCGCGGTCGGTCCGAACGACCGGTAGGCCGAGCGACTGCACGGCGGCATTGCCCATTTCAAAGCTGTGCGAGGCGACGGATTTCCATCCGTTCTCACGGGCGAGCAATGCGAGTTCGGATGCCACGGCGGCAGCATCGGCACAATGACGGACCTCGGTCTTGAGGTCGGCGGAATTTTTTTCAAAAAGCGATACACGGCCATCGTTGTTTTCCGGCACGGGAGGCAGCCAGTCGGTGGGGGAGTGTGCGACCGCGCATCCATCAGGGAGAACAGGCGTCCCGCCTGTTTGGAGACTGCCATCACCGACCGAACGCGCTGCGCCGTTCACGGGCGGGACGCCCATGCTCCCTGTTTGCCCATGATCGAGGTGGCGTGCGGGGGCCTTGACCGACAGGGCCTCGCGGATCCGGCGCAGGATTTTCTCGCGGCTATCCATTCCTCTTCCTCCAGTATTCCTTGAACGATTGGGGCGGGGCAGGCGGCAGGTCGCGCGTGCCGGTCCACATTCTGGCCGGATCGAAAAATTTCCCCCGGATCGCGTGCAGGACAGGCGCGCCGAGGCGGAGCATGGGGGCCGCGAGGCGGTAGAGCGCGGGGCGGCGCATGAACCATGCGAATCCGGCAAAGATCGGTTTTTCCCACCACACGGACTTTTCCGCGATCGCGTTGCGGCGGTTCTGGAGAAGGTGGTGGTGGAGGTCGATCCTGACCGGGCAGGCTTCGTGGCAGGCCCCGCAGAGCGAGGAGGAAAACGAAAGGTGCTTCCAGGATTGAAGCCCGCGCAGGTGCGGCGTGATCACCGAGCCGATCGGACCCTGATACGTGGTGCCATAGGAATGCCCGCCGATGTTCTTGAAGATCGGGCAGACATTGAGGCACGCGCCGCACCGGATGCAGTGGAGCGCGTCGCGCTGCTCGGCGTCGGCGAGGAGAGACGTGCGCTTGTTGTCGAGCAGCACGACATGGAATTCCGTGGGGCCGTCGGTTTCTCCAGGCTGGCGGGGCCCGCCGAGCAGCGTGTTGTAGCAGGTCATGTTCTGGCCTGCGCCTGCGGTGGCCAGCATCGGCAGGAGGACGGCGAGATCCTCGAGTTTCGGGATGACCTTTTCGATGCCCACAATGCTCACGAGCACCTTCGGCAGTGTCGTGCTCAGGCGCGCGTTGCCCTCGTTCTCCGTGATGGAAATGTGCCCGGTCTCGGCGACGGCAAAATTCGCTCCGCTCATCCCCATATCGGCCTGGCAGTATTTCTGCCGCATCACGCCGCGCGCGATCATCGTCAATTCCTCCGGCGTATCCGCGTGCGGGCTGCCCAGCTTTTTTTGAAACGTCTCGTCGATCTCGCCCCGGGTGAGGTGCATGGACGGAAATACGATGTGATACGGCGGCTCCTCGCGAAGCTGGACGATGAACTCCCCGAGATCGCTCTCGACGACTTCGAGGCCGGCCTTTTCCAGCGCGGGCCCGAGATGGATCTCCTCGCCGGTCATCGTCTTGGATTTGATGATCCGCTTCACGCCCGCGTTCCGGGCCACCGAGCTGATGTATTCCGCGGCCTCCGCACCGTCGGCCGCCCAGAAAACTTTTGTGCCTCGTGCCTCAAGCTTTTCGGTGAGTTCGAGAAGATATTTGTCGAGGTGGTTGACCGCCTCGTATTTTGCGGCCGCCGCAGAGGTGCGCGCCTCCTGCCAGTCGGTATATTTCGCCTTCTGCTCGTCGCGCTTGACGTAATACCCGCCGAGGGCCTTCTGAATCAGCCCGCGGTGGCGGAGGTCGTGGGTGAGACGGTCCGCGTCGCGGTGGAACTGGATCGATTCCGTGCCCATCGCTTAAAAGTTCGCCAGCACCTCGGCGAGGTGCATGCTCCGGATTTTTTTCCCCTGCCGGTCCAGGATCCCCTGGATCTGCATGAGGCAGCTCGAGTCGTTTGAAATGACCAGCTCCGCGCCGGTCTCCAGGATCGACGCGCATTTGACCTCGCCCATCGCCGTCGAAATCTCAGGGAACTTCACCGAAAACGTCCCGCCGAACCCGCAGCACGTCTCGGCCTCCTTCATCTCGACGAGTTCCAGCCCGCGCACATGCTTCAAAAGCTCGCGCGGCTCGCGCTTGATCCCCATCTCGCGCAGCCCATGGCATCCGTCGTGGAACGTCGCCTTCGCCGGATAGCTCACCCCAAGATCCCCCACCCCGAGCACGTTGACGAGGAACGAGGAAAACTCATGCGTCTTCGCCGCCAGCGCCTTCGCCTCCGCCTCGCGCGGATGTCCGTGAAAAAGCTCCGGATAAAAAACCTTCAGCATCGCCCCGCACGATCCCGATACCCCGACGACGACCTCCGCATCACGGAACGCATCGAGCATCGTCTCCGCCACCGATCTCGCCTCGTCCCAATAGCCCGAGTTGAAAGCCGGCTGGCCACAGCAGGTCTGCGATTCCGGATACTCGACCGCATGCCCGAGCTTCTCCAGAATCCTCACCATCCCGATCCCGGCACCGGGATAATACTGGTCGATGAAACACGGGATGAAGAGGGTGATTTTCACGCGGAAAAGATATGATTATTTTCAGTCGTTTAATCCGCTTTGGCAAGCGATTAGCACATGTTTCTCGAATTCAGTCGGACAGTCGATCGCCGTGAAATTCGGTTGGAACATCCGGCGGAACCGGTCAATAATCCCGGGCATGTCACGATTTCTCACCGTTCTCGCTGCGGCGATTTCCATGGGTCCGGCATTTGCAGCGCCGGCCGGGCCCGCATTTTCCGGCATCGAAGCGGTGAAAACGCAGCCGTATGGAAAGTCCGCACAGGTGGTGGAAATCCACGGCGAACGGGGGGAACCCCAGCCGCGCGAGTGGACGCTGCTCCTCAGCGATCCGAAGGCAAGGGGGGGAGTCCGCGAGGTCACCGTGGCAGGTGGTAAGATCACGGCTGAACGCGCGCCGCTGCGCGGCACGACCGATGTTGTCGGACTGGCTCCGCTCGAAACGAAACTCCTCACCTTCGACTCGGACAGGGTCTTCTCAACTGTTCAGTCGGAAGCAACAAAAAGCGGAGTCGGGTTCCACTGGATTGATTATACTCTGCGCACGGACCCGCAGAGCAACGCACCGGTCTGGACCGTCAAACTCTACGACCATATGGGAGCATCGGTGGGATCCATCCGGATCTCCGCCAATGGAGGATCGATTGTGAGCCCGCTCCAGACGGATCCAGATCTGCGCGCACGCGCGGACTCGACAGCCAAAGAAAGCCGCAAGGGCGGACTCGCCAACGATGTCGAAACCGCCGCCAGCCGCGCCGCGAGAAGCACAAAAGACTCGACTCTCCGCTTCATCGGTTCGCTTCAGGAAGCGGTCACCGGCGAGCGAACGATCGGCCCGAAGGAAGAGGAATGACCGCCATCATCGTTCTGGCGATCGTTGGCTTCCTTCTCATTGCCGCCGAAGTTTTCGTGCCGGGCATGGTGCTTGGCGTGCTCGGTGGACTGTGCCTCGCCGGCATGGTGGCGCTCTGCTACATGACCTACGGACCGCTTCTTGGCACATTGGCATTCGCCGCGCTCGCGGTGCTTCTGATCACCGGATTTTTTCTCTGGATCAATCTCTTCCCAAGCACGCCGATCGGGAAAAAGATGATGCTGAAGAAGTCTCTTCCCAGTTCCATTCCTCTCCAATCCCTTCTCGGAGCAACCGGCGAAGCCGTTACCCCGCTCCGTCCGGCAGGCACTGCCGTCATTGGCGGCCGCCGGATTGATGTCGTGGCCGAAAGCGGCCTGATCGAGCCCGGACAAAAAATCGAGGTCGTCCTGCAGGAAGGCATGCGGGTTGTTGTGCGCGCAGTCCTGTAGTCTCCTTTCTTCGGACCCGGGGTTGAC
This sequence comes from Verrucomicrobiaceae bacterium, assembly GCA_007280915.1. Taxonomy (GTDB): domain Bacteria; phylum Verrucomicrobiota; class Verrucomicrobiia; order Chthoniobacterales; family Terrimicrobiaceae; genus QYQL01. Next base: position 32,929 of record QYQL01000053.1, on the reverse strand, counting down.
GGAATTCTTAATGGGGTTAAGTATTCCGGATCATGCTGGGAATTGCCTTGAAAATGCTTTTTCGCGATCGCGCGAAGTATGCGATGCTCGTCTGCGGCCTGTCGTTCTGCTCGCTGCTGATGTGCCAGCAGATTTCGGTGTTCTGCGGGCTGATGATGTGGACGACGGCCACGGTGAGAAACATCGGGGCTCCGGTCTGGGTGGTGGATGCGAAAGTCGAGCAGGCGAACGAGGTGATACCGATGCGGCAGATCGAGGTCGAGCGGGTGCGCAGCGTGCCCGGGGTGGCCTGGGCGGTCCCTCTCTTCATCGGCATGGAGCAGGCGAGACTGGCCGACGGCTCGTTTCAAAACGTGCAACTAACCGGCCTCGACACCGGCACCCTGACCGGGCGCCCCATGGAGATGCGCGCGGGCCGGATCGAGGACCTCCGGCTGCCGAATGCGGTCATCGTGGATCAGGTCGCCGTGGAAAAATTCCGCAAGAAAGGAATCAAAATCCAGCTCGGGACGACGTTTGAGATCAACGACAAGGAGGCTCGGGTGGTCGGGATCTGCCATGCGGCGAGAAGCTTTTTCGGGCAGCCGTATATCTACACGACATTCGACCGGGCAATGGAATACACGAAGCCCACGCGCAAGCAACTCAGCTTCGTTCTCGCCGGCCCGAGCGCCGGCGTGACGGATGAAGAGTTGGCCGCGCGGATCAGCCGCCTGCCCGGCCTTCGCGCGATCACAAAGGACAACCTCTTCTGGCTCACCGTCTTGTGGTATATCAAAAATACAGGCATCCCGATTTCCATCGGAACCGTGGTCATCCTCGGGATCATCGTCGGGATCGCGATTGCCGGGCAGACGTTCTACCTTTTTGTACACGACAACCTGCGATTCCTTGCGGCCTTCAAGGCAATGGGCGCGCGGATGCCGACGCTTGCGGCGATGGTCCTCCTGCAGGCGTTTTCCGTCGGCTTCATCGGTTACGGGATCGGGGTCGGGCTGGTCTCGTGGTTCGGAAGTGTCGTGCTCGTCAAAGAACAGCCGCCGTTCTTCATGCCGTGGCAGGTCCCCACCTTCGTTGCCATCGTCATTGTTTTCATCTGCTCTTTTTCCGCCCTGATCGGCCTGATCAAGGTCGCGCGCCTCGAGCCGGCGGTCGTCTTCCGATGAGCAACCTCGCGATCAACGTGGAGAATGTCGTGAAGTCGTTCCCCGCCGGCGATACGCGCACGTATGCGCTCAAGGGCGCGACGCTCGACGCAAAATTCGGCGAGCTTCTGATGATCGTGGGTCCCTCGGGCTGCGGGAAGACCACCCTTCTCAGCGTGATCTGCGGAACGTTGAAATGCGAGGAGGGCCGGCTCACGGTCTTTGACCACGACCTCCGGGCGATGAAGGAGGGCCAGATCACGCGGTTCCGGTGCGAAAATGTGGGGTTCATCTTCCAGCAGTTCAACCTCATCCCGACGCTCACTGCCGTGGAAAATGCCTCGGTCCCGCTCATTTTGAACGGGGTATCCACCGCCGAGGCGACGCGACGCGCGGGGGAGGTTCTCGAAAAAGTCGGTATCGGGGAAAAACGGCACTCGTATCCCTCCCAGCTCTCCGGAGGCCAGCAGCAGCGCGTCGCCATCGCGAGGGCGCTGGCCCACGAACCCCGCCTCATCATCTGCGATGAGCCGACCGCATCGCTCGACGCTGCCACGGGACAAAAGACCCTCGACCTTCTCAAATCCAGCGCGCTCCAGCCGGACCGCTGCGTCATTGTCGTCTCCCACGACAACCGGATTTATCACTTTGCCGACCGCATCGCTGAAATGGAAGATGGACGCGTGACCGGCATCCATAACGACCCGAAGAACTATCACCATGCTTAAACGCCCCACTGTTTTCCTCGCCCTGCTCGGCATCATCGCCGTGGTTCTCCTCGTCCTGCGCCTCCGCCAGAGCGGTCCCGCACCCGAACCGCTCGTCCCGCCGCCGCAGTCGCCCTATGCCCAGTCCATCGGAGCCCGCGGGATCGTCGAGAGCACGAATGAAAACGTGCGGATCGCACCCTCCGCATCCGGACTCGTCGGGAAGGTTGCCGTCCGGGTCGGCGATCATGTGAAGTCGGGCGACCTGCTTTTCACGATGGACGACCGCGATGCCGCCGCCACGGTGAAAACGTCCGAGGCGCAGGTGGAGGTCCAGAAGGCTCGGCTCGCCGAGACCGCGACGCTTGTCGCGGACCGGAAAGACACGCTTGACCGCACGACCCAGCTCCGCGCGAAAAATGTCGCGAGCTTCGACCAGGCGCAGCGCGATGAATTCGCCCTTCAGAGCGCACAGCGGCAGTATGAGCGCGCGGCAGCGGATCTCGATCTCGCCCGGGCCCAACTCAACGATGCCAAAGTCCGGCTCGACCTGCTTTCCGTGCGGTCCCCGCGCGACGGCACGGTCCTCCAGGTGAATATCCGCGCAGGGGAATATGCCGCCGTCAATTCTGCGGAGCCGGCCATCCTCCTGGGAGATGTGAGCACTCTCCAACTCCGTGCCGATGTGGATGAATCCGACGCACCGCGGGTGCGGCCGGGCTGCAAGGCTGTCGCTTACCTCAAGGGCTCGCGCGAGAAGGCGATCCCGCTCGAATTTGTCCGCATCGAACCCTATATCCTCCCGAAAAAATCCCTTTCCGGAGAGAGCACCGAGCGGGTGGACACCCGGGTTCTCCAGGTCATCTTCCGGTTCCAAAGCCCAGGCTTTCCGATCTACGTCGGACAGCAGATGGATGTCTTTATCGAGGAGAACTGAGGAAATGCTTACAGCGGCTGTGCGGGAGCGCCGCCGGTCCGGGTCAGTTCGGCAACCACGTCATCGGTGATGTCGAGGGCGGGTTCGTTGCCAAGGACAAGTGCATCGCTTTTCAGAAACACTGCACCGAGCCCCTTGTCGGAAGCAATTTTCATGGCCACGGGGCGGACCTCCTCGCGGAAGCGGTTGATCAACGTGGCCTGCTTTGTATTGAGTTCCTGCTGGGCCTGCTGCTGTTTTTGCTGAAGTTCGAGATTCAGCTCGCGTTCCAGTTCGGCCAGCTTCTGGTTGTCGGCATCCGTCGGCTTCGCCCCGACCGACTGCCTGAGGCTCTCAAATTTCCCGCGTGCTTCCTTTTGGGCCGCCGTGAGTTGCTCGCCGAGCGGGTTGGCGGCGTTTTTTAATTCCTGAACAATGGATACGTCGCGGCCAAGCCGCTTGGCGACGGCATCCAGATCAATGAGGGCGACCCCACCCTTGGTGGAGGAAGATGGTAACTGGTTGCAGGCAGTCAGGATGAGGGCCAGAAAAGCGGTGAGTGCAAAGAATGGTTTCATTGGATGGGATATGGATATTGACGGAAAATTCCAAAACATTCCAGAGAATCTTCCGCGCAGAGAAAAAGGGAGGCGTTGACGCCGGCAAGCTGATACAACGCGCCGATGAGCGATACGTTCCAGCAGGCTCTGCACGCCACACTGCCAATGTTGCAAAAGATCCAGCAGGGCATCAAGCCCGCGCCGAAAGGCTCCACCGCCGCGCTGAAGAAACTTTGCGAAGCCGCGCGGGCGAATCCACCGAAACCCCGTATGCCACGCTCCCCGACCACACTGGCGGAAGATCCGGGCAGCCCGCCTGCACCGGCCTCGGGAAAATGGACGATGGCCTCTCTGCGCAAAGCCGTGCTGGCCTGCGAGAAGTGTCCCCATCTCGTCCGCTCGCGCACTCAGGTCGTTTTCGGCTTGGGAAATCCGGAGGCGGACCTGATGTTCGTCGGCGAGGCCCCCGGAGCGGATGAAGACGAGCAGGGCGAGCCGTTCGTCGGCAAAGCCGGGCAGCTTCTCACGAAAATCATCCAGGCCATGGGCTTCGAGCGATCCGATATTTACATTGCGAACGTTCTCAAATGCCGGCCCGACATGCCGGCCGGAGAATCCGGGAACCGGAAGCCGAAGCCCGCCGAGATGGCCACCTGCCTGCCCTGGCTCGGGGAGCAAATCGAGCTGGTCCGCCCAAAAGTCATCGTTGCTCTCGGCGCGACCGCGACGGAGGGGCTGCTCGGGGACACGTCGCCGATGCGCGATCTCCGCGGCCGCTGGCTCGAATTCCGGGGAACGCCGGTCATGGTCACCTACCACCCGGCCTACCTCCTCCGCAACCAATCCCTCTCCGAGAAGCGCAAGGTCTGGGAGGACATGCTCCTCGCCCTCGAAAAACTCGGGAAGAGAATCACCCCGAAACAGCGCGCATTTTTCACCAAGGCCGCCGCTTGATCACGCCTCTTTTCCACTTTGCCTTTTACTGTTTCGTCGTTGGCTCGCTGCGCCTGATTCTGACCGTCGGCGCGCGGGTGAGGCGGGTGGTTTTTGAAAGGCCGCCGAAGGGGGCTTTCGTGATGGCGTCGAATCACATCAGCCACTTCGATCCCCCGTTTTTGAGCGGATGGTTTCCCCGGAAGATCGACTGGATCGCCATGTCAGAACTTTTCGCGGCGGGCTGGTCGGACCGCGGGTTCCGCTGGCTGGATGTGATCCCGGTGGACCGCGGTGGCGACGACCGGCACGCGCTGCGCGAGGCACTGCGCCGGCTCGATGGCGGACGTGTGATCGGAGTTTTTCCCGAAGGGGGCATCCGCGACGGGGAGCGTTCGATTCTGGCCGGGGCCCCGATGCAGGAGGGTGCGGTGATGCTTGCGGTCCGTGCCGGGTGCCCGATCGTGCCGGTTGTCATCCTCGGCAGCGAGCGCCTCTACAACGCGAAGAACTGGCTTCCCTGGCGGAGGGCGCGGGTCTTTATCGGAGTCGGGCCGGCGATCCCCCCGCCTTCGGGTGAAATGAAGCGCGGGGCAGCGCGCGAGGTGATGAGGGAGGCTCTTGCAACCGCGATCGTCCGCCTCAAGGATGACATGGTCGTGCGGTTCGGGCTCGGGGAAAACGATCTGCCTCACTCTCCCCAGCAACGCATGGCCGAACCATGAGACGTCTTGTTGAAAAAACGGCTTCGTGGGGGATGGACGGCGCCATGTGCGGAATGATGAACATCCTGCAATGGCGCCGCAGGGCGGACAGCACCACGAAAAAGGAATTGCAGGACTACCTTGAGGCCTGTTCGTCGATGAGCCGCGAGGAATATTTCCGGATGCCTGCGGTCACGCGTCCCAGGCAGCGCGATGGCTGGATCCAATGGGACACGCCGCTTCCAAGCGGATTTCCGGAGAACGACTGCGCGCGTGTGAGATTTTATCCCGCCGCCCGCAAAGGTGCGCCGGTCCTGCTCCTTCTCCATGCCCTCATGAGCGCCAGCGATGTCGGCTACCGGCGGGTGGCGGCCACATTCAACAAGCGCGGATGGTCGGTCGCGTTTCCTCACCTCCCCTACCACTACTCGCGCACGCCGAAAAAAATGATGAACGGGGAGCTGGCGATCACGGCCGACCTCGTGCGCAATGCGGAAGGGCTCCGGCAGGGGGTCGTCGAACTCCGCCAACTCATGGCGATCCTCCGGACAAAAGGCGCGGGAGAGTTCGCCCTCATTGGAACCAGCTACGGCGGGTGGACGGGTGCTCTTCTCTCATTTCTGGAGCACGATTTCCGGTTCATGGCCCTTGTCCAGCCGATCGTGAATGTCGAGAAGGCGATCTGGGAAAACCCCGGCGCCTCCTCGATGCGGACGTTCCTGCGGGCTCGCGGGCACGCCCCGAATCAAACGAGCCGTCACTTCCACCTGATCTCGCCGCTCCACGGCATCCCGCTCTGCAATCCCGACCGCATCATCATCACAGCGGGCCTATACGACAGGGTCTCCCCGCTCGTGGATCTCAAGCTTCTCACCAGACAGTGGAAAGGTTCCCGCCTGCTCCGCGTGCGACAGGGACACTTCGGATACCGCGCGCTCCGCGAAACACTCAAGGCGGTCGAGCCGTTTGTGGATTAGGCGCTGTTCCCCGAAAAACAGCTCAGGGTTTTTGTTCGCCGCCGAATCCGGGAAACACCGCCTCACAACCGGAGGCTTTCGCGACTTCGCGGACCTGGTTTTCCATCTCCCGCGTGGCCGCAGTCAGGATGTCGGTTTTCAAAAAGTCCGCCTTGGCCGTTTTCTCAAGGGCCCGGATTGCTTTCTCGCGGTCCGCGGCGGTGAGTTTGTTCCAAAGTCCGTCTTCATCGCGAAGGACCCGGAGGTCGGCCATTCCGATGGAAAGGATCTTTGCGCGGGGAAGTGTGATCTCCGCCACCTTTCCCCCGCGGCGGATGTTGACGGTGAAAGAATCGCGGAGGTTGAAGCCCGCCCGCGCGGTGAATGCCGCCTCGATCTCGAAGGTTTTTGTGCTATGAAACCATGTCTCCTCGACGCGGTGGCGGGCGAGCGACTGCCGTTCGACGGTGACCAGTTCGAGCACCGGGCTGTTCTGGGCGAATATCACGGCATGGTTCGCGGAGATCCTCGGCGTGAGGTTGAGAACCTTTTCAAATTCCTCCTGGATCCGGTTTCCACGCTCCACAGCCGAACGAAGAGGAGCGATGAATACCGTCCAGACAAACCACGTCGCCGCCACCGTGGTCAGGGCGGCTCCCGCCAGCGTGAGCCAGAGCAATCGGCTTTTCACGGTTTGATCCCGCAGGCCTCGCGATACAGTTTCTCGATTTCCATGACCCGGCGGTCCGCCGAGAACTGGTCGCGGATCGAATCCGAACCTGTCCGTGCGATTCTCCGGTAGAGACCGGAATCGACAGCCAGCCGGACAAGTGCCGCAGCCACCGCCGCGTGATCCCTCTCTTCGCACAGCAATCCGGAAGCGCCATCGACCACAACCTCCGGGATGCCACCATGCCGGGTCGCGACCACCGGCAGCCCCGAGGCTATCGCCTCGAGAAGCGAGTTGGGAATGCCCTCGACATCACCTCCGACTGTCTCGCTCGGATGCAGAAAAATGTGCGATCGGGAATACACCTGTCGCAAGGATTCCTGCGGAAGAAATCCCGCGAACGAAACCCGTTCGGCAACTCCGAGCGAGGACGCCAACTCCCGCAGCTCCTCCTCCATCGGACCCTCTCCGGCAATGGTGAAGCGGGCGTCGGGAAAGGTTTTGCTGAAAACCGCAAACGCGCGCAACGAGGTGGCCAGACCCTTTTTCGGAACCAGCCGGCAGGCCTGGACAATCTGCCACTGCCCGTCAGGCGGCGGGGTGCGGTCGACAAATCCGATCTCCGGTAGAACGGTTTTCATGATCCGGAGTTTCGCGGGATCGCAGCCGAGAGCCGCCACCTTTTCCGCGAGCTGCTCCGACCGGCACAGGACGAGCCGGGATCGCTCGAACATTTCCCGCCGGGCCTCACCATACTCCGCGGTTACAATCGCCCCGGCGACGTCCGAGCCGTGAAAAGAAACCACCGCAGGGATCCGGGACCGGCGCAGCAATGGCAAAAGATGGACCGCGACATTTCCAAAAAAGATGTGGAGAAGCGAGGCGCCGGCCTCCCCGATGCGGCGGGCTTCACCGGCACTGATCTGCCACGGCTTTCCGCTGAAACGCTCGATCCCGCGCGAGACAAAGCGGAACGGCGACCTCGGCACCACACGGATCCTCTCGACCGGCCAGTCTCCCTCACGCTTCTGGGTGATGACGACCGGCGAGAAGTTTTTCAGTCCGGCAATGTGCCGGTGGATGTGCAACATCTCCGGGCGCAGATACGTCGCGCAGAAAATCGCGACGGACGGACGGTTACCATTCAACGCCGACAACTGTGAGCGTTTGGGAGTGGTGGGGAGTCGCGGGCCCGAAGTCCCTGGAGACAAGCTTCTCCCCGGATCCATACGATTTCGGCGCAAGCGGATTCACGGCCTGCCAAGGCTTCTTTGTGAAAATCTCTTTGACCATCCCCTCGATGGTCGGCTTCGGCTGCTCGATCTCCGCAACAATCTCCCGATGCCGTCCCGACGGAGCGATAAACTCCTGCGCAGCGGCAGAGCCCAGACCAACCACGATGGCCAAGAGGAAAATCTTCATGCTTGAACGCTACCACCTCCATCTCTCCGGGGCAACCAGACAATCGGAGGCGTCATCCGCCCGTTCATCCCCGAAAGTTGCACATCGTGACCGCCGCCCGAGAAGTCTTGGCTTTTCCAGCGGCATCCGCTTAGGCTCGGGTGTCTTGGAAACCCTCATCTCAACCTTTTTCACCGCCACCCATCCACGGTAAAATGTGCGTTCGTCTTCCGTGTAAATACCTGTCGGCCCGGGAATCCTTCGAAGGAGGCAGACAATGAGTGAGGATGTCGTCCGCAGGCAAAAATGGCTGGCCGCTCTGGGCGGGGCAGCTGTATTGGCGGTCGTTGCGGCTATTGTTCTCTGGTTTCAGTGGGATGCCGGCCGGATTCGCCGGACTCCCCTGCCGCCCGGCGCATCAGAATCTCTGCGCGACGGTTTCCGCCCGAACGCCCTGACCTCCGCATCCTGCCGCAGTTGTCACGAAGAAGTGTTCGCGCTTTGGGAGCAGTCGCACCACGCCAAGGCCAACCGACTGCTGTCCCCAAAAAAGGACCGGCCGGCTTTCATTCCCGCACACACGCTCCTGAGCGCGGGGCTGGAGACGCGCATGTTCTGGAAATCCGACCAGGCGACGATCGAGACCCCCCTCGCCGATGGCGTGGTCCATACATTCCATCCCGACATGGTGCTGGCCCACACCCCGATGCAGCAGTTCCTGGTTCCATTCGGAGACGGCCGCTGGCAGGTCACCGAATGGGCATGGGATCCCGCCCGCGCGGACTGGTTCAATGTTTACGGTTCCGAGGGACGCCACCCGCGCGAATGGGGATCCTGGGCGGGAAGGGGCATGAACTGGAACTCGAATTGCGCGGCCTGCCACATGACCGGCTTTGAAAAGGGCTATGCGATCTCCACCGATTCCTACGCATCACGCTGGGATGAAATGGGCGTCTCCTGCCTCCAGTGCCACGAGGCGGCGGCAGGAGAGGAACATCTCCGCAACCCGAAGGCTCCCCTCGCGCGCCGCGACTGGGACAACCAGCAGGACAACTGTGCCGCCTGCCACAGCCGCAGGGAGGAGATGTATCCGGGCTTCGTCCCCGGCTCGCGCTACGACGACCACTACCGCCTCGCGCTTCCGGTCCGACAGGGGCTCTACTACCCGGACGGGCAGGTGCTCGACGAGGACTTTGAATATGGCTCGTTCCTGATGAGCAAGATGGGTGGGCGCGCAGGGGTCACCTGCCTCGATTGCCACAATGCTCACTCCGGCGCAAACAAGCTTCCCGTCGCGAGCAATACCAACTGTCTTTTCTGCCATGCCGCACCCGGCCAGCGGGGCGCACCGGTCCTCGAAGAGACGGCTCACGGCCACCATGCCGCCGGGAGCACCGGCAACAAATGCATCGAGTGCCACATGACATGGACGACCTACATGCAGCGCGACCCGCGGCGGGATCACGGATTCATCGTTCCCGATCCCCTCCTGACAAAGGAACTGGGGATTCCCAATGCCTGCAACAAATGCCATGCCGACAAGTCGGTGGATTGGGCGATCGAGTGGACGGACCGCTGGTATGGGGACAAGATGAACCGGCCCGAGCGCGAGCGCACACGAGCCCTGGCGCGCGCCTATGCCGGGGAATCCGGAAAGGAACTGACCGCCGAGTTGCTTCGCCTCGCCGAACGCGAGGACATCGCGATGTGGCGGGCGGCACTTCTCAACCTGGCCTCGCGCCGGGTGGATCTTCCAGATGTCCGGGATGCTCTCACCCGCGCACTCAAAGATCCCAGCCCGATTGTCCGCGCCGCTTCGGTGGACGGCCTCGCCCCGCTCCCGGCTGCGGCCCGCACGGAAATCGCCGCGCTTCTGGATGATCCTGTTCGGCTCGTCCGGCTCCGCGCAGCCTGGGCCCGCCGCGACATGCTGCCGACCGGAGGGAACGCCACGCAGGAGTTGATCCGGAGCCTGGAGTTCAATGCCGACCAGCCCTCCGGCGCAGCCAGCATGGGCCAGTGGTATTTCGCCCAGCGCGATCTCAAGCAGGCTGAAGCCTGGTATCGCAAAGCCATTGCATGGGACCGGTTCAGCCCGCCGCTTTTTGCCGACCTCGCCCTGATGCAGAACGCCTCACAGCAATCCGCCCGGGCCGTGCAGACGCTCGACGAAGGCCTCGCCTCCTCGCCCTCGAACGCGGAACTCCTCGGCATGAAAGCTCTCCTCCTCGCCGAATTGGGAGACTTCACCGGCGCTGAAACCGCGTTTCAAAAGACTTTGGCCGTCGATGCGAACCAGCCCAGAACCTGGTATAACCTCGGCCTTCTCTACGCCCAGAAAGAGCGTCTCGCGGATGCCATCGAAGCCTTGAAAAAAGCGGAGGAGTTCGATAAGGAATCTGCCGACTACCCCTACGCGCGCGCCACGATCCACCTGCGCATGGGAGACAAGGCCGCCGCGCAGGAAGCCGCTCGCAAAGCGCTCGAAATCAGCCCGGAATTCGCGCCGGCCGGAACCCTCCTCAAGTCCATGGGAACCCTCCCTTAGTAAAGAACAGTTTCGGGTTAACTCGCTCTAAACATCATCGCCATGATGAATGCTTGGGAGGTCGCACGCAGGGCAGGCCAAAGCAATCGCAGAGGCGAAGAAGTTTGCCAAAGACCACCAAGCCGGAGTTCAATAATCGCTCAATATGAACATTCCCGTTCTGCACGTTTGCGAAACCAGTTTGGCGGCGACCTACGAAAAAGCGCTCGTTGCGCTTTTTGAGAACGGCGTCCGCTTCAAAACCCAGTATGACAAGCCCGGCGATCCGCTCAGCTTGGATTGCACGATGAACGCGACGGTGTTGGATCCCCTTTCCGAGCCGATGATTCACAAGGCTTTCCCCGGCGGCATTGAAGATCTCCGCGAATACGTCATGGAGGTGCAGGGGGCGAAAGACCACTGGGTCAAGAACATGAATGATCCGAAGGACACCCGCTGGGAATACACCTATCACGGCCGGCTCGCTGCTTATGGTTCCTGGCAGGAAATTCAGGACGGCAAACCCGGCAAGGTCGGGCCGTTTGCAGTGGATCAGATCGAACGCGTTATAGAAAAGTTATCGGCGCAGCCTTTTACGCGGCAGGCGCAAATGATCACCTGGATGCCAAACATTGATTTGGATTGTTACGATCCCCCCTGCCTCCAATCCATCTGGTATCGGCTGCTTGAGGATCCGACGACCGGAGAATGGTGGCTCAACTGCAACGTCCGATTCCGGAGCAATGATGCCTGGGGAGCGAGCTTCATGAACATGTTTGGTTTTATCATGTTCAGCAAGGAAGTCATTGCTGCGGGAGTCGCAAAACGCACCGGCAAGACCGTCAAAATCGGCCGCCTCAACTGGCAGGCTGACTCCTACCACATCTACGGCAAGGATATCTCCGATGCCACGCTGCGCCTTTTTGATCGCATTGGCAGCACGGCTTTTGCCGATCGCGTTTACAACTTTTCCGACGAAACGATTCAGGACATTTACAATGAAGCCGAGTCGGCGGTGCGCGAAAAAATCGCCGAATACGACCGGACACATTCTTAAAGGAGCTGTTTCATCGCGACAAAATGCTGTGGGCAGACCCCGCTTGTCGACCTTCTCGCAGGGTATCCGCATTCGTCTGAAAGGCATTGGCCTTGATCGCGAGAATGGGGATTTCCGGATTGCGGGCGTGGGTAGCCCCGGAGCGAATCAGACGCGTGGCTTCGACTCCACCCATAGTCGGCATCCAGCAATCCATAAGCACCAGCGCATAACCTGTCTTCGACAGGGCTTCGATAGCCTCAACTCCATTCCAGAAAATGGCCCCGGATTTCCCAGCTTCCCCATCCCCTTGCTTGCCACGGTGTAATGGAAGCCTCTACCCTCTCGAACCGCGCGTATAAATCAGCCAAGCACAAACACATGAAAACCCCACCCTCTCAGAACGAAACGATGATCCCCAGACGGCATTTTCTCGGAGGACTCGCGGCCGCAGGGACAGCCTTTGCGATTCCCGCCAGTGTGCTCGCGGAAGAGGCGTCCGCGCGTCCGCAGTCAGCCACGCCGCTGAAAGGGCATTTTCACCCGAAAGGCAAGGCTCCCTCCAAATTCACGATCGACATTCTCAAGCAGGCAAAAACCAAGCTGCCATTTTCCGATACGAGGGATTTCGATGAGCAGAAGAAGGGGCTGATCGCAGAGATGAAGGACATGAAGATCATGGCCGACGGCGGGCATGTTGCTTGGGACATGGAGGAGTTCAAGTTTCTCGGGAAGCAGGAGGAGTTCGACAGCATCCATCCCTCCCTGCACCGCCAATCGCTTCTGAACAACAACTACGGGCTGTATGAGGTGGTTCCCGGGATTTATCAGGTGCGAGGATTCGATCTGGCCAACATCACGTTTATTAAAGGGCGGACCGGCTGGATCGCCTACGATGTGCTGGTGACGGCGGAGACGGCGCGCGCGGCATGGAAGCTTTTTCAGGAACATGTCGGCGGAGGGCTGCCTGTCTCGGCGGTGATCTATTCCCATACGCATGGCGATCACTGGGGCGGCGTGCGCGGGATCCTGGACGAGGTGGATGTCCGGTCGGGGAAGGTCCCCGTCATCGCGCCCCGCAACTTCCTCGACCACACGATCGCCGAAAATGTGTTTGCCGGGAACGCGATGAACCGGCGCCTGTTCTACCAGTATGGTTCGCTGCTGCCCCGCGCTCCGCACGGGTATGTCGGGCAGGGACTCGGGCAGGGCGTCTCGCGCGGTGCCCCAGGCTTGATCGCGCCGACCAAGCTGATCGAAAAGCCGATCGAAGAAATGGAGGTCGATGGCGTGAAGATGGTATTCCAACTCACGCCCAATACCGAGGCACCGGTCGAGATGAACACCTACATCCCGGAGAAGAAGGCACTGTGGATGGCGGAGAATGTGATCAACGGCCTGCATAACATCTACACTCTTCGCGGGGCGCCGGTGCGCGACCCGCTCAACTGGTCGAAGTATCTGAGCCGGGCGCTCTACCTCTACGGATTGGAGGCGGAGGTGATGTTTGCCTCGCATCACTGGCCGCGCTGGGGCAACGGCCGGATACAGGAAGTGCTGCGCGGCCAGCGGGATCTCTATGCCAACATGAACAACCAGGTTCTGCATTTCGCGAACCAGGGCGTCACGATCAACCAGATCCACAACGTCTATGAGGTTCCGCCCAGCTTGCAGGACAAATGGTTTGCGCGCGGCTATCACGGTTCCCCCCAGCACAACAGCCGGGGTGTGATCCAGCGGTTTCTAGGGTTCTGGGACTGCAATCCGACCACGCTGATCCCGCTCTCACCCGCCGACTCCGCCCCGCTCTATGTCGAGATGATGGGCGGGGCTGAAAAAATCCTCGCCCGCGGACAGCAACTCCACAACGACGGCAAGTATTTCCTGGCCCAGGAAATTCTGAACAAGCTGGTTCAGGCCGAACCGAAAAACCAGGCAGCCAAAGACCTGCTGGCAGATATCTTCGAGCAGATTGGTTACCAGCAGGAAAATCCCGGGCTCAGGAATAGCTACCTCGCCGCCACCTACGAGTTGAGGACGGGAATTCCGGAAGGGAACACCGCCGACTCTTCCAGCCCGGACGTGATCCGTGCCATGTCCACCGGACTCTTTCTCGATTTTCTCGGCATCCGCATGGACAGCCGCAAGGCGGAAGGCATGCGGTTTACGATCAACCTCCTCACGCCGGACAACGGGGAAAAGTTCGTTGTTGAAATGGAGAATGCCACCCTCACAAACCTCGAAGGCTTTCTGGCCAAAAACCCCGACCTTACCCTCACCATTAACCGCTCGGATCTCGAAAAAACGATGATGGGAGCCAAAACTCTCGAAGCTCAAATCAAGGATGGAACCGCCAAAACCGAGGGCGATACGAGCGTGCTCGCCAAACTCGCCTCCACGATGGTGGATTTCGACCCGCGCTTTGAAATCATGCCCGGCACGAAATCTTTCGCAGCCAATGTGCCGAAGGTCGATCCCTACGAGGTCGCCGTCGGCGAGCCGGCACCCGAGTAGGCATTTCGTATCCGATCACTCATCATCCCCGCCGAGTTACCTCGAACTGGAAGCCGCCCGCAAAGCGCTCGAAATCAGCCCTAACTTCGCCCCAGCCAGAACCCTCCTCAAGTCGGTGGGCACTCCGCTGTGGCGAGGTTTGTTTTCGGGTTCATTCCGAAAACCCATTTTTCTCCGCTGGCAACTCTGCGTGAGGAACCGAAGGATCAGGGTTGATCCAATTCGCCGGTCAGCTCCCGTTTGGCCTGCTGCCAATCGCTTGCAGACAAATCAATCGCCAATCGACCATCGCTGGAGGCAATCTCAATTGCCCGAACCATGACCAGACGTCCGGCCACGGGGTCCGTGTCGATGGAATCACCGTCCAAAACGGCCTCTTTCGGTGGATTCTTCATGCCCCTTCCTCGGTGTTTCTCGTGGGACAACCACGCTTGCAACCTCGGGCGATGAAATAGCCAAGGATCGCACCTGCCGCGAGCCCGACGGCAATGGCTTGATACGAGTTTTTGTGCACCAGTTCGTTAACGGCATTGCTTCCATCAATCGCCTTGTCGCAAACCTGACCGTAGATTCCCTTCGCGCGTTTCAATGCGAAGTCCACGCGCTTGCGGGCTTCCTGGACTTGCTCTCCGGTTATATCTTTTGTTGCGGCCACCAAAGCCCCTGCGTCTTGGGCCAGTTCGTTGATAATCTTGTTTCTCATGGCCCATGACGATACGCGCTCAATCCCTGAGTGGAATATGGGGAGTTCACCCCATTCTTCGCTTCATTGAGGAGATTGGCATCAATAACAGGCGAGCCAAATCCTGAAGGATCTCAGCAGTGCCTGCTCATTCATTTGGCTGATGGTTTTGCGGAAGCGATTCAGCCAGATGGCAAAGAAGACCGCGCCGATCACGGCTGGTGCGGAAAAGAATAACTGCAAGCACTGCTGCTGCGATTGTCGGCAGAACAGCTGCGTTTTTTCAGTTGGGAAGTCATGAGGGCCAGCCCGGTGGCGTTTTTGTGAAAATCACGTTGGCCCGCTTCAATTCGCCAACCAAAACCACTTCACCGCGAGCTGGTTGTCCACCGAGGTGACTCCCGGCGCACATCCGGCGACCCGTTCCGCCTCATCCTTCTCCGCGTAATTCCGGACCCTGCCGTGGAGAACAACATTGCGCCCAGATGTTTCGACTTTGATCTTGCTGGTGTCCAGGAGCTCATTTCTTTCAAAGGCTGATTCGATGTCTTTTTCTATCTCCTCAGGTGTCACGACGGATTTGATCGAGATGAGATTGGACACTCCTTTGAGACCGGACAAATGCCGGATGGCATTTTTTGCGGAGTCCCTTTGATACCACCACATATCCAGAGATTCTTATTGACTCTAGTGGTGAAAAGTGGTGAAAAGTGGGGAGCGGTGGCAGATTGTGTCACAGCAAACCTAAACGGCAATGGGTCAGGAATCAACCAGCACGGCGCTATACTCGGGCACGTTTGAGCGTTCATTGGACGCAAAAAATCGTGTTGCGATCCCGTCTGCCTGGGTGTCCGGAGAAGGGGAGGAATTCCATGTGGTCCCCCACCCGAAAGAAAGATTCCTGATGGTGATGCGGGCGGAAGAGCTCGGAAAGTGGGAGCAGAGATTTCAGGAATCCGCACGGCTGACCCCGAAGGAGAAGCGCAGCGCGATCCGGGCATTCTATGCGTCCGCGCGCGCCGTATCGACCGACAAGCAGGGAAGGATCGTGCTCGCCGAGCCGCACTGCGCGTGGGCGCAGCTTGCCGGAGATGTCATTTTTATCGGATCCCCCGGCCGGATTGAAATCTGGTCTTCGGAAAACTTCGCCGCGAGCGAAGGCACCAACAATTCGGCTCTTCAAGCCGCCGCCGAGGAGGCCGGTCTGTGACCGGGAAGAGCATGAAAGGCCGCCGCCCATGAGGAGGACAATCTGATGGCCAAGGGCGGCCGCTCGTTTTTCTTCGGTTTTCAATCCGGAAAAAACGGCGAGGGAAAGCCGCCCGGACACGCCACCATAAAAATCCGACCCCGCAACGCCTATGAGCTTCTTGGACTGCGAAGACCTGCTGGAACTGCCCTTGGAAAAAACTGACGAGAGCGGACGCGTGTATCATGTGCCCGTGATGCCGGACGAGGTGGTCGCGCTGCTGCGCCCCGCTCCGGGCATGCTGTTCCTGGACGGAACGATCGGCGGAGGGGGCCACAGCGAGAAGCTTCTCGAGGCGGGAGCAGATGTGATCGGTCTTGATCAGGATACCGAGGCGCTTACCGAGGCAGGCAAAAAACTCGCCCGATTCGGATCCCACCTCCGACTGGTGGAGGCGAATTTCCGCGAGGCGGAGAGCGTACTGGATGATCTTGGCGAGCGCCGCGGCCTGGCCGGAGCTCTGCTCGACATCGGAGTCTCCTCGCACCAGCTCGATACGGCCGGACGAGGGTTCGCGCTCATGAAGGACGGCCCGCTCGACATGCGCATGAGCCTGTCCGCACCGATGACGGCCGCCGACATGGTCAATACGATGCCCGTCGCGGAGCTCGCGGGGATCTTCCGCGAGTTCGGTGAGGAACCGAGGGCGATGCAGATCGCCTCACGGATCGACTCGCTGCGGGCGCGACACCCCTTCCGCACCACATTCGACCTCGCCGCAGCCGTTTCCTCCGTGGCCCCGCGCACCGGTGGAAAACATCCCGCAACCCGCGTCTTTCAGGCCCTCCGCATCGCGGTGAACGACGAGCTCGGCGCACTACGCGAGGCTCTGGAAACGATTCCTCCATCGCTCGCTCCGGGCGGACGTCTCGCCGTGATCACGTTCCACTCGCTCGAGGACCGGATCGTCAAACACTTTTTCCGGGAGCGCAGCCAGGAATGGGTGGACCGGCCGGAATGGCCGGAGCCAAGACGCAACCCGGACCGGATTTTCCGTTTACTCACGCCGCATCCCATCGATGCCGGAATGGAGGAAACCACAGCCAACCCGCGCGCGCGGAGCGCCAAACTCCGTGTCGTCGAAAAAATACAGGAGAACCTGCCATGAACGCCAACCGCAGAAAACACATCAACCCTGTCCACTTCTCATCGCTCATCCGCTGCCTGCTCGTCGCCCTGTTTGTGGGCGCCGGCGGGCTGTTCTTTGTTTACATGAAAAATCAGCAGTTCGCCCTCGCGGATCAGATCCGCCAGGTCGAAAAAAAGGTGGCGAGCGTGCGGGCGCTGAACGAGACGCTCCTCGCGCGCGTGACCGAGCTTTCCTCCCGCAGGGTCCTCCAGCAGCGCATCGCCGAGGGCTTCATTGCCATGAAACCGATCCAGGACAACGTCATCGCCCGGCTGACCCCGCCTTCCGCCGCCGGGCGTGATGGAATCCTCCGCACGGCGCTTGTCGAGAGGATCCGCCAATGAGAAAGGCGGAGCGCACGCGCACAGCCCTGGCTTGTGGTGCCGTCGCCCTGATCTTCACCATCTACTCGGCCCGGCTGATCAGCCTTCAGGTGGCCAAGCACGACGAGTATTCGCGCCTGGCAGCCGAGAAGCACACCATGCGCCAGACCATCCATGCCCGGCGTGGACTGATCTTCGACCGCAACGGAGAACTCCTGGCTTCAAATATCCCGGTTCGCACGGTCGTCGCGGACGGATCGCATATCAAAAACCCGGAGGCCCTCGCCCGGCTCGCGGCACCGTTCCTCGACATGGACGAAAAGGAACTCCTGCAGAAAATCTCGGGCGACCGGAAATACATCGTGGTCCGCCACGGCGTGGCCGAGGACAAGGCCGCCGCCCTCGGGAAGGCCATGCAGGATGCCGGTCTCCGCGGCCTCTATTTTGAAGAGGATGCCGTGCGGACCTATCCGAACGGACGGATGCTCGGCCACGTGCTCGGGTTTTTGGACCACGATGGCAATGGGATCCAGGGGATTGAAATGACGATGGAGCAATCCCTGCGCGGGCACGATGGATACCGCTATATCGAACGCGACCGGACCGGGCGGGAGATCATGCTTTACCGCGGTCAGGAGGAACCGGCCGAGCATGGTCTAAATGTACGCCTCACGATTGACATGGGCCTGCAGGCGATCCTCGAGGAGGAACTCGACTCCGCGTTCAACGACCTCAAGCCGGAGATGGCGGTCGGCATCCTGCTCGATCCGGCGACCGGCGAGGTCCTCGCCATGACAAACCGCCCGTGCTTCGACCCGAATACACCGGGAGATGCGAAGCCGGAGCAAATGAAAAACCGGGCCATCATCGACATGGTCGAGCCCGGCTCCACGTTCAAAATCGTCGTGGCTTCGGGCGCGCTCAACGAAGGTACTGTCAACGATAAGACCGGAATCTACTGTGAGAACGGAGCCTTTGCCTACGGAGGCAAGATTCTCCGCGACCACCATGGATATGGGACTTTGAGTGTCCATGACATCCTGGTCAAATCCTCGAACATCGGATCCGCGAAAATGGCCCTCATGATGGGGGATACAAAATATTACGAATACGTCCGCCGGTTCGGCTTTGGCGACAAGACGGGTATCGAACTTCCCGGCGAGATTGTTGGCATGGTCCGTCCTCCCCACAGCTGGGACAAGCTCACCATCACACGCATGCCGATGGGCCAGTCTGTCGCGGTGACACCGCTGCAGATCACCATGGGCATGTCGGTCATCGCGAACGGGGGACGCCTCATGGCCCCGCAAATTGTCAAATCGATCGAGGACTCGGACGGCCGGGTGCTCACCGAAAAGCCGCCGAAACTCGTCAGAGAGGTCATTCCAAAAAAGACCGCCCGCTTTGTGAGCCATGCCCTGACCGGAGTCGTCGGCGAGGGCGGAACCGCCCAACTCGCCAAGGTCGCGGGATTCACCGTGGCCGGAAAGACGGGCACCGCACAGAAGATCAGTTCGAAAGGCGGATACGCCGAGGGAAAATATGTCGTGTCTTTCGTCGGCTACCTGCCGGAGGAAGATCCCCGTTTCGTCTGCCTGGTGATGATCGACGATCCAAAAATCGCGCCGGGGTTGACGTATGGCGGACTTGTTGCGGCGCCGGTTTTCTCACGGATCGGCGAACGCGTGGCGCGCCACATGGATCTGGTCCCCGCACTGCGCGCGGAACCCGCCGGCCCGCTCGCCTTCGACACAACCCGTAACGACAGGAACGAGGTGGCGAGATGAGGTTGAACCCCCTTCTCGAAGCCGCGGGAATTCCGGCCGTTCTGGCGGATCCCGAGATTTCGTCCCTCTGCTACGACTCCCGGCACGCCACCGCTGGGAGCCTGTTTTTTGCGCTTCCGGGCCAAAAATCCGACGGGGCGGAATTTGTCGGCCAGGCGGTCGCGAACGGGGCCGCCGCCGTGGTCGCGTCAGCACCTGTTCCGAATGCGGGCTGCCCGACCGTGCAGGTGCCGGATGCACGCGCCTCAATGGCCGACATCGCGGCCGCATTCCATGACCATCCCGACCGCTCGCTCAAATGCGCGGGCATCACCGGCACGAACGGAAAAACCACAACCGCCTTTCTCATCCGGCATATTCTGGATTTCTCATCGTTGCCGTGCGGCTTGATCGGAACGGTCAAATATATCGTCGGAGGAGAGGAAATCCCGGCCCCGAGAACGACACCCGAATCCGTAGACCTGCAGGAGATGCTCGCCACGATGCGGGAGCGCGGATGCAAAGCGGTCGCCATGGAGGTCTCAAGCCACGCGCTCGTCCAGCACCGGGTGCGCGGAATCGAATTCGATGCATCCGTCTTCACCAACCTGACACAGGACCATCTCGATTTTCACGGCACGATGGAGAAGTATTTTGAAGCCAAGACGCTTCTCTTCGAGGCTCTCGCCTCACAAACGCACAAGAAGGGCAGGGCCATCATCAATATCGATGACCGCATGGGCCGTCTGCTGGCGAATCAATTTGCGAAGAAGACCCGGGTGCTCACGTTCGGCCGGGGAGTGGGAGCGGACTTCCGGGCGAGCGCCATCCGCTTCGACGCGTCCGGCGCAACATTCCAGCTCGATGCCAGAAAAAAAAGTTTCCTCGTCCGCATGCCGCTCATCGGGCTTTTCAACATCTACAATGCGGTCGGGGCGATCGCGGCCGCGGCGGCCTGCGGGGTGGAATTGCGATCCGCCATCGCGGCGCTTGCCAATGCGCCCCAGATACCCGGACGCCTCGAGCGCGTCGCGGCGAAACGGAATTTTCAGGTCTATGTCGACTACGCGCACACCGATGATGCCCTCCGCAACGTCCTGCGCACGCTGCGAGAATTGAATCCCGCGCGGATCATCACGGTCTTCGGATGCGGCGGAGACCGCGACCGGGCCAAGCGCCCGCTCATGGCTGCGGCCGCAGAGGAATTTTCCGACTGGAGCGTCCTTACATCAGACAATCCCCGGGGGGAGGATCCTGAAGAAATCCTCAGGGACATCGAATCCGGAATGCACGGAATCCGCCACGAAAAAATCACGGACCGCGAAGCCGCGATCCGACAGGCCATCCAGCTTGCGCAGGCGGGAGACATCGTCCTCATCGCGGGAAAAGGCCACGAGAATTATCAGGAGTTCGCAGACCGGAAGATTCCGTTCGACGACGCGGCCGTTGCCGGAAACGCCATCGCCAACAGGAAGGTCGAAATCTGATGGATCCGCTCCCGCTCGCATCGGTTGCTCAAATGGCTGGGGCGAAAATCCTCCGGGGTTCCGGCGAAACCGTGGTTTCGCGCGTCGGAAAAGACACGCGCACGATCCAGCCGAGCGACCTTTATGTGGCTCTGCGCGGAGAGAACTTCGACGGAAACGCCTTCGCCGCGGAAGCCGCCTCGCGCGGAGCTGCGGCTGTGCTGGTGGACACCGCCGACGCGGTTGCCGCGCTGCCGGATGGCTTTCCGGTTTTGCTCGCTGACAACGGGCTCGCCGCCCTGACCAGGCTTGCTGCCGCCTGGCGGACGCGGTTGGATTTGAAGGTCCTCTGCATCACAGGCAGCAACGGGAAAACAACCACAAAAGATTTTGCGGCCGCCATTCTGGGAACGCGGTTCAAGTTGGCAAAAACCGAGGGGAATCTGAACAACCACATCGGCGTGCCTCTTTCCATCCTCGCCGCGGACAGCTCCCACACCGCGGCCGTGTGGGAAATCGGCATGAACCACCCGGGAGAGATCGCTCCGCTTGCCGCGCTGGCCCGGCCGGATGCCGCGATCATCACCAACTTCGGCATCGCCCATATCGAATACATGAAATCCCGCGCCGCCATCGCGGTGGAAAAAGGTGCGCTGGCCGAAGCCGTTCCTCCCTCCGGGTTTGTCATCCTTCCGGCCGGCGACAGCATGACCGGCGGAATCGCGGAGCGCTGTCGGGCCCGCGTCATCCTCACCGGCCTCGACGCCGGAGACCTCACCGCAGATTCCCTGACCGAAGGCGACGACTCCTGCTCGTTCGTTCTTCACGTGGACGGGCAGTCGCTCGACGCCCGGATCCCGAGCAACGGATCGCACATGGTCGCCAACGCGCTCCATGCAATTGCCGCCGGCATCGGATTCGGACTCTCCCCGGCTCAGGCCGTTGCGGGACTCGCGTCAGCGCGCCTGGCCGGAGGACGCCTCGAACGACGCACCATCCGCGGGATCTCGATTTTGGATGACTCTTACAACGCCAACCCGGATTCCATGATCGCCGCCCTGTCCACGCTGCGGGCGCTGCCCGGAAGCGGCCACCGGATCGCCGTTCTTGGCCGCATGGGCGAGCTTGGGGAATTCGCGGCGGAAGGATACCGACAGACCGGTCTGGCCGCCGGAAAATACGCTGATATTCTCGTTACGGTCGGCGCGGAAACTGCTTCCATGGCGGATGCCGCCCGCGAGGCCGGTCTTGGCAGGATTCACGAGGTGGAGGACACCGCTTCCGCCGCGCGCATGCTCGCACAGCTTGCCCGCCCGGGAGATATCATCCTGGTCAAGGGCAGCCGCTCGGCCCGGATGGAAAACGTGCTCGAAGATTTCTGATGCTTTACTACCTTTCCGAACTCAGTGACTGGGCCCGTGCGCGGGGAATCGACAGCGACTTTTTCAAGGCGTTCAACGTCTTTTCCTACATCACATTCCGCGCGATCTGCGCCGGGGTCACCGCGTTCCTCATCAGCATCGTTTTTGGAAACCTGGTTATCAGAAAATTGATCTCCCTGAAGTTCGGCCAACCGATCCGCAGCAAGGAGGAGGTTCACAAGCTGTTCGAACTCCACGGGGCGAAGAAGGGAACCCCGACGATGGGTGGCATCCTTCTCGTGGGATCGATTGTCATCGCGACGCTCCTCTGGGCGAAGCCCGAGAATCCGTTCGTCTGGCTTGTCCTCTTCAGCACCGTCTTCCTCGGCGGGATCGGGTTCTACGACGACTGGCTGAAGGTCACCAAAAAGAGTTCGGAGGGGATCAGCAGCCGGCTGAAATTCGCGCTCCAGTGCCTGCTCGCTGCGGTCTTCACCGTCTTCTTCCTCACCAATCCAAAGGTCTCCGGCGTCGCCCAGCAGCTCTTCATACCGTTTTCGAAGGAACCTCTCGTCTTCAGCCTCGGCTGGGCGACGTTCGTTTTTTATCTCCTGGTGATCGTCGGCACATCGAACGCCGTGAATCTGACCGACGGGCTGGACGGGCTGGCCACCGGATGCACGGCGACGGTTGCCGCCGCATATGCCGTGCTCGTGTA
Source organism: Verrucomicrobiaceae bacterium (assembly GCA_007280915.1). GTDB lineage: Bacteria > Verrucomicrobiota > Verrucomicrobiia > Chthoniobacterales > Terrimicrobiaceae > QYQL01. Next base: position 10,166 of record QYQL01000053.1, on the reverse strand, counting down.
TCTTGCGGGAAACATCAAGGCGGCAACCTATTTGCAGGTTCCGTTCGTGGTGTATTCCGGGGAGCTGACTGTTCTCTGTGTGGCGCTGCTCGGCGCGTGCCTGGGATTTCTCTGGTGGAACGCACACCCAGCACGGGTCTTCATGGGCGACACCGGCTCGCTCGCCATCGGCGGAATGCTTGGCGCCGTCGCCATCTGCTGCAAACAGGAGCTTCTGCTCGTGATCGTCGGCGGGGTTTTCGTCATCGAGGCAATGTCGGTCATCCTCCAGGTAGCCAGCTTCAAGCTCACAGGAAAGCGGATCATCAAAATGTCCCCGCTCCACCACCATTTCGAACTCAGCGGATGGAAGGAAAACACAGTGATCGTCAGATTCTGGATCATGTCGGTTCTCTTCGCCCTCCTCGGACTCGCCACTCTCAAGCTCAGATGATCTACAGCGGAAAAAAAGCGATTGTTCTCGGTCTCGGCCACAGCGGCGAGGCCGCCGCAATGCTTTTGCAGGAGGAGGGTGCGGGCGTCACGGTCTGCGAGAGCGGCGACAGCCCGTCTCTCCGGGAAAAGGCCGCCACCCTTTCCGCGCGGGGAATCCGGGTCGTTCTGGGTGCGGACGCCGACGTGGATCCGGAGCCGTATGACGTCGCGGTCCTGAGCCCGGGCATCGACCCCGCAGTGCCGCTCGTTCGCAATGTGATCGCAAAGAAGATCCCGGTGATCGGGGAACTGGAACTGGCATTCGAGGAGTGCTCGTGCCCGGTTGTCGCCATCACCGGAACAAACGGCAAGACGACCACAACCGAGCTCACCACCGCCATGCTGGGCGGGTGCGGAGTCCGCACGATGTCGAGCGGCAACATCGGGCTTCCCTTTGCCACGGCCGTCCGCTCAAGCCACGAGTTGGATGTCATGACCCTGGAGGTCAGCTCGTTCCAGCTCGAAACCATCCGGTCTTTCCGCCCGCAGGTCGCCGTCTGGCTCAACCTGAGCCCGAACCATCTCGACAGGTATCCCGGCATGCGGGAATACCGCGATGCCAAGCTGCGGATTTTTGAAAATCAGACGTCGGCGGACGTCGCGGTGGTCAACGCGGTTTCCGAACTGCCTCCGCTCGACGCGCGGAAAATCACCTTCAGTGCCTCGCACGACGGCGCGGACTTCACGCTGGAAGGAACACGGATCCTTTTCCGGGGACAGCCGGTCCTCGACCAGGCGGAGACAAAACTGCGCGGGATCCACAACGCTGAGAATCTGATGGCAGCCCTTGCGATCGGATATGCGCTGGATGTGGAGTTCGACATCATGGCGGGCGCGGTCACCTGCTACACGCCGCCCGCCCACCGCTGCGAATTCGTGCGCGAGCTGGACGGAGTCCGCTGGATCAACGACTCGAAGGCGACCAACCTCGATGCCATGGAGATGGCGATCCGCTCGCAGGACCAACCGATCGTGCTCATCGCGGGAGGAAAGGACAAAGGCTTTGAATTCGACGCCATCGCGCCCCTCGTCCGGGAGCGCGTCCGCGCAGCCGTCCTCATCGGCGAGATGAAAAACCGGATTGAGGAATCGTGGAAGGGCGTTGATTGCCACAAGACGTCCACCCTCGAAGAGGCGGTCAGCGAGGCGCACCGGCTTGCCAAGGAAGGCGATGTCGTCCTGTTTTCCCCCGGCACCTCGTCGTTCGACATGTTCCGCAACTACGGAGAGCGCGGTAATCTTTTCAAATCCTGCATCCAGCAACTACAGCCCAAGAAGTGATCGACCCATGAAAATGAAACCCACCACACGTCCGCCCGCACCGCGCCGGGCACCCCGGAGAATGATCCGCCCCCTCCACGCCCGCGCCGCCGCTCGCGAGGAGGAGATCGATGATTACGAGGGGGGAGCCGAGCCGAACATGAAGTTCTCCCACGCGCTGATCGTGGTCCTCGTCCTCCACGTCCTCGCCGTCGGAGGGGTCTTCGCGTTCAACACCCTCAAGACCAGCCATCCTGCCGCAGACAAAAAGAAAGCACCGGTTGCCGAAAAACAGGAGACACGCCCCGCCGCCGTGTCCGAGGTATCGGAAAAATCCACGCCGCCCGTCGCGACAAAGCCGGAGGCAAAGGCGCCAGCCAGCCCTCCTGTTGCAAGTATCACGCATACCGTGGCAGCCGGCGACACGCTGACCAAGATCGCTGCGCAGCACAAAACCTCGGTGGAGGCCATCGAGCAGGCAAACGGCTTGGAAACGACCAAAACCATCCGCGTCGGACAGGTTTTGAAAATTTCATCCAAACCGGCGGCGGACACCAAGGCGGCTCCAGTCAAAGAAAGCGCTCCGGTTGCCAAGGTCACCGAGACGAAGCCCGCGCCGAAGGCGGTCACTCCGGCTGCCTCCGGCAAAACCTCCCCGACGGTGGTAACCGCGAAAGCCGCCCCTGTCGCGGCAGCGGCACCCCAGGCGGCGAAGCCAGCGGCAAGCCCCTCCGCCAAGGAAGAGAAGAAGGCCGCCGCGGTCGGGGGAACCTACACGGTCGCCAAGGGGGACAACCCCTACTCGATCGCAAAAAAGTTGAAGGTAAGCTACAATGAGCTTCTGAAAATCAACAAAATCGAAGATCCCACAAAACTCCAAATCGGACAAAAGCTGACCATTCCCTGAAATTCACCCGCCCCACCGGCGTGATCGAAACACGCGCCGGCGGCAGGCGGGGAGGTTGGACCATGCAAAAGCACGGCATACATGTTCTTCTCCTGACGGTCGCGGGCCTCATCACCCTCGGCCTTGTGATGCTTTTCAGCACGAGCGCGTTTGCGCGCGACAGCCACGGCGACATCTACTTTTTTGTGAAGCGCCAGATCATGTGGCTCGTCGTTGGGCTCGTGGTCGCCTTCACCGCCGCCTGCGTGGATTATCACCAGTGGGAAAAGACATGGTGGATCTGGTTCGGGGGCGCATTCGTTTTGCTGCTGCTCTGCTTTGCGCCGGGAATCGGCCTCCGCATCAACGGCTCCTCCCGGTGGCTCAACATCGGCGTGGGTGCGCTGCAGCCGAGCGAGTTGGCCAAAATCGCCGCACTCTTTTTCCTGGCGTGGTGGTTTTCAAAATTTCCGGAACAATCGAAGGGGTTTTTGATGGGGTTTGCTGCACCGATGGGAATCGTCGGCATCCTGCTGGTCCCGATCCTTCTGGAGGTCGATATCGGCAACACCGCGCTCATCGGCGCCACCGCGGTCGCGGTGATGTTTGTGGCGGGAGCCGCGCTGCGCTGGCTTTTGCTGATGGGTGCGGCCGGACTGGCGGGCGTGCTCATGCTCGCCATGAACATCTCCGAACGCCAGGGACGGCTGATGGCATTTCTGGACCCGGAAAAATTCAAGCTGGGCGAGGGACTGCAGCAATGGCAGGCGCTCATCGCATTCGGTTCCGGAGGAGTCGAGGGACTCGGACTGGGCGAGGGACGGCAGAAAATGCTCTACCTTCCCTATGCCCACACCGATTTTATTTTTCCGATGATCGGGGAGGAACTCGGGCTGCGCGTCACTCTGGTGACGGTTGCGGGATACCTTGTCGTCTGCCTGTGCGGCTCTCTGGTTGCGGCAAACGCCCGCGACCGCTTCGGCCTGCTGCTGGGCTTCGGGGCGGTGATGATGATTTCGCTCCAGGCCGCGGTGAACATCGGGGTGACGACATCCCTGCTCCCGAACAAGGGAATGCCGCTGCCATTCATCAGCTACGGCGGATCGAACCTCATGGTCTGCCTTTTCATGATCGGGCTCCTCGTCAACATCCACCGTCAGGGCAGACCGCTCGTCCCGCGTCTGGCACCGGCGCTTCTGCGCGCGCGCATCCAGCCACGCCTATGACAAAGTCGCCGCCATTCCGTGCCGTGATCGCCTGTGGCGGAACCGGGGGTCACCTGTTCCCGGGCCTCGCCGTTGCGGAAGCCCTCAACGCGAGGGGTCATGAAATCGTGCTTTTTGTCTCCGAGAAAGAAATCGACACCACCGCCTTGAAGGCGCGGCCCGAGTTCCGATCCGAAAAACTTCCCTCGATCGGATTGCCGAGCATGATCGTCTCTCCCGCTTCCGTGCGGTTCTTGCGGAGGTTCTGGGAGAGCTTTTCGCATTGCCGGAAATTCTACCGGAAATTCCGGCCGTCTGTGGTGCTGGGGATGGGTGGCTTCACCTCCACCGCCCCGGTGCTTGCGGCACGCATGCAGGGCCTGCCTGCCTTTATCCACGAATCGAACGCGATCCCCGGCCGCGCGAACAGGCTGGCGGCCAGATTTGCATCAAAAGTCCTGCTGGGTTTCGAGGAAGCGGAAGCACGGTTCCCAGGAGTCTCGTGCATCGTGACCGGAACGCCCGTGCGCAAAAACCTCGGCCTGCCGCCCGACCGGACGGAAGCATTCAAGGTGTTCCGGCTCGATCCGGAAAAAAAGACCCTTCTCGCGATGGGTGGCAGCCAGGGGGCGGCGGGCATCAACCAACTCCTCTTCAAGGCCGCACCGCTTCTCGCCGGATCGAATATCCAGATCATCCATCTTACAGGAGAGAGGGATGAGCGGCTGGCCTCAGCGAATTACCAGCGGGATGAAATTCCACACCACGTCTCACCGTTCCATCACCAGATGGAAGAGGCTTACGCGGCCGCGGACCTCGTCATTTCCCGCGCCGGTGCCTCGAGCCTGAGCGAGCTCTCGAAGTTCGCGCTCCCCTCGATCCTCATCCCCTACCCGTTCGCCACCGACGACCACCAGACGGCGAATGCGGAAATTTACGTGCGCGCCGGAGCGGCGGAAATGCTCACGGAAAAAGGCACCAACGCCGAGGCTCTGTCCGCGATGATCTCGAACCTTCTCTCCGACGATACCCGCCGCGAGCGCATGTCAGCGGCCGCGAAGAGGATCGCCCCCGCCGCAGCCGCGGAGAACGTTGCCGATGTCATGGAACAAGCCGTGAAGGAGGCTGCAAAATGAAGGAGCTTCAGGAGGCTTTGACCGGACCCGTCCCAAGGAATATCCACCTGATCGGGGTGGCCGGCTCCGGAATGAGCGGGATCGCCGCGCTTCTGCTCGCGCTCGGACACCGAGTCAGCGGGTCGGACAAGGTCGTGACGGTCGAGGTCGAACGCCTGCAAAAAAAGGGACTCCTTTTTTATTCGCCCCAGACGGCAGAAAGCGTCCAGGGGGCGGACATCGTGCTCTATTCATCGGCGATCAAGCCGGGCAACCCGGCCTATGACGAAGCCCAGAGGCTCGGGATCCCGATGGCCCGGCGAGCCGACGCGCTGGCGGCTGTCATGGCCGTGAAAAAAGGCGTCGTGGTCTGCGGGATGCACGGCAAGACAACGACGTCCGCCATGGCGGCCCACGTGCTACGGTCCGGTGGGTTGAAGCCCTCGCACTACGTGGGCGCGGAAATTCCGATCCTGGGAACGAACGCCCGCTGGGATTCGGAGGGCGAATATTTTGTCGCCGAGGGGGATGAGAGCGACGGGACGCTGATCAATTACCACCCGACCCATGCGATCGTTCTGAACATCGAACCGGAACACCTGGATTTTTACAAGGATCTCGCCGCGATTGACGCGGTCTATTTGAAGCTGGTTTCGCAAACCTCGGGGAAAGTGTTCTATTGCGGCGACGACGAGGGAGCCTCGCGGGTCTGCCGGGCGCACCCGGGGGCGGTTTCCTACGGAAGTTCCCCGGAATCGGCATTCCTCATGACAAACCTTGAGACGGAAAACTTCCGCTCGCGGTTCACTGTCTCCCGCGAGGGAACCCGCCTCGGGGAAATTGCCCTCAACATCCCGGGTGCGCACAATGCGATGAACGCCTTGGCGGTTGTCGCCCTGGCGACCGAACTCGGCATCCCGTTCGACAAAATCGCATCGGCCCTCGATTCCTTCCGCGGCGCGCGGAGACGTTTTGAAATCCGCTATGAGTCGGTGAACCACCTCATCGTGGATGATTACGGGCACCATCCGACAGAAATCGCGGCGACGCTCGCCACCGCGCGGACGGGCGGATGGAAGCGGGTCATCGCGATGTTTCAGCCCCACCGGTTCACGCGGACACTCGCGCTGAAGGACGATTTCGGGAAGGCATTTTCCGATGCGGATCGCGTCTACGTCACCGACGTCTATGCCGCGAGCGAAAAACCGCTTCCTGGGGTTTCGGGAGCAACGATTGTCGAGGCCCTCCATGCCAACGGGCACGCGGCGGCGGAACATGTGGCGGAAGTTTCGCATGTGCACCGCGCGGCCGCTGCCGTGATCGAAAACGGCGACCTCGTCATCAGCCTCGGTGCTGGCAATATTCATGAGGCCGGGACGCGGCTTGCCGGAGATCTCGCCACGCGCGAAAAGCTTCTCGCAGTCATGGGGCCGGGGGTCATCAAGCTTCACGAACCGCTCTCCCGGCACACCACGATGCGGGTCGGTGGGCCAGCCCAGTTCTGGGCCGAGCCCGAAACCGAGGAGGGGTTCGCGGACCTTGTCCAATTCTGCTTCGACGAGGGCCTGCCATTCATGGTCATGGGCCGCGGATCGAACCTGCTCGTGCGCGACGGCGGCATCCCCGGCGTCGTCGCCCATCTCGCCCGCGGAGAATTCCTGCGCCACGAAGTGAACGGCGAGGAGATCACCGCCGGGGTCGGAGTGAAGTTCAAGCAACTGAGCGCGCTCGCCCGCTCGGCAAATCTCGGCGGATTCGAGTGGATGGAGGGCATTCCCGGAAACCTCGGCGGCGGGCTCCGCATGAATGCCGGAGCGATGGGCGCGCAGACGTTCGACCAGGTCGTCCGCGTGCGGTTCTGCGACCATGATGGAAATATTTTCATGCGGACACCGGCCGAAATCGAAGTCCAATACCGGAGCGTTCCGATGCTGCGGGAGAATTTCGCACTGTCCGCGGTGATGAAGGGGACCCCCTCGACGCGCGAGGACATCGACCGCCTGATCGAGACCTCGGTCGCAAAGCGGCGGGAATCCCAGCCGGTGGCCGCCAGCGCGGGCTGCATCTTCAAGAACCCGGGATCCATTCCGGCCGGCCGCCTGATCGAGGAGCTCGGCTTCAAAAATTTCTCGGTCGGACGCGCGCGGGTTTCCGAGGTTCATGGAAATTTCATCGTGAACGACGGGGGCGCCACCGCCGAGGAGGTGCTGACATTGATCGGGGAGATCAAGGCCGCGGCCGAACGGGCGCACGGGATCAAGCTGGAAACCGAGGTTCAGATTGTGGGAGTGGATTTATGAAAAGGCAGTTCACTGGAATTCTGGATGGCATGCCGGTTGCCCTCATGATGGGAGGGCCGGGAACGGAGCGCGATGTCTCGCTGCGTTCGGGAACGGCCGTGGCCGGCGCGCTGCGCAAGTGCGGAGCACTCATCACCGAGATGGATGTCACCGGACCGGGGTTTCAAATTCCCCCGGGCACACGGCTCGTTTTCAACATCATCCACGGCACATTCGGCGAGGACGGCGACCTCCAACACCTGCTCGACTCAATGGACGTGCCCTACACCGGGGAAAATGCGGAGGGCAGCCGGTTGGCATTCGACAAGATCGAGACGAAGATCCACTTCGACCGCGCAGGCGTCCCGACCGCGCCATGGAAAAGTCTCCGCCGGGGCGAAGATCCCGATTTCGGCTTCCCGTGCGTGGTCAAGGCGCCCCGCCAGGGTTCCAGCGTGGGCGTGCATATCGTGGATGCTCCCGAAGCCATGGCGGCGGCACTCGGGGATTGCTTCCAATACGGAGACTGCGTGCTCGTCGAGGAGTTTTTCAAAGGCCGGGAACTGACGGTTGGCGTGCTCGGAACGACGGCGCTCCCGATCGTCGAAATTGTCCCTCACGAGGGATTCTACGACTACGAGCACAAATATACCAAGGGCGCCTCGGAATACCACGTGCCGGCCGCGATTTCACCGGAGCTCACCGCAAGGATCCAGGGCGTCGCGCTCGATGCCTGCCGGGCGCTCGACCTGCGGGTGTATTCGCGTGTGGACATTCTGCTGGCTCCGGACGGACAGCTCAATGTCCTTGAGATCAACACCATTCCGGGCATGACGGAGACGAGCCTGCTGCCGAAGGCCGCGGCGGTGGCCGGCATCGATTTTCCGGCCCTTTGCGAAGAAATCGCGGGGCTCTCGATTTTCAGACACCAGACATGATTCACAAGACTCATCGCACGGTCGCGGGAAACCGCAGGCTCAGGCCGGGAGGCCGCGGACAACATCTCTTGAATGTGAAAATCCGCGCCGTGACCGCAAAGCGCGAACGGAGGCAGAAGCTCGGCGGGATCTTCTGGACATCCGCCCTGGTCGTTTGCCTCGCCGTGGCCGCATGGGTCGGGATCTTCACCGCTCTCGACAAGTTCTTCTTCTCGAACCCCGACTACACGCTCAAGCGGGTGACATTCGAACTCGATGGCGTGATGACGCGCGAGGAGGCGCTTGAGGAAACAGGGATCAAGGAGGGCGAAAATATTTTCCGCGCTGACCTGGCCGCCGCGGAAAAATCGCTGCGGGCGATCCCGCAGGTCGCCTACGTGGTCATCGAGCGTCACCTGCCCGACCACATCGCGATCTCCATCACGGCGCGCGACCCGGTCGCCTGGGTGGCACCTTTCGAAAAGGATGCCGATCCGTTCGACCCGGAAAAATCCCTTCTGGTGGACGACTCGGGCTTCCTCATGAAGCCGCGCATCATCCAGCCGGAGTTCTACCATCTGCCGGTGATTTACGGGGTGCGCAGCGACAACATCCGGGACGGGGAGCCGCTCCACAATGAGGATCTCCACAGCGCGCTCGCCCTCCTCCGCGAGGTGCAGAGCCGGCCGGAATGCCTCCTTTCCATCCGCACCATGAACATCTCGAAGGGATATTGCATCGAGGTGGTCAGCGACCGGAATGCCCGCGTCACCTTCTCCTCGGAGGACTTCTCGGAACAGCTTGCCCGGCTCCGCCAGCTTCTCGAACATTGCCGCGAGAGCGGACGTGAGCTAGAATCCGTCAACCTGATGGTTCGACGGAACACGCCGGTCACGTTTGTCCAGGTTGCGGGACCGCCCTCCCGGACCGCGCAAAATTCAACGGAAAGAAAAAACTGATGGCTCGCGACGACATCCATGTGGGGTTGGAGATCGGCACAACAAAGGTATGTGCCGTGGTTGCGGAGTGTCGCGAGGATGGGGATGTCCGTCTCCTCGGGGTCGGCGAGGCCCCTTCGCGCGGGGTGCGCAAGGGGGAGATTGTGGATCTCGAAAACGCCTGTAACTGCGTGCGCGAGGCGCTCTCGGATGCCGAGGAAAAAAGCGACGTCGAGATCAAGAGCGTCTGGCTCGCCGTCACTGGAAGCCACATCCAGAGCTTCAACAACCGCGGCTCGGTGGTCATCCCGGATGACGGGGGCGAAATCACCGAGGAGGAAATCCAGGAGGTCGAATACAAGGCGAAGGAAATCAGCCTGCCGAAGGAAAATGCCATCCTCCATTCGATCATCCAGCATTACTACGTGGACGGCCAGGAGGGGGTTCTCAATCCGGTGGGCATGCTGGGCAGCCGGCTCGAGGCGGATTTTCACATCATCCACGGGGTGACGAACCGCATCCAGAATTCGATCCGCTGCGTGAAGGAATGCCACATCGAAGTCGAGGACGTGGTAGTCAACTCGCTGGCCTCCGCTCAGGTCGTGCTCGGCCGGCACCAGAAGGAATCCGGGGCGCTCGTCATCGACATCGGCGGCGGGGTCACGGATTACATCGTCTACCTCGACGGGGCCGTCCGCCACAGCGGGGTTCTCGCGGTGGGCGGCGACCATATCACCAACGACATCTCGATCGGCCTGCGCATCCCGATCACCCGCGCGGAGAAGCTCAAGATCGAGGAGGGCTCGGCAATTCTCGGAAAATCCCTCCCCGGGGAAAATATCGTCCTGAAAAACGATACGGGATTTTCCGGCAAGGAGGTCGAGCGGGAAATGCTGAACATGATCATCCATGCGCGGCTCCAGGAATTGTTCGCGCTTCTTCGCAAGCGGCTTGCCGGGGAGGTTCCAGAGCATCTGTTGGGATCTGGCGTGATGATCACCGGCGGCTGCAGCTGCATCCGGGGGATCCGCGAGGTGGCGGAGTCGGTTTTTGAAATGCCGGTCCACTTGACCCGTGCGCAGGCGGTCTCGG